>JBEDUQ010000294.1:0-2618 GCA_040414855.1 Actinomycetota bacterium
TCGGACGACTTCGGCGCCGACGACCGCGCGCTGGCCGCCGCCGTCTGAGGCACTTCCCTCACATCGTGCTCACATCGTCTTGACATGCGCGCAGGGCATACTCTGCGCATGCGAGTGCTCGTGGTCGAGGACGAGGTCCGCCTGGCGCTGCTGCTCAAGCGCGGCCTCGAGGAAGAGGGCTACGCCGTCGACACCAGCGGCGACGGCGCGGACGCGCTGTGGCGCGCCACCGAGACCGACTACGACGCCATCGTCCTCGACATCATGCTGCCCGGCATGGACGGGCTCGAGGTCACCAGGCGACTGCGTGCCGAGCGGCGCTGGACCCCCGTGCTACTGCTCACCGCCAAGGACGCGGTCGACGACCGCGTGGTCGGGCTCGACGCCGGCGCAGACGACTACCTGGTCAAGCCGTTCAGCTTCGCGGAGCTCGCCGCCCGCGTCCGCGCCCTGGTCCGGCGCGGCCGGGTCGAGCGGCCGACCGTGCTCGAGAGCGGCGACCTCCGGCTCGACCCGGCCAGGCGCCGCGCCTGGCGCGCCGGGGTCGAGCTCGACCTGTCGCCCAAGGAGTTCGCGCTGCTGGAGCTGTTCCTCAGCCATCCCGGCGAGGTGCTCACCCGCACGCGCATCCTCGAGCACGTCTGGGACTTCGCCTACGACCCATCCTCGAACGTGGTCGACCAGTACATCGGCTACCTGCGCCGCAAGATCGACCGGCCGTTCGGGCGCGAGGACCTCGAGACCGTTCGCGGCGCCGGCTACCGCCTCCGCGAGCCGCAGGGGGGCTGAGCCGTGCCGATCAGGCTGCGTCTGGTCCTGGTCGTGGCCGCCGCCGCGATCGTGCTCGCCGCGGTCGGCGGGCTGCTGGGGACCGTCGGCCTGCGGGTGAGCCTGGCCGGTTCGATCGACCAGGGTCTCAGCCAGCGCGCCGCCCCGATCGTGGCGGAACTCCGCGACGATCACGGCGGCGACCGGGGTGGAGAGAGCGAGAGCGGCGGCAGTGGCCGAGGTCGTGGCCGGGGCGGCGACGAGAACCGCTCGGAGACCACCACCGCCGCCGCCACCACGCCGTCCGGGGCGGTCTCGGTCAAGGACCTCCAGGAGCGGATCAGCGCCACCCCGGACGCGTTCGCACAGGTCCTGGGCCCGGCCGGCAACGTGATCGCGACCTCCACGGGGCTGCGCGGTCCCGAGCTGGTCCCCGCCTCGGTCCGCCAGTCGCTTGGCAGCCGCTCGCGGACCTACGACCAGCGCATCAGCGCGAGCCGTGAGCTTCTGCGCGTGCTGGCCGTGCCGGTCCAGCGGGCCGACGGCCGCTACGTGGTCGCCGTCGGCGGGTCCGTGGCGACCGCCGACGCCGCGGTGCAGCGGGTGCGCCAGGGCGTGCTCGCCGCCGGGATCCTGCTGGTGGTCGGCGGCAGCGTCGGCGCCTGGCTGCTCGCCGGAGCCGCGCTGCGGCCGGTCGAGCGGCTCCGCGCCGCGGTCGCCTCGGTGCCGCCGGACCAGCCCGGCCGGACGCTCCAGGTGCCAGGCACGCGCGACGAGCTGGCCAAGCTGGCGACGACCATGAACCAGTTGCTCGACCGCATCAGCCAGGCGCTCGAGCGCGAGCGTCGCCTGATCGCCGACGCCAGCCACGAGCTGCGAACGCCGCTCACCGTCCTGCGCACCGAGCTCGAGCTCGCCGACCGGCCCAGCCGCAGCCACGAGGAGCTGGCCGAGTCCGTCCACCAGGCCAGCCGCGAGGCCGGGCGCATCTCCCGGCTCGCCGAGGACCTGCTGCTGCTCGCCAGGACCGACCAGGGCGGCCCGATCGTCCGGGCGGTCGCCCAGCCGCTCGAGCCCGTGCTCGAGGAGGCCGTTGCCAGCGCGTCCCTCCGCGCCGCCGACCGCGACGTGCGGGTGGAGCTGGACGTCGGGCCCGGCCTGGTCGCGCCCATCGACCCCGACCGGCTCCGCCAGGCGATCGACAACCTGGTCGACAACGCGCTGCGCGTGGTCCCCGCCGGCAGCGCGATCCAGGTCGATGCGAGCGGCATGGACGGCAAGGTCGAGGTCGCCGTCAGCGACCAGGGCCCAGGCTTCCCGCCCGAGTTCCTGCCGCAGGCGTTCGAGCGGTTCCATCGCGCCGATACCGCCCGCACCCGCAGTCACGGCGGCGCCGGCCTCGGTCTGGCGATCGTCAAGGCGATCGCCGAAGGTCACGGCGGCATCGCCGAAGCCGCCAACCGCCCCACCGGCGGCGCCGTCGTCCGTTTGATTCTTCCCGCGTCCTAGCGGAGGTCGGGGGGTCGGGCCCGGCGGTCCGCAGGGCGCCTTCTCTTGGCCCGACCTGGGCTTCCACGTCCCCGCCGCTCCCAGATTTCGAACATGTGAGGAATGACATCTCGCCTACATGAGTCCCAAATGTCCAGATCTGTAGGGTCTTCCCATGGCTCCACCACGGGGCCCGCGGCGACGGGAAGTCGCAGCGCAACAGCCGGAAACGGCACAGGAGGAACCACGATGCGACAGGGCACCAGGTGGATCGTCGCTCCGGCGGCAGGGCTCATGCTCCTCATCGGCGGCATCGGCGTCGCCAGCGCGATGAACGAGGGCGACCGGTCGGCGACCGTCAG
>JBEDUQ010000295.1:0-6817 GCA_040414855.1 Actinomycetota bacterium
CCGTCGCCGCCCTCGCCGACCACCTCGATGTCCGGCTCGGCGTCGAGGATCATCCGGAAGCCGGTCCGCATCAGCGGCTGGTCGTCGACGATCAGGACCCGGATCATCCCGCGCCCCGCTCCAGCGGAAGGTGGGCGAGCACGCGGAAGCCGCGTGGCGGCATTGGGCCGACCTCCAGCCGGCCGCCGTAGAGCGCCACCCGCTCGCGCATGCCGATCAGCCCGTTGCCGCGGCCTTCATCGCACCCGCGGTCGCCGCGGTCGCGGCCGTTCCCGCCGCCGTCGCCGCGATCGGCGCGGTCGCCGTTGCCGTTCAGGCTGCCGAGGGGCCGGCCGAGCGGGCCCCGCCCATCGTCGACCACCTCGATCTGGAGGTCGAGGGTGCCGTAGCGCACGCGGACCTCGGCCGTGGCCGGCCCCGCGTGCTTGCGGACGTTGGTCAGCGCCTCCTGCACGATCCGGTAGGCCGACAGGTCGATGCCGGTCGGCAGCGGCCTCGGCTCGCCCTCGACCTCGAGGGTGACGTCGAGCCCGGCGGCCCTCGACCGCTCGACCAGGGTGGCGACGTCGCCGAGCCGCGGCTGCGGGTCGAGGCTGGTCGGCTCGTCGACGTCGCGGAGCACGCCGACCAGATCGCGCATCTCGGCCAGCGCCTGCCGCCCGGTCGACTCGATCAGGGTCATCGCGTCCTTGGCCTGGTCCGGCCTGCTGTCGGTGACCCTGCGGGCGGCGCCGGCCTGGACCACCATGACGCTGACGGCGTGCGCGATCACGTCGTGGAGCTCCCTGGCGATCCGCGAGCGCTCCTCGGCCACCGCTCCCCTTGCCCGGCTCTCGCGCTCGGATGCGAGCTGCCGGTTGAGCCGCTCCAGCTCGGCGGTGTGCTGGTGGCGGCCGCGCTGGAGGACGCCCAGGAACCACGCGAAGGCGAAGGTGGCGAAGTTGACCACGTAGTCCTGTGGCCGGGTCGCGTCGTGCGTGTACTTGAGGCCCGCCACCACCAGGATCCCGCCCAGCGCGACCATGAACGCCGCCCCACCGATGATCGCCGTGCGGCGGGGCGAGTGCGCCGCCAACGAGTAGGTCGCCACCACCATGGCGAGGTCGGCGACCGTCGGTGGGAAGCCGACCAGCAGCAGCGCCACCGCGCTGGCGGTCGACACCCCGAGCACGATCAGTGGATGGCGCCGGCGCCAGCTCAGGGTCAGCGTCTCGCCGGCGAGCAGCAGCACGCCGAGCCAGTCGCCGCCGCGGAAGCTGTAGCCGAGGTCGTGGTAGGCGGGGTCCTGGACGAACAGCTGCGGCAGGGCGATGACCAGCAGGAACGCGCCCAACAGGCCGTCGGCCACCATGGGGTTGAGCCGGCGGGCCCGGTTCAGCAGCGACCGCCAATCACGCATGACGCGAAGGTAGCAACCGCCCGGCCACCTGGGCATCCTGCGCCGAGAGGATTGCCCGGTCGTTCTCTAGGATGACGAGCCCGGGGGCGCGAGCACGAACTCCGCCGCCGCGACCAGGTCGGGCAGCACCGCGTCGGCGCCGCTGAAGTCCATGGCCGCGGTGAGCGCATTGGGGATCGCGATCGCGTGCATCCCGGCCGCGCGGGCGGCGGCGACGCCGTGAAAGGTGTCCTCCAGCGCCACGCAGTCGGCCGGATCGGCGCCGAGCAGCTCGGCCGCCCGCAGGTAGATCTCGGGGTCGGGCTTGCCCGCGGTCACCTCCTCGCCGGAGACGACCACCGCGAACGCGTCCCGGATCCCGAGGCGGTCGAGCACCTGGTCGACGTAGGCCCGCGTGCCCGAGGTCGCCACCGCCAGCGGCAGCCCGGCGCCGGCCAGCATCGCGATCGCCTGGTCGAGCCCTGGCATCGCCTTGACGCCGCTCTGCTCGAACAGCTCCCAGAAGACCGCCTCGCGCTCGGCGAACACGTCGTCGGGCGAGCGCCCGAGCCGCCCGGCGGTCGCCTCGGCCAGGTCGCGGACCCGCCTGCCCATCATCTCCTCGCGCAGCGACTCGTCGAGCGTCGTGCCCAGGCGCGCGAAGTAGCGGTCGTTGGCGAGCTCATGCATGGGCTCGGAGTCGACCATGAGCCCATCCATGTCGAAGACGACCTGCCGCGCGAGCGGCGCCACCCCGGTCAGGAGGCCGGCGGGGCGGCGGTCGGCTCGGGGCCGCCGTCGTCGCTAGGCCGCGACACGCCAGCAGGCGCTGTCGACGATGCGATCACCGGGACCACCTGGCGCGGGCTGATGATCTCGTCGACCATGCCGTACTCCAGGGCCTGCTCCGCGCTCATGATGAAGTCGCGGTCGGTGTCCTTGCCGATCTTCTCCACCGTCTGGCCGGTGTGCTCGGCGATGATCTCGTCCAGCACGCGCCGCAGCCGCAGGATCTCGCGGGCCTGAATCTCGATGTCCGCGGACTGGCCGCGGGCGCCTCCCGACGGCTGGTGGATCAGGATGGTCGCGTGGGGGAGGGCGAAGCGCTTGCCCTTGGTCCCCGCCGACAGAATCACCGCGGCGGCGGAGGCGGCCATGCCCATGCAGATCGTCGAGATGTCCGGCTTGACGTACTGCATGGTGTCGTAGATCGCCAGCAGGTCGGTGATCGAGCCGCCAGGCGAGTTGATATAGAGATTGATGTCCTTGTCAGGGTCCTCGGCCTCCAGGTGGAGGAGCTGGGCCATGACCAGGTTGGCGATGGTGTCGTCGATCGGGGTGCCGAGGAAGATGATGCGGTCCTTCAGCAGCCGCGAGTAGATGTCGAACGATCGCTCACCACGGCTGGTCTGCTCGATGACGATCGGCACCAGGTTGGCGTCGGCCATGTGGGAAACCTCCGGGGGCAGCAAGCTGCGGCAGCGGGTCGGGCACCCGTCGGCCCCGGCCTCGATGAGTCCTTTGACCAGCCGAGGGTAGCGCATCGGCGGCGCGAACAGGCGCCGCGATGGGCGGTTCGTCCCCACCCCGCCCGCGCAGGGCGAAAAACCACCGAACCGGGGCGCGACCGGTTCCGAAGACCCGCTGAGAACCCGGCGTTCCGCCGGTTGGCAGGCGGCCTTCGAGAGGATGGGTGAGCAATGCAGGCACGTCGTTTCGCCATGGTGTTCGGAGCCGTGTACGTGGTGGTCGGGCTCCTCGGATTCGCGGTGACCGGGCTGGAGAGCTTCGCGACCACCTCGGGCGACAAGCTGATCCTGTTCGGCGTCAATCCGCTCCACAACCTCGTCCACGTCGCCGTCGGGGCGGCCTGGCTGGTCGCCTCCCGCACGGAGTCCGCCGCCCGCCTGGTGAGCGCGCTGATCGGCGCGGGCTACCTGGTCGTCGGCGTGATCGGGCTGTTCATCGCGGGTGGCGGCTCCGAGCTGAACATCCTCAACCTGAACCAGCCGGACAACCTGCTGCACTTCGCGAGCGCGCTGGCCGCCCTCTACTTCGGGCTGGCTTCCAGGCCGACAACGGCGACGGCCTGAGCTGGCCCGAGCGGGGTCCGGGCGCCCTGGAGGATGGGCGCCCGGACCCTCGATCCGCCGTCCGGACCTTGGAATCGTCCGGGTCGCCAATCCAGCTCAGACAGCTCAGTCCGGCTCAGTCCAGCGCCACCAGGTCGAGGTACTGCTCGTCCCAGACGTCCACGGTCCCCTCGGGCATGAACAGGACCCGGTCGGGCTCGAAGCTCCGCACGAACGGGGTGTCGTGGCTGACCAGGATCACCGAGCCCCCGTAAGAGGCGAGCGCCGAGCGGACCGCCTCGACCGCCTGCACGTCGAGGTTGTTGGTCGGCTCGTCGAGCAGCAGCACGTTGTGCCGGCCGACCACGAGCCGCGCCAGGGCGAGCTTGGTCTTCTCGCCACCGGAGAGGGTGGCGACCCGCTGGCCGGCCTGGTCGCCGCCCAGCAGGAAATGGCCGAGCACGCCGCGCAGCACGTCGTCAGTGGTGGTGCTGGTCTCGCGCATCAGCTCCATCGCGGTGGTCTCGGGGTCCAGGCCCTCGTGCTCCTGGGCGTAGTAGCCGAGCGCGGCGCCGCGGCCGTAGCGGACCTCACCCGCGTCGGCCCGGTCGACCCCCGCGAGGATCCGTAGCAGCGAGCTCTTGCCGGCGCCGTTGAGCCCGAGCACCAGCAGCCGCTCGCCACGTTCGAGGTCGAAGCCGAGCTGCTTGAACACCAGCGGCCCACCGTAGGAGCGCGCCAGGTCGGTCGCCTCCAGGACGATCCGGCTGACCGGCGGCGGCTCCGGGAAGCGCACCGCGACCCTGCGGCCCTGCCGCCGCTCCGGTGTCAGCGACGCCGTCATCCGCTCGACCCGGCGCTCGGTGACCAGCGCGCGACGGGCCATCACCTCGTTGCTGTGCCGGTACTTCTCGACGAACGCGCTGAGCCGCTTGATGTCGCGCTCCATCACCTTGCGCTGCCGCGCCTCGGAGGCCTCCCGGACCTCGCGTTCCTTGAGGTACTGGGTCCACGTGCCCCGGTAGCCCTCGACCGAGGCGGTCAGCGGGTCCACCGCCAGCACCGCGGTGATGTCGGCGTCCAGCAGCGGCAGGTCGTGAGAGACCACCAGGATGCCGCCGGCGAAGTTGGCCAGGAAGTCGGCCAGCCACTGCTTGGCATCGGCGTCGAGGTGGTTGGTCGGCTCGTCGAGCAGCAGGGTGGTCGCCTCGCTGAGCAGCACCCGCGCCAGCTCGACCCGGCGCCGCTCGCCCCCGGACAGCCCCGCGAGCGGCCGGTCGAGGCCGCCGGTGGGCACGCCGAGGCCGGCGGCGATGCGTCGGGCCTCGGACTCGGCGCGGTAGCCGCCGTCCATCTCGAAGCGTTCCTGGAGGTTCGAGAACCGCTTGATGGCGCGGTCGCGGGCGCGCGTGTCCGGGCTCGCGTCGATCCGCCGCCGCGCCTCCTCGAGCCGCTGCTTGGCGTGGTCGAGGCCGCGGGCGGACAGCAGCCGCTGGAGCCCGGTCGACTCGACCGTCGGCGGCGACTCCTGGGGCAGCCAGGCGAGCGAGCCGACCAGGGTCACCGCCGGGTTGACCTGCACGTCCTCGCCGGGGTCGGAGCCGCGCAGGGCGCCGGCCGCGGCGGCGGCGTCGGCCAGGGTCCGCAGCAGCGTGGTCTTGCCGGCGCCGTTCGGACCAACCAGCCCGACGACGTCGCCGGGGTTGACGGTGAAGTTGACGTCGGCCACCAGAAGCCGTGGGCCGATTTCGACGCTGAGGTCAGTCGCGCGGAGCATGACGGATTATTCCTGGGGTCGTGGCTCCTACGTCCGGACGCTGAGGTCAGTGGCGCGGAGCATGAGGGATCGTTCCTGGGGTCGTGGGAGCGTGGATCCGGTGGCTGGCACCGGCCATGACGATGGTCGGGGCGGTCGCCGGAACGGTCAAGCGAATTGGCCCCTCGCGGCGCTTCACGCGGCTCAGGGGGATGGGAAGGTGCCGGCGGCCTCGGTGATCAGCGGGCCGCTGCCGTGGATCTCGACGGTCTTGACGTCCTGCGAGATCGTAAGCACCGACGCCCGGAAACGGGCGCTTCCCTCTAAGCAGGCCAAGCTCCAGCAAGATGGTAAGGAGTCGAGAGCGATTGATCGGGACACGACCTGAGCTGCGGGGCACCTTCGGCATGGTGTCCTCCACCCACTGGCTCGCCTCGGCCGCCGGCATGTCCGTGCTGGAGCGGGGCGGGAACGCCTTCGACGCCGCGGTCGCGGCCGGCTTCGTGCTCCAGGTGGTCGAACCGCACCTCAACGGCCCTGGCGGCGAGGTGCCGATCCTCGCCTGGAGCGCCGAGCGCGGCGGCGTGGAGGTGATCTGCGGCCAGGGCGTGGCTCCGGCGGCGGCGACCATCGCGCACTTCGGCGAGCTGGGCCTGGACCTGATCCCCGGCAGCGGGCTGCTGCCGGCGTGCGTGCCCGGCGCGGTCGGCGGCTGGCTGGAGCTGCTCGGCCGGCACGGCACCATGCGGCCGCGGGACGTGCTCGAGCACGCAATCGGCTACGCGGACGGCGGCCACCCGGTGCTGCCGAGGGTCGCCGACACCATCGCCGACGTCGAGCGGCTCTTCAGAGAGGAGTGGACCACCTCGGCCGAGCTCTACCTGCCGGGTGGCGCGGTGCCCCGGGCCGGGTCGGTGATGCGGAACCCCGTGCTGGCGGCCACCTGGCGCCGGCTGCTCGACGAGGCCGAGGCGGCCGGCGGCGACCGCGACCGTCAGATCGAGGCGGCGCGGGCCGCGTTCTACGAGGGCTTCGTCGCCGAGGCGATCGAGGACTTCCTCAAGCGCACCGAGGCCATGGACTCCAGCGGCAGCCGCCATCGCGGCCTGCTCACCGGCGCCGACATGGCCGCGTGGCGGGCCGGCGTCGAGGCGCCCGCCACCTATGACTACGGCGGTGTGCGGGTCTGCAAGACCGGGCCGTGGGGCCAGGGCCCGGTGTTCCTCCAGCAGCTCAGCCTGCTGGACGGCTTCGACCTCGGCGCCATGGAGCCTGGCGGCGCCGAGTTCGTCCACACCGTCGTCGAGTGCGCCAAGCTCGCGTTCGCCGACCGCGAGGCCTGGTACGGCGATCCTGACTTCGTCGAGGTGCCGCTGGACGTCCTGCTCGACCCCGCCTACGCCGCCGAGCGCCGCGCCCTGGTAGGGCGGCACGCCTCCCCGTTGCTGCGGCCCGGCGCCCCCGGCGGCCGCCAGCCCACGCTGCCGCCCCAGTTGCTCCAGGCGGCGGCCCGCGGGATGGCCGAGGAGGGCGCGGCCGTCGGCGACCCGACCATGGGCGGCGGCAACCGCGACGCGCGCGACACCTGCCACGTCGACGTGGCCGACCGCT
>JBEDUQ010000296.1:0-4083 GCA_040414855.1 Actinomycetota bacterium
CGGCCGTGCTCGACCGCGCGCCGGAAGCAGTAGCCCGAGCCGGTGGTGACGTTGCCGACCCAGGCGGCCTCGATCACCGACACGCAGCCGGCCCCGACGAGCTGGTCGAAGATCGCGTCGGCGATCGGCCCGACCAGGTGCAGACCCGTGCGCCGCCGCCGGATCAGCTCGTGCGCGAACGCGAACGGGATCGCCGCCTCCAGCGCCAGCCCGCAGGCCACGCTGGCGCCGTCCGGCACCAGCTCCACCACCGCCTCACGCATGGTGAGGACCTTGTCGGTCATCGGCGCCGCCGTCAGTCGTCGCGGAGCTTGAACCGCTGGATCTTGCCGGTCGCGGTCTTGGGCAGGTCCTCGACGAACACCACCTGCCGCGGCCGCTTGAAGGCGGCCAGCCGCTCGCGGCAGAACTCGACAAGCTCCTCCGGGGTGGGCGTGCGGTTGGGGAGTCGCACCACGAACGCGGCCGGCTCGTGCAGGCCCTCGGCGGTGCGGCGGCCGACCACGGCGGCCTCGAGCACGTCGGGGTGCTGGACCAGGGTCGCCTCGACCTCGGCGGGGGAGACCCAGATCCCGCCGGCCTTGATCATGTCGTCGGAGCGCCCGGCGTAGGTGAACACGCCGTCGGCCGAGCGCGAGTAGACGTCGCCGGTTCGCAGCCACTCACCCTGGAAGGTCCGCCGGTTGGTGGCCGTCCGGCACCAGTAGCCGGTGGTCACCGACTCGCCGGAGACCAGCAGGTGGCCGCTCTCGCCGTCGGGGACCGGCGCGCCCTGGTCGTCGACGAGCCGGACCTGGTAGCCGGGCACGACCGAGCCGGTGGTCCCCGGGCGGATGTCGCCCGGCCGGTTGGAGATGAAGATGTGCAGCGCCTCGGTGGTGCCGATGCCGTCGAGGATGTCGACCCCGAAGCGCTCCTTGAAGCGGTGGTAGAGCCCGGCGGGCAGCGGCTCGCCGGCGGAGACGGCCATGCGCACCGACGAGAAGGTGTCGGCCGGCAGGTCGGCGGCCAGCACCGCCGCGTAGAAGGTCGGCACCGCGAAGAACAGCGTCGGGGCGTGCTCGCGGACCGCCGCCGCGACCCCCTGTGGGGTCGGGCGGGCGGGGTCGAGGATGGTGGTGGCGCCAACTGCCATCGGGAAGGTCAGCGAGTTGCCCAGCCCGTAGGCGAAGAACAGCTTGGCGACCGAGTAGCAGCGGTCCTCGGAGGTGATGCCGAGGACCTGCTGGCCGTAGGTCTCGGCGGTGTAGGGCAGGTCGACGTGCCGGTGCATGGCCGCCTTGGGCTTGCCGGTCGTCCCCGAGGTGTAGAGCCAGAAGGCGGGCGAGTCCGGCCAGGTCGCGTAGGGCGCCGCCTCGGTCGGCTGACCGGCGGCCAGGTCGTCGAATCGGTGGACCCGCTGACCGGCGGCGAGCCCGCCGGCCGCCTCGCCGTCGCCGGCCAGGACCAGGTCGGTCAGATCGTCGCAGGCGGCCGCCATGTCCTTGATGGTCGGGCCCAGCGCCGCCGAGGCGATCGCCACCCTGGCCCTGGCGTCGTTGCACTGGAAGGCCAGCTCGGCGCCGGTGAGCATGGTCGACATCGGCACCGGCACGGCGCCGATCCGCAGCGCCGCCAGGAAGCTGGCGACCCAGTCGACGCCGTCGAGCATCACCAGCGGCACCCGCTCCTCGGGACGCACCCCGATCGAGCGCAGCCCGCCGGCGACCTGGCCGACCCGTTTGGCCAGCTCCGCGTAGGTGACCTTGGCGTCGCCCTGCTCGAAGGCGACGCGCTCGCCCTCGCCGGCCTCCAAGCGCCGGTCGAGCAGGTACGTGCAGGCGTTCAGGAACTCCGGCAACCCTCCACCCCACCTTCCACGCGCCGCCGCGCCGCCTACCGGCGCGGCTCGAAGCGGACGTACTCGAACTCGATGGGCTTGCCGTTGATGCCGGTCGCCGGCGGCGCGATCCAGTTCGCCATCTTGCCCGGCTCGGTCACCGGCACCATCAGCGAGGCGACATACTCCCGGTCCTGCTCGGTCGGCAGCCATTCCGCCTGGTTGGCGGCCCACTCCAGGTCGGAGAGGAGCCGGCCGTCGGGCGAGACCTGCACGCCGGCGAACACCCCGACCTGCCGGTTGAAGCCGCGGTGCGGCAGGCGCAGCTCGAAGTCGATGCCGGCGTTGGCGATGATCCGGTTCCAGCTCGAGATGCCCCGCTGGCAGTCGACGATGTAGTCGTCCCGCAGCGTCTCGTTCATGGCGTTCAGCGCTGATGCCTCGACCGTCCGGATGCCGCCCTCGCCCAGCTCGGGCACGGGGTAGAGCGCCTCGACCAGGCGGTGGTCGTCGCGGCGCCTGGTCTCCTGGAAGCGGCCCTTGAGCCCGCTGGAGAAATAGGTGGCCGCGTTGCTGGACAGCTCGCTGCCGAACAGGTCGAGCGAGACGCTGTAGTGCAGGTTCACGTACTTCTGGAGCAGTCCCAGCTCGATGCCGCCCCAGCGACGCACGTCATCGCCGCGCTGGTTGAGCAGCTCGCAGGTCCGCTGCACCACCCTGGCGATGCCGGTGGTGCCGATGAACATGTGGTGCGCCTCCTCGCGCAGCATGAACTGGACCGTCCGCGAGAGCGGGTCGAAGGCGCTCTCGGCCAGCGAGGCGAGCTGGTACTTGCCGTCGCGGTCGGTGAAGAAGGTGAACATGAAGAACGACAGCCAGTCCGGGGTCGGCTCGTTGAAGGCGCCCAGGATCCGCGGCTTGTCGCTGTCCCCGGAGTGCCGGTCCAGCAGCGCCTCCGCCTCGTCGCGGCCGTCGCGGCCGAAGTAGGCGTCCAGCAGGTACACCATCGCCCACAGGTGCCGGCCCTCCTCGACGTTCACCTGGAAGAGGTTGCGGAGGTCGTAGATGCTCGGGCAGGTGTGGCCGAGGTGGCGCTGCTGCTCGACCGAGGCCGGCTCGGTGTCGCCCTGGACCACGATCAGGCGGCGCAGCGGGTTGCGGAACTCGCCGGGTACCTCCTGCCAGACCGGCTGGCCCTTGAACTCGCCGTGGCTGATCACCCGGTCCGGGTCGGGGTCGAGCAGGAACACGCCCCAGCGGTAGTCGGGCAGCTTCACGTAGCCCCACGCCGAGTCGCGCTTGATGTCGGTGGTGATCGCGGTCCGCAGGTAGACGTCATCGCGCTGGAAGCCGATCGGCCCGAGCTCGTGCCACCAGCTCATGAACTTCGGCTGCCAGGACTCGAGCGCCTTGAGCAGCCGGCGGTTGTCGGACAGCTCGACGTTGTTCGGGATCTGCTGCGAGTAGTCGATCTTCGACACGCCAACTACACCCTCTTCCGATCGAAGCGCGGGCGCTGGCCGGTGCCGAAGCGGCGCAGCGCGCCATCGTCGCCGGCGGCGTTGGGACGCTGGAACACCCAGTTCTGCCAGGCGGTGAGCCGCCCGAAGATCTTGGTCTCCATGGTCTCGGGGCCGCCGCAGCGCAGGTTCGACTCCATCCCGGTGAGCGCGTCGGGGGAGAGGCTCGCGCGCTCCTCGACCGCCAACCGCACCTCGTCCTCGAAGTCGATGTCGTCGTAGATGAAGGTCACCAGGCCAAGCTCGTCGGCCTCGGCCGCCTCCAGCGGCTCGCCAAGGCGGGCGGCCGCGGCCTCGACCGCCTCGGGATGGCCGAGGAAGCGCCGCTCCAGCCGGGTCAGCCCGTTGCTCCCCGGCAGCGGGCCGAGGTTCATGCCGGTCAGCCGCAGGGTGGCCGGCGGCTCGTCGCCGTCCTCGCTCTGGCCCTCGAGCATGAAGGCGCGGTCGGCGGCCAGCACCAGCTCCAGCAGCGTCCCCGCGAAGCAGCTCCCCGGCTCGACCAGGGCGATCAGGCTCCGCGACGACAGCTCCAGCCGCTTCAACGTGCGCTTGAGGTAGAGGGTCACCTCGCGGACCAGCCAGTGGTCGGCGTGGGCGAGCAGCGCCTCGTCGACCGCCACGACCGCCTCGGGGTCGCCCTTGGAGCGCAGCACCCAGGTGCCGACCTCCAGCTCGTTGAAGCGCAGCAGCAGGATTGCGTCGTCCAGCTCGCGCGCGAGCGCCAGCGGCCACCAGCGGGCGCCC
>JBEDUQ010000297.1:0-3277 GCA_040414855.1 Actinomycetota bacterium
CGCGAACCTGTATCGCGAAGCGGTCGAGCGCGGCCTCGGGGACGAGGACAACTCGGTCATTCACGAGATCATCGCGCCGCGCGACTGACTGGCCGAAGCGACCGCCCGCGCCGGCACGTCGGACTACCCCAGGACTCCGAACCGATCCGGCGTTGACAAGGGTTCTTTCGAAACCTAGCTTTCGACGATGCCCGGGTCGACGAGCTCAAACGAGGCGGCCCAGGACCCGACCGTGGCCCCGACCGTGGGTCCGACCGTGGGTCCGACCGGCGAGACCGGGTTGCCGGACCTTGGCGACGGGTTCGACGCCGAGATCCAGCGGATCGCCGACGCGCTGGCGTTGCGGGCGATCGCCCATCCGAAGCGGCTGGCGCTGCTGGAGCTTCTCCTGGTCGAGGGTACGGCGACCGCGACCCGGTGCGCGCAGGTGCTCGGCGACAGCCCCTCGAGCTGGAGCTTCCACCTCCGCACGCTCGCGAGGTACAAGCTGGTCGAAGAGGCTCCGGGGAAAGCGGGCCGCCGGCGCCCGTGGCGGCTGGCGAGTCTCGGCCAGTCGTGGTCGAGCACCGGCGCCGACCCCCAGTCACGGCGGGCCGAGGATGAGCTCGACCAGGTCTTCGTCCAGCGGGAGGTGGCCAGGATCCTGACCTGGCTGCGCACCCGCCGCGCCTACCCGGAGCGATGGCAGCGCGGTGCGCACGTGGCCGGGATGATCGCCTACCTCACGCCGGATGAGCTGACCGAGCTGGGGGAGGAGCTGGGCCGCCTCATGCTCCGCCACGGCGACCGGCTGACCGACCCGGCCCGGCGTCCCCACGACGCACGCCTGGTCCGGCTGCTCAGCTTCGGCTTCCCCCTGCCCCCACCGCCCACGGGAGTCCCTCCTCGTGACGCCGCTCCGTAACCGCCAGTTCCGGCTCCTGTTCGTCGGCCAATCGCTGTCGTTCTTCGGCGACACGGTGCTGTTCCTGAGCCTCGGCATCCTCGCCAAGCAGCTCACGGGCTCGAACGCCCTGGCCGGCACGGTCTTCCTCATGCTGGCGCTGCCGTCGCTGGCCGCGCCGCTGACCGGCTACCTGGTCGACCGGGTGCGCCGCCGGCCGCTGATGATCGTGGTCGACCTCGCCACCTGCCTAGCGGTGCTGCCGCTGCTGCTGGTCCGCGACGGCGGCCATGTCTGGGTGGTGCTCGTGGTCGCGCTGCTCTACGGGCTCTCGCTCAACCTGATCAGCGGGGCACGCACCGGCCTGGTCAAGGACATGCTGCCCGGCGAACTGCTCGGCTCCGCAAACGCGCTGCTCGCGACCTTCGGGCAAGGGCTCAGACTGATCGCCCCGCTGGTCGGCGCCGGGCTGCTGGCGGCGTTCGGGATCACCGCGGTGGTGCTGCTCGACGTGGCGACCTTCGTGATCGCGGTGGTCGCCCTCTCGCTCCTCCGGGTGGAGGAATCGGCCCCAGAGCCGCGCGGGCGGCTGCGCGAGGACCTGGTCGCCGGGTTCCGCCATGTGCGCCGGACGTCGCCGCTGTTCCAGCTCATGGTCACGTCGGGGATCGCGTTCAGCGTGCTCGGCTTCTTCGACACGATCATCTTCGCGGTGGTGGACGACGGGCTGCACCGACCGGCGACGCTGGTCGGCGTGCTGCTCAGCGTGCAGGGGGCCGGGTCCGTGCTCGGCGGGATCGCGTCGGCGACGGTCCTGCGTCGGGTCGGTCCGCCGCCCCTCGTCGGGCTTGGCATGGTGGCGGTCGCCGCCGGCGCCCTGCTGCTCCTGCCGCGGTCGCTGCCGGTGGTCGCCGCGGGCTTTCTGCTGGACGGGCTCGCGCTGCCATGGCTGATCGTCGGCTTCATGACCGCGCTGCAACGCTGGACCCCGCCACGCCTGCAAGGCGGGGTCATGGCCGTCACCTACGTCTCGCTGGACCTGCCGCAGGCGCTGTCGATCGGCGCCGGCGCGCTGCTGATCTCGTTCGTCGACTACCGCGCACTGCTGGCGCTCACGGCCACGGTGGTGATGGTCTGCGGTGGCGTCCTGCTGAGCCGCCCGGCCGCCCCGCCGCGCGATGAGGAGCTGGTGCCGCTTCCCGGAGTCGCCGCGGCCGGCGCCGGCCCGCAAGTCGTCCGGTCGCTGTCGGCGGACGGACGGGCAACCGTCGCCGCGCAGGTCCAGGCCGGCGTGTCCGTGGACGAAGCCTCCCCAGGCCAGCCGCCTCCGGCCGGCGTCTCCGTGGCCGAAGCCTCCCCAGGCCAGCCGCCTCCGGCCGACGTGTCCGTGGAGGAGCGCCATCGGGCCGGGACGTCCTCCGATCAGGAGCCTCCGGCCGGGGTGGAGGTCGGGTCCGAGGGCGCTGAGGAGGAGGGCACTGAGGAGGCGCCGCGATGACCCCGACCGCATCGGGCGCCTTCGGGGTCCGTTCGATGACCGCGCCGCTGCGTCGGGTCGCCATGCGGATCCCGTCGACCGACGGCGACTTCGGTGGCGCCGGATGGCGGCCGCCGGACCCGAAGCTGCTGATCTGGCAGCACGAGCGCCTCGCCACCGTGCTCGAATCCCTTGGCGTCGAGGTGGTCCTGCTCCCGCCGCTTGCCGGACTGCCCGATGCCTGCTTCGTCTACGACCCCGTGATGGTGACCGGCGCGGGTGCGGTGGTGTTGCGCTCCGCCAAGCGGGTCCGCGAGGCCGAGGCGGAGCCGCTCGCCGCCGACCTCGAGGCGATCGGCGTCCCGGTCGCCGGCCGGCTGACAGGGACGGCCCGCGCGGACGGCGGCGACATGCTCTGGCTCGACGAGGGGACGCTGCTGGTCGGTCGCGGCTACCGCACCAACGCCGAGGCGCACCGCCAGCTGGCGGCGATCCTCGCCCGAGAGGACGCGACCCTGGAGCGCTGCGACCTGCCGCACGACCGGGGTCCCGCTCACCTGCTGCACCTCATGTCGGTGGTCTCTCCGGTCGCTCCGGACCTCGCGGTGGTGTTCGAGCCGCTCGCCCCGGTGCCGCTGCTCGAGGAGCTGCGGGCTCGTGAGGTCCGCTGGATCCCAGTCGACGCCGACGAGTACGGCAGCCTCGCCTGCAACGTGCTGGCGGTGCGGCCCGGTGTGGCCATCATGGCTGACGGCCTTTCGCGCACGCGCCAGGCGCTCGAGGTCGCCGGCTGCGAAGTCCACGTCTACCAGGCGTCGGAGCTGTCCAAGGGCGACGGCGGCCCGACCTGCCTGACCCGCCCCATCCTCAGGTCCGGCTGAACCGTCGCGAAGGTGGGTCGGGTCCCACCGCGCGGG
>JBEDUQ010000298.1:0-10494 GCA_040414855.1 Actinomycetota bacterium
GCGATCGAGGTCCTGGTCGAGCACTTCGCGGCCGCCCCGTCACCGATGACGCAGCTGGCGATCGAGAGCTTCCACGGCGCCGTCACGCGCGTGGGCGTCACGGAGACCGCGGTACCGCACCGGGAGCCGGGCTTCAACATCCTCATCACGTCGGTCTGGACGGATCCGGGCGCAACCGAGGAAAACGTCGAGTGGACCCGGGACGTCTATGACGCGCTGCGTCCATTTCTGGCCGACCGGCGGTACGTGAACTACCTCGACGGCGATGACAGCAGCGCGGCGCGGGCGGCGTTTGGCCCGAACTATGCGCGGCTTGCCGAGGTCAAGCGGCGGTACGACCCTGAGAACGTCTTTCGCGGCAACCTCAACATCCCGCCGGCCGTCCGAGCCCAGGTCACGTCCGACGGCGACATCGTCACTTGAACAGGCCGGCAGGCGGCAGGTGGCGGCCCATCTTGACGTGTGAGTAGTCGCGCGTGTCCACCTCTGATCTCCTCCCTTATGAGGATGGTCGGCGCACTTCTACCATTCACCTCCGACATCACTCCGGGAGAAAGGAGCTGAGGTGGCTGGGACGCTGGAGTGTGGGGACCGCGCCCGGGGGTGCCTGCTGGGCGGCGCGATCGGGGACGCGCTCGGCGCCCCGGTGGAGTTCCTGTCGCTGGGCCGGATCCGCCAGCGGTTCGGCCCGGCGGGCGTCACCGACCTGGTTTCCGCGTACGGCCGGCTCGGGGCGCTCACCGACGACACCCAGATGACACTGTTCACCGCCGAGGGCCTGCTCGGCGCGCGGCGGCGTGACGACAGCTATGGCATCAGCGCTCTGGGCCCGGCGGTGTTCTGCTCCTATCTGCGCTGGCTGGCCACCCAGGGGGAGACCGCCGCGATGACCCCGTTGCGGCAGGGCCGCCCGGTCGAGCTACGCGGGCTGCTGTGGGAGAGCCCGGAGCTGCACCACGTTCGCGCACCGGGCACCACCTGCCTGGAAGCGCTGCGTGCCGGTCGCATGGGCAGCCCCGACCAGCCGCTCAACTCGAGCAAGGGCTGCGGGGGTCTGATGCGAGCCGCCCCGGCGGCTTGGGCTGGCGGCTTCCAGGCCGGCGTGGTCGTCGCGGCGCTCACCCACGGGCACCCCACGGGCTACCTGGCCGCGGGCGCCTTCGCCGAGATCCTGCACCGGATTCTCGAGGGCGAGTCGTTGCAGGCGGCCATCGACGCGGCCCTGGACGCCCTGCACGCCTGGAAGGGTGGAGCGGACCAGGCACGCGAGACGATTGCGGCGATCACCGCCGCACGCCGGGCGGCCAGCGGCGATGCGGCTCCAGCCGCCGAGGCGGTCGAGCGGCTCGGCCAGGGATGGGTTGCCGAGGAGGCGCTCGCGATCGCCCTGTACGCAGCTCTGGTCGCCGGCGACTTCCGCGGCGGCGTGCTGCTGGCGGTCAACCACTCCGGCGACAGCGACTCCACCGGCGCGATCGCCGGGAACCTGCTCGGCGCGCTTGGCGGTGAGGCGGCGCTGCCGGCCGAATGGGTCGAGCCGCTGGAGGCTGGCGACGTGATCCGCCAGGTCGCCACCGATCTCTGCCAGCCCATCCCACAGTTCGACGACAACCCGCGGGCCTGGGAAGAGCACCAGCGACGCTACCCCTACTACACCTGAGCGGCCTTGGTCGCGCGGGCTCGGGTGGTCCCGCCGCGGCGGGCCGGGCATCATGAATGCTTGCTCTGACCGCCGTAGCTCCTGGTTGATCTCGGAGGCTGGCGATGACCGACTTCGCCGTGGGCGAGCCGCGCGAACCGGATCCGCGCCGCCAGATCCGCTTTGCCGCCACGCCCACCGGCGCGAGGGTGGCGTACGCGACCGTCGGGCGGGGGCCGGCGATGGTCGTGCCCGCCGCCTGGATCGGCCACCAGGAGGTGAGCTGGCAGGACCCGGCGATTCGCGACTTCTACGAGCCGATCACCGCCGCACGGACGGTGGTGACCTATGACAAGCCAGGCTGCGGGCTGTCCGACCCCTGGCCGGGGCGTCAGACGCTCGAAAGCGATCTGGAGGTGCTCGGGGCGGTGATCGACCAGCTCGAGCTGGACCGGCTCGACCTGCTGGGGATCTCGATGGGCGCACCGGTGTCGGTCGCCTATGCGGTGCGCCATCCCGAGCGGGTGGCGCGGCTGATCCTCTACGGCGGCTTCGCCAATGGACACGAGGTCGCATCGGCCCAGGTCCGCAAGGCCATGACCGAGCTGGTCAGGGCGCACTGGGGACTCGGCTCGGACATGCTGGCCGACATCTTCCTGCCAGACGGCACCGCGGAGATGAAGGCGGATTTCGCCCGGCTGCAACGTGAGTCGGCGACCGCCGAGGTCGCCGCCGAGCTGCTGGCGCAGTGCTATGAGCTACGGGTCGACGACCTGCTGGAGCAGGTCGCGGCGCCGACCCTGGTGCTCCACCGGCGCGCCGACCGGGCGATCCCCTACCGGCTGGGACGCGATCTGGCAGCCAGGATCCCGCACGCGCGCCTTTCGTCGCTGGAGGGTCGCAGCCACTGGGTGTTCGCCGGCGACGCCGCGGGGGTGGTCCGCGAGATTCTCGGGTTCCTGGGCGTCGGCCGGGGCGCGCAGCCCGGTCGGGGCACGCAGCCCGGTCGGGGCGGGCAGCCGGGGCGGGGCGCCCGGCCCGCCGAGGGGGCCGAGTCGCCGCCCGTCAGCCTGACCCCGCGGCAGCTCCAGGTCGCGGCGCTGGTCGCCGAAGGCCTCACCAACCGTCAGATCGCGGGCCGCCTGGGGATCGAGGAACGCTCGGCCGAGGGGCACGTGGAGCGCATTCGCCAGCGGCTCGGCGTGCGGTCCCGCGCGCAGATCGCCAGCTGGTGGGCTGGCGGCCGCGACAACGCCCGCGACAACGCCCGCGACAACTGAGGTACCGCCCTGAGGTAGCCGATGGGGTAGTTAACCGCCTGACGGCCGGGCAGGCGCCTCGTAGCATCGCCTCCACACATGGTTCGAGTGATGGAGGCACGCCGACATGGAGATGGCCGGTTCCCCGGTGCGGTTCGCCGGGCGATTCCAGGGTCCGCCAGGCGCCGCCAACGGCGGCTTCGCCTGCGGCACGCTGGCGGCGCTGCTCGACGGCGCGGCCGAGGTGACCCTGCGCAGACCGGTTCCGCTGGAGCGCCCGCTCCTGCCGCGCACCGACGACGGCATCGTGTTTCTGGAGGACGAGGGCCGGCCCTGCGCGGAGGCACGCGCACCCGCCACCCCTGTTGGGTGGCGCGCGCCGCGGCCGCCGACGCCGGCGGAGGCGCGCGCAGCGGCCGGCCGGGCGGCCTATTACGACGACCCGGTCTTCCCCGGCTGCTTCGTGTGCGGGCCGGACCGCGCGCCCGGCGACGGGCTGCGGATCTTCCCCGGCCCGGTGCCCGGGCGGGAGGTCTGGGCGGCGCCGTGGTCGCCGGATCCGTCGGTCGGCGGCCCGGATGGCCTCGTCCCGGAGGAGGTTGTCTGGGCGGCGCTCGACTGCCCCGGCGGCGTGGCCGTCGCCGACGCGGTCGCTGAGGCGCGCGTCACGCCCACCGAAGGCATGCTTCTCGGCCGGATGACCGCGGAGCTGGCCGGGCCGGTCCGGATCGGGGCAGCCTACCGGGTGGTCGCCTGGCTGCTGGAGCGCGACGGCCGCAAGCACACCGCCGGGTCGGCGCTGTTCGGGCCCGACGACCAGCTCCTCGCGGTCGCCAGGGCCGTGTGGATCACCGTCCCACGTGCCGCGCTGCCGGTGGCGCCCACCGCCGTCGACGCCCGTACCAGCACCACCACCGGAGGAGAACCGGCATGACCACGCGACCCCGGGGCTTGGCGCTCACGCCCATGGAGACCAGGCGCGACATCATCCTGCGAACTGCCGAGCTGGCCGACGAGCTGGGCTACGAGGCATTCTCGCTGCCCGAGGGGTGGGGGCTCGACTCGACCCTGTCGCTCGCCGAGGTCGCGCTCCGCACCCGCCGCATCAAGGTCGTCTCGGGGATCCTTTCGGTCTGGGGGCGAACCCCGGCCACCCTGGCCATGACCGCCGCCACGCTGCACCAGCTCTCCGGCGGCCGTTACGTGCTCGGGCTCGGCGCGAGCACCAAGGCGCTGGTGGAGGGATTCCACGATCAGCCGTTCGCCCGCCCGGCTAACAAGCTGCGCGAGGTCACCACCAAGGTCCGCGCGCTGCTGGCCGGCGAGCGGGCGCAGCTCGACTCCACGGCCGGCGCGCGACCGCTGCGCCTGGGACAGCCGCCCGTGCCGGACCTGCCGATCTGGCTGGCGGCGATGGGGGACCGCACGATGCGGGTCGCCGCCGAGCTGGCCGACGGCTGGGTTCCCTTCCTGGTCGCCCGCGACCACGTCGCCGGGCAGAGGCGCGTGCTGGCGAAGCTCCGCGAAGCGGCCGGGCTGCGCGAGGCGCCGCTCACCGTGGCCGCCGGCCCGATGGTGGTGGTCAGCGACGACCCCGCCGTCGCCCGCGACATCGCGGCCAGCGCCATCGCCTGGTACCTGTGCGCCATGGGCGACGTCTACGCCAAGTCCGTCGCCAGGCAGGGCTACGCCACCGCGGTCCAGGCCATCCTCGACGCCAATCCGCGTCCCCGTCCCGACGCCGGCATCGTCCCCGCCGAGGCGCAGGTCGTGCTCGACCAGCTCACCACGTACGGCACGGCGGACCAGGTGCGCGACCGGTTGACGGAGTGGAAGGACGTCGTCGACCTCACCATGATCGGGCTGCCGCCCGGGCTGCCCTGGCCCGCCATCGAGGCGACCCTGCACGCCGCCGCGCCAACCGGATAGACGCGTCATAGACGCGTCGGTCGCCCCGTCAGGCCGCCCGATCGCCCCTGGTCGACGTCGAGGCGCGCCGCTGGGCGACCTGGCCATGCCCTGCCTTCGCGTAACCCAATAGCGGGTTCCGGGCCGTTGACAGCGGCCGGCTTGATAATTCGACCGCTGCCCGGCGCTCATCGAGATGCTCGCCCCGGCCGGCAGGCCCGAAGTCCACCAGCTCAACTCCCGGCGCCCTCAGGCCGTGACCACGAGTCGCGACACGACCTGCGGGGAGGGCGCCCCGTGGC
Organism: Actinomycetota bacterium; assembly: GCA_040414855.1. Classification (GTDB taxonomy): domain Bacteria; phylum Actinomycetota; class CALGFH01; order CALGFH01; family CALGFH01; genus DASVXQ01. The sequence goes on from JBEDUQ010000298.1 coordinate 5,109, forward strand.
CGGTTGCCTCGGGTCGCCGCCCGGACTTTCCTGGCCTTCCGCGCCTCAGAGCAATCCGGCAGCCCACGCGCCTCGAATGGCTGGTGATGTCGACCGCGACAACACAAGGAGCCTGCGATGCGCAACCTCCCGCTCGCCGGGCGCGCGGCCACGGCCGGGCTGGTGGCGGTACTCACCCTCGCCACCCTCGTAACCGCTCGCACCCCGGTGGCCGCCTCTGTCGCCGGCCAGGCCTCCTCGAGCAGCGACAACGTCGTCCTGCTCTGGAATGAGGCCGCCCTGCAGGCGGTCCGCGACACCAGGCCGGCGCCGACCGTCGCCGCTCGGGCCCTTGCGGTGGTTCACGCCAGCATCTACGACGCCTGGGCGGCCTACGACGCCAGGGCGGTCGGCACCCGCCTCGGCGGGGCCTTGCGGCGCCCACCCGCCGAGCGCACCCTGGCCAACAAGAACGGGGCCATCAGCCACGCCGCCTACCGTGCCCTGGTCAACCTCTTCCCGACCCGCCAGGGCGCCTTCGACGCCCTCATGGCCAGCCTCGGCTATGAACCGGCCACGGACGCGACGGGCACTGACCCCGCCGGCGTCGGCAACCGGGCGGCGGCGGAAGTGCTCCTTTTCCGGGCGACCGACGGCGCCAACCAGGCCGGCGGCTACGCCGACACCACCGGCTACCAGCCGGTCAACACGCCCGACGAGGTCCTGGACGCCGACCGTTGGCAGCCGCTGCGGCTGCCGACCGGCGTGGTGCAGACCTTCACGACTCCCCACTGGTACCGCGTGACGCCGTTCGCGCTCCGCTCGGCTGGGCGGTTCCGCCCCGACGGCCCGACCGCCCACGTCGACGGGCAAGGCCGGCCGAACCCAGCGTACGTCGAGCAGGCCGAGCAGGCCTTGCGCGACAGCCGCAAGCTGGACGACCGCAGCAAGAGCATCGCCGAATACTGGGCGGATGGGCCGTCCACCGAGCTGCCACCCGGCCACTGGTGCCTGCTGGCGCAGTACATCTCCGGCCGCGACCACCACTCGGTCGATCAGGACGCGAAGATGTTCCTCGCCCTCACCGGGGCGTTGCTCGACGCGAGCATCGCCGCCTGGGACGCCAAGCGCGCCTACGACAGCGTCCGGCCAATCACCACGATCCGCGAGCTGTACCGGGGCCGCATAGTGCTCGCCTGGGGCGGTCCCGGCATGGGCACCAGGCGCATCCGAGGCGAAGACTGGCTGCCCTACCAGCCGTCGGCCGTGGTGACCCCGCCCTTCGCCGAGTACGTCTCCGGCCACTCGACCTTCAGCGCCGCCGCGGCCGAGGTGCTGGCCTCGTTCACCGGCAGCCAAAGGTTCGGCCTGTCGGTGACGATCCCGGCGGGAAGCTCGAAGATCGAGCCGGGCGTCACCCCGGCCCGCTCGGTGACGCTGACATTCCCGACGTTCGCGGCGGCGGCGGACCAGGCCGGCCGTTCCCGCCGCTACGGCGGCATCCACTTCAGGGCCGGCGACCTGGATGGACGCGAGCTGGGCCACCGGGTCGGTGCCAACGCCTGGACCAAGGCCAGAAGCTATTTCGACGGCCTGGCCGCACCCTGACGCCACTGCCCGCCTATCAGGGAACGAGGCCCCAGGACTATCCTGAGGCCTCGTTCCTTGATCCGGCTGGAAGGCAGCACGTGACCGCACCCTGGCCAAATGGCGCTCCAAAGGTGGGCGACGTCGCGGAACTGTCCCGCACGATCTCGCCCGCCGACATCCAGCGCTTCACCGAGATCAGCGGCGACCGCAATCCCCTGCACTACGACCTCGAAGCGGCGAAGTCCTCCCGCTTCGGACAGATCGTGGTCCAGGGCGGAGTCACCAGTGCCATCCTCAACGCGGTGGTCGCGGAGAAACTGCCCGGGCCCGGCACCGTGTTCCTCAATGTCAACTGGGACTTCAAGGCCCCGGTACGACCGGGTGACACCATCACCGGTCGCGTCGAGGTCACCGAGGCGCGGACCGACAAGCCGATCACCAAGCTGCGCACCACGGTGACCCGCGACGACGGCACCGTCGCCCTGGAAGGCACCGCCGTCTGCTACACGATGGACATCACATAGCCCGGGCCCCCGTGCGTGAACTCTCCTCGCCGGCTGGCGCCGCGGTGATGCCGCGGTCGTGGAGGAGCTCCCACAGGGGCTCCAGGGCAGCGTCGGGGTCGCGGTGGAACTCGCTGGCGCGGAGGCGCCAGAAGCGCCAGCCGCAGCGTTCCAGGTCGCGCTGGCGGGCCATATCGCGCTCGTACTGGTCCGGGCCGTTCCAGGTGTCGCCGTCGCAGGCCACCGCAAGCCGTGAGCGCTCGCCGAGGACCACCAGGTCGATGCGGAAGCCGTGGACCTGGTGCTTGGCGACGACGCGGTGCCCGCGGCCGCGAAGACGCAGGTAGACCTGCTGCTCGAAGAGGCTCGTGAAGGGCTCCCGGAGCAGGTCGCCGTCGGCCTCGGCAAGGCCAGGGAGGTCGCCCGAGTTCAGAGCCGGGGGCGGGTTGAGGCAGTGGCTGAGCAGCTTCCAGCGCACGCACTCGGGATTCAGGTCGGCAAGCCGTAGGCTGTGGAACAGCCAGAGCTGGTCCTGGGCGCGGCTTGCCGCGACATTGAAGCGCTGCTCGTTCCCGCGACCGCCGAGGGCGGGCAGTCGTCGGCTGTCGCCGGGCGGGGTTACGACCATCGACAGGAACATCACCGAGCGCTCGTCGCCCTGGAAGTCGTACGCGGTGCCGCACTTGAGGCGCCGCGACACGATCTCCTCCGGGCCGATCCGCTCGACCAGCAGGTCGTGGATCCGTTTGGCCTGCGCGGCCCCGAGCAGGCTGACCACTCCCATGGAGCGGCCGTCGTAGCCGGGGTCGGCCAGGCAGCGGGCGATCCGCTCGACGATCGCCCTGGCCTCGTCGTCGTTGATCTTGCCCTGGTCGTTGCCGTAGGTCTCCGCGTGCTCGACGTGCACGGTCCGGAGCGGCTCCAGACGGTCGGTGCCGAACTGGCGCAGCGGCACCAGCAGGTGGTCACCATAGCTGAGCCGGTTGGAGAACTCGATGATCTCCGGCATGCAGCGGAAGTGCTCCTGGAGCCAGATGCGGCCACGGTAGCGGCTGGCGGTCTGGTCGTAGAGGCTGTTGTCAAGGCCGAGCAGGTCGCGCAACTCGACGTCGGGCAGGTGCTGGCGCTGGAGGCGCTCGACCAGGTGCCGGTCGATGCCGATGTTGTCCGGGCTGATCTGGCGGTCGTCGCCGACCACCACGACCTTCGGCGCCAGCCACAGGAGGAACAGCGCGTCCACGCCCGACTGGCTGGCCTCGTCGACGATCACCACGTCGAAGGCGTGGGGGCGAGGTGGGATCACCTCGGCGACCCGGTAGGTCGGCATGATCCAGGCCGGGACGGCGTCCTGGCAGGCCTCCATGTGCCGCTGCGCGTTGGCGAGGTGGCTGGCGGCATGCTTCCCGGTGCCCTTGCCGTAGCGGCGCATTGCGGTCTGGTAGGCACGCAGGTGCTGGGACTGCTCGTGGGTCATGCGCCGCAGGCAGTGGCGCCAGGCGAGGTTCGCCCCGAGCTCCCCGGTGAGCGCGAGCGCACGCTCCTCGCAGGCCTGGAGGCGGTCGCTGATGGCGCGCTCCTCGCCGGGACGAACCATGGCGCGGTACCAGCGCTCGGCGCGGGCCCAGTCCCAAGCCTCGGCCAGGCTCTCGAGGCGCCGCTGCCAGCCTGGGTCGTCGGGCTGGCGCTCCAGGCGGCGGGCCAGCTCGGGCGCCCCGGCGCGGAGTCGCGCAAGCAGGGCGTCGCGGCGGTCGAGCCGGGCCCGCTCCTCGCGGACCCGTTGGATGCCGGCGAAGGCGCTGGCGTAGGCAGCCAGGTCACGGGCGTGGAGCGCGCTGGCGGCATACGCGCACTCCGGTGCGGCGCCGGGCTTCAGGCTTGCGTCACGAAACGCCGTCGCCGCGCCGTCGATCATCGCTGTCAGCGTGGCGACGGTGCGGTCGGCCTCCAGTGACACGAGGCAGCGGGCAAGCTCGGCGACCCGGGCGGCATCCGACCACAGGGGCGGGATGAGGCCGCCGATCGCCTCGGCCGCCTCCTCGGCGCCGCGTCGCGGGCCCGCGAGCGCCAGGACGTGACCGAGCGTGCCGGCCGCGTCGACCAGACGGGCACGGCGGATCGAATAGGCGCCGCCGCCGTTCTGCCCGTCGGGCTGGCCGTCGGCGGCGGCCAGGTGTGGTCCCCAGCGCCGCTCGATCCTGGCCAGGCCGACCTCGGCGTCGAGCACCAAGCCAAGGCGCGCAAGCCGCGCCGGCGAGTCGGGGACCAGCCCGTCGACCCGCACCCGCTCCAGCAGCACCCGGGCGGCCTTGACCGGCGGGGCCTTGATGAGGCCGCCGGTCCGGCCCCCCGTGGCCAGGTGCTCGGCCAGGCCGGCCGCCTGGCTGCGAAGCGCCAGCGGGTCGAGTCCGTCCAGGCCGCTGACCTCGATGCTCTCGGCCTCGCTGATCTCCTCCCCGAGCGCCTCCAGGCCCGCTCTGGTGAGGCGTGCCAGCTCCTCCCACTGAGCCGCGTGGCCCTCCAGCACCGCGTCGACCGCGGCGGGCAGCCAGGGCTCGCGGCCGCGCAGTGCCAGGTCCCTGGCACGGGTGAGCGCCGCGACCGCCTCCGCGAGCGCTTGGCGCGGCTGGTCGGAAGCGGCGGCGAGCGCCGCCCACGGCGGCAGCGCCCGCGCCGCCGCGAGCTGCTCGGCCTGCCGGGCCTTTTCGGCGGCGGCGAGCGCCTCGAAACGGTTGGCCGCCTCCGCGGGCTCCAGGCAGTGCTCCGGGGCGGGGATCACCATGCCGGCCCGGGCCGCCACCTCGCCCCGCACGCGCCGCAGCAGGTCGAGCAGCTCGCTGGCCTCCGCGTCGTCCAACGGCGGCGCCTGCGGCTCGCCCGGCCGCTCGGTGAGCCAGCCGTGGCTGGCCTCCTCGTCCCGCAGCCGCCGCGCGATCTCAGCGAGCTTGCCGTGGTAGTCGCCGAAGGGCGGCGTGTGGTCCTGGATCTCGCGCTCGCGGATCTCCCGCTGGTTGGCGAGCAGCTCCCGCCGCTCCTCGGCGACCGCGGCGAGCCGCTCCCACAGCCAGCCCACGCGCTCGTCGATCGCCGGCTCGTCCCAGTACGGGTCGGTTGCCCGTGCCACCAGCGCTTGCACCGACCGGTCAAGGTCGCCGGTTCCGCGGCGACCGTCGCCGACCATGCTGACGCACAACTGGGCGATGTCCGGTGGGAGCTTGCCCTTGAGCACCTCCAGCGCACGGCCGGTGTGGCTGGTCGCCAGCACGCGCTTGCCGAGAGCCGCCAGGTGCGAGATCAGGTTGGCGATGCTGTGGGAC
>JBEDUQ010000299.1:0-2555 GCA_040414855.1 Actinomycetota bacterium
AGCGCTTCCTCGAGCGCGCGCAACGTGTCCACGTCGAGGTCGTTGGTCGGCTCGTCGAGCAGCAGCAGGTTGCCGCCCGTGCGCAATAGCTTGGCCAGGTGCAGGCGGTTGCGCTCGCCGCCCGAGAGCTTGGCCACCTTCTTCTGCTGGTCGGAGCCCTTGAAGTTGAACCCGGCCGTGTAGGCGCGGCTGTTCACGCTTCGGTCGCCGAGCATGATCTGGTCCTGCTTGTCCGAGATCTCCTCCCAGACGGTCTTGTCGGGATCGAGCGCGTCGCGCGACTGGTCGACGTAGGCCAGCTCTACGGTCTCGCCGACCTTGAGCGTGCCGGAGTCGGGCTGCTCCTGGCCGGTGATCATCCGCAGCAGCGTGGTCTTGCCCGCGCCGTTGGGGCCGATCACGCCGACGATCCCGCCGGGAGGCAGGGTGAACGACAGATCGTCGATCAGCAGGCGGTCGCCGTAGGACTTGCGCACCGCGTCGGCCTCCACCACGTTGGAGCCGAGCCGGGGTCCGGCCGGGATGTGGATCTGGACCTGGTCGAGCTTGACGTTGCGATCCTGGGCAAGCAACGCCTCGTAGGCGTTCAGGCGGGCCTTGGGCTTGTTGCGCCGCGCGCTGGCATTCAGACGCACCCACTCGAGCTCCTGCTCGATCGTGCGCTTGCGCGTGCTCTCCTGCTTTTCTTCGGTCTCCAGGCGCTTGCGCTTCTGCTCGAGCCAACCCGAGTAGTTGCCCTGGTAGGGAATGCCGCGTCCGCGGTCGAGTTCGAGGATCCAGCCCGCCACGTTGTCCAGGAAGTAGCGGTCGTGGGTGATCGCCACGACCGTGCCCTTGTAGTCCTGGAGGTGGTGCTCGAGCCAGGCCACCGACTCGGCGTCGAGGTGGTTGGTCGGCTCATCGAGCAAGAGGAGGTCGGGCTGTCTCAGCAGGAGCCGGGCCAGGGCGACGCGCCGCTTCTCGCCGCCCGACAGGGTCTTGACGTCGGCGTCGCCGGGCGGGGTCCGGAGCGCGTCCATGGCGATCTCGAGCGTGGTGTCGAGGTTCCAGCCGTCGACCGCGTCGATCTGCTCCTGGACCCGCGAGAACTCGTCCGCGGTCTCGTCGGAGTAGTTCATCGAGAGCTCGTTGAAGCGGTCGAGCAGCGCCTTGGTCTCCGCGACGCCCTCCTCGATGTTCTCGCGGACGTTCTTGGATTCGTCGAGCCCGGGCTCCTGCTCGAGCAGGCCGACTGTGGCGCCCTGGCCGAGCTGCGCGTGGCCGTCGAACTCGGCGTCGAGGCCGGCCATGATCCGCAACAGCGTCGACTTGCCGGCGCCGTTGTAGCCGATCACGCCGATCTTCGCCCCGGGCATGAACGACAGCGAAATGTCGGTCAGGACCTGGCGGTCAGGCGGAAAGCGGCGCGAGAGCTTGTAGGTGGTGAAGATGTACTGGGTCGACATGCTTGTGGACAGGATAGGAGCAAGGTGCTGCGGGCCCTCGCCGCCGCGTTTGCGCTCGTCGCGGTCATCTGCATGACGCTCGCGATCGTCGGGATGGTCACCGGCCGCCCCGGCGACCGCGCCGGGTGGCTGATCCGGGTCCTTGCCGTGCTGTGCTTCGCCACCGCGGTGGTCCTGAACATCGCCGGACACTGACGCGGCGTAACCTTGCGTGCTCAACGAGACTCAAGGAGAGCGAGCATGGCGAAGGTCGTGTACACGGCAGAGGCGACGGTCACCGGCGGGCGCGAGAAGGGCCACGGCAAGACCACCGACGGCGAGCTCGACGTACAGCTCCGCCCGCCGAACGAGGGCGGCGGCACCAATCCCGAGCAGCTGTTCGCCGTGGGCTACGCGGCCTGCTTCGAGGGCGCGCTGAACGTGGCGGCGCGGCGTGCGAAGGCCGAGGTCGGCGACGCCTCGATCGACAGCAAGGTCAGCCTGATCACCACCGAGGATCGGGGCTTCAACGTCGCCGTCCAACTCGACGTCAGCCTGCCCCAGGTGCAGGACGCCGAGGCGGCCAAGGAGATCGTCGCGGCGGCGCACCAGATCTGCCCGTACTCGAACGCGACCCGCGGGAACGTCGAGGTCACGCTGACCGCCAACGGAGAGCCCGTGTAGCGCCAGCCAGCCCCGAGACAGGTACGTACCAAAGTTACTCTGGTACGTACCTGTACCGAGGAGCGGGAGAGGCATCGATCAGTTCTCCGGCTGCCAACCGCTGACCACCCACTGGTCGGATGCCTGCTCGGCCACGGTAGCCAGCGCGACGTGCCAGGCCGGTCTCAGGCCCTGGTAGGCGGTGGTGTTGGTCGCGCTGGTCGACTCGAGCGTCACAACCACGTACTGGTTGCGGTGGCCCGGCAGCGGGGCCACCGCCTCCACCGTCCCCTGATTGGAGATCCCGCCCCGCCGGAGCTCGTAGTCGTCGGCCGTTTGGGCAGCGGCCAAGGTCATTGCCGAGCGCGCCTGCCCGACGCTTCGGGCCGCCAGTGAGCCCATATCGCCGGCCACGGTCCTGGCCGTCCAGTTGATGTAGGCGGTGGCGAAAGCGCGGACCGCCTGCGC
>JBEDUQ010000300.1:0-4199 GCA_040414855.1 Actinomycetota bacterium
GCTCGACCCCGGGTGTGCTCGGCGTCGGCGAGCTGCGCGTGCGCTGGATCGGGCACCGCCTGCGCGCCGAGTGCGCCGTGGTGGTCGACCACCGGCTGAGCGTGGTCCAGGCGCACCGGATCGCCGATGACGCCGAGCACCGGCTGCTCCACGAGGTGCAGCGCCTGGATGCCGCGCTGGTCCACGCCGACCCGTTCCCGGTCGAGGGCGTCGACCACCACGAGCTGACCACGCCGCACCTCCAGCGCCCGCGGGCCCTGAAGCACCGGAGCTAGCCGGGCCTCAGCGGAAGACGCCGGTGTGGCCGAGCGAGTAGCGCCCGGGCTGCGGGTAGACGCAGAGCCCGTGCGGCCCGTCGCCGACCGGGATGCGGGCGAGCAGCTTGCCCGATCCGGTGTCGATCGCGTAGACCTCGCGGTTGTAGCGGCCGGACAGCCACAGGAGCTTGCCGTCGGCCGACACGCCGCCCATGTCGGGGCTGCCGCCGCCGGGCAGCCGCCACTTCGCCACCGGCTTGCGGGTCGCGAACGACAGCACCGAGATGGTCCCCTCCCCCCGGTTCGACACGTAGAGGACGCGAGAGTCCCGGCTCGCGTAGAGGCCGTGGGCCCCGGCCCCGGTCTTGACGAAGCCGAGCAGCCGCGGCTTGGCGCCGTCGACCAGCCAGACGCCGCCGGCCATCATGTCCGCGACGTAGAACACCCGACCGTCCGGCGAGAGCTTCACGTCCTGCGGCATGTCCGTCGGGCTCTTGAGGTTGAGGGTGCCGAGCAGCCGCTCGCGGGCGATCGACACCTTGATCAGCTGCCCGCTGAACTCGCAGCTCGCCAGCGCGTAGGTGCCGTCGGCGCTGAAGTCCATATGGTCGACGCCACGGCACGGGACCTTCAGCGAGTGGCGCAGCTTCATCGTGCTCGGGTCGCGGAAGTCGAGGCTGGCCTTGGCCTCGGCGACGACGATGGCGCGGCGGCCGTTGGGCGTGAAGTAGAGGTTGTAGGGGTCGGCGACCGGTACGGCCTTACCGGGTTTGGCGGTGCGAGGGTCGATCGGCGTCAGGCTGTTGCCGTGGTCGCTGCCGACCCAGAGCGTGCGGAGGTCCCACGACGGGGTCACGTGCTGCGGCTCGGCGCCGACCGGGAAGTGGGCGACGATCTTGAGGGTGCGCTGGTCGATGACGTCGACCGTGTTGCTGCCCGAGTTCGGCACGTACACCCGGGCGAGGTCGCGCCTGACCACCGGGCTGAGCATGCCCGGCCGGTCGGCGGCGTAGACGTCGTTCGGGTCGATCAGCGGCGGCATCCCCGCCAGCCCGGGCGTCCGTGTGCCGGCCGGCGCGGGCGAGGCGCTCGCGTTGCCGGCGGACGGCCGCGGCTGGGTCGGCCGGCCTCGGTCCCGTCCCGGATCGCAGCCGGCGAGCCAGAGCACGAGCACGACGACTAGGACGGCGGCGGTCACGCCCGCTCGCTTGCGTCCCATCCACCACCCGCCCTCGAACCCCGGAAACCACGGGATGGCTTCCCCGGAACCGGCCGACTCAAGCGAAGTCGGCATGAGCGGACAATGAGGCCCGGAAGGCTCGCGGCGCAAGCGGCGCGGGGGCTGGCTACTGGGTGCCGAAGCCCAACTGGCTGGCCTCGCTCTGGAAGCTGCGCGCGGCGTCCAGCGCCTGCGGGCGGCTCACCAGCCCGGTCGCGACCAGCCGGTCCAGGACGTGGTGCTGGCGCTGCTCGGCGAGGCCGAGGTGCACGTGCGGGTCGTACAGCGACGGCGCCTGCACCAGGCCGGCGAGCAGGCTGGCCTCACCCCAGGTCAGGTCCTGTGGCGGCTTGTGGAAGTAGCCCTCGCTGGCCTGGACGGCTCCCCAGTGCCCTGCTCCGAAGTACAGCGAGTCGAGGTACATCTGGAGAATCTGGGTCTTGGTGTAACGCTGCTCCAGCTTGATCGCGAGCCCCATCTCACGGACCTTGAGCGTCAATCCGCCCTTGTCGCCGGTGTAGAGGCGCTTCGCGAGCTGCATGGTGATGGTGCTGCCACCCTGCGTCTGCGTGCCGCGCCGGGTGACGGCGGCCCACGCGACCCGCGCCACGCTGGGCAGGTCGACCCCGTGGTGGGCGTAGAACCGCTGGTCCTCGACCGCCACGATCGAGCTGGCCAGCCGGTTTGGCAGAGGCAGACCGACCGATGTGGCATGGTTCGACTCGAGGATCGCGGCGGTCCGGTTCTGCGCGTCGCTCACCCCGGGGAGCGAGGTCAGCAGGACGATGCCAGCGAGCAGTGCGAGCACCCCGAGGCAGACAGTGGCCCCGAGGGCGATCAGCACAGCACGACCCCAACGGCGCCGACGAGGCTTGGCCTCCCGCCCGTCGTGCCCGGCGACCTCGGCGCCCGGTGTAGCCATCGACCGCGCCTCCACCTCACGACACCCCTTCCTGGCTCGGTCGAGCCAAAGCGTCAGGTACATGCGGTGAGACCCCAGTGAGCGAGGCAAGCGCGCCGGTCGGGGACGTGCGGCCTGGGGGTGGCCGGAGGGGGCCGTGCCCACCGGGCTGATCGGTCGGAGCGATCGCAGCGGTCGCCAGGTTCACCTTCTACCTCGGCCCGCCCTCATGCAGACTTCACACGCAAACGGGGGCGCGGCGAACCAATTCCCCGGTCGGGTTCCTCGGCGGTCGGGCGGTCAGCCCTGCATCGCGACCACGGCGCGGTCACCGGCGGTGTCGACGTCGACCACCCTGTGACCGAACGGGGTCAATGCCAGCCTCGCCATCTTGAAGCTGGCGATCCCGAACGGGATGCCGATGATGGTGATGAACAGCACCAGGCCGAGCAGGAGCTGCAGCAGCGCCAGCCACCATCCCCCGAGGAAGAACCAGATGACGTTGCCGATCGTCGACAATGGGCTCGGGCCGCCCGGGTCGCGGACGACCGCCCGGCCGAATGGCCAGAGCGCGTAGCCGGCCAGCTTGAAGGCCGCGATCCCGAATGGGATGCCGATGATCGTCAGGCAGGTCGCGATGCCCGCCGCCACATAGCCGATCGCCAGCCAGAACCCGGCCAGGATCAGCCACAGCACATTCCCGATGGTCCTCATGCTGTCAATCTTCCGCGTCCCGCCTGTCCCGTGAAATAGTCCGTTCCGGCCATCTCGCGATGCTGCCGCCCGTGCGTCCCCGGCGAGCCCGCCCGCCTACGCGCTCCCCCTAGCGCATTCGGCGTATCCGGCCAAGTCCATCCTCTGTGCCCGTATCGTCGGCTGCATGGGTGAATGACCATGCAAGCCTTTGCATGGTTCTTGAGGGCTTTGTGACTCAATCGATATGTCGTGCCGTGCCGCCGCATCCAGGCGAGATGGGCGCATGCTTCCGGTCGGGGCGGTCGTTCGGCCCGTGCCGGCGACACCGGGTCGGGGCTCCCTGCCACAATGCGTGCGAATCCCGATGAGAGGTGGAGCAGGAACGTGACGACGTCGATTGACACGAGGATCGCGGCAGAGCTGGGCGTGGGGGAGCGGCAGGTGGCCGCGGCGGTCGAGCTGCTGGACGGCGGGGCGACGGTGCCGTTCATCGCCCGCTACCGCAAGGAAGTCACCGGCATGCTCGACGACGCGCAGCTCCGCACGCTGGAGGAGCGACTCGGCTACCTGCGGGAGCTGGAGGAGCGGCGGGCCGCGGTGCTCGAGTCGATCCGCGCGCAGGGCAAGCTCGACGACGAGCTGGAGGCGCGGATCATGGCCGCCGAATCGAAGGCGCGGCTGGAGGACATCTACCTCCCGTTCCGGCCGAAGCGGCGCACCAAGGCGCAGATCGCCAGGGAGGCTGGGCTTGAGCCGCTCGCCGATCGGCTGCTCGCCGACCCGACCCTGGACCCGGCCGACACGGCGGCGGGCTTCGTCGACCCGGACAAGGGTGTGGCCGACGCGGCGGCGGCGCTCGACGGCGCCCGGGCGATCCTGGTCGAGCGATTCGCCGAGGACGCCGACCTGATCGGCGAGCTCCGGGAGCGGATGTGGACCCGCGGTCGCCTGGTCTCCAGCATCCGCGACGGGAAGCAGGAGGCCGGCGCGAAGTTCTCCGACTACTTCGAGTTCTCCGAGCCCTTCACCAAGCTGCCGTCGCACCGGGTCCTGGCGATGTTCCGGGGCGAGAGCGAGGAGGTCCTCGACCTGGTCTTCTCGCCGGAGGACGCGCCGGACGCCGCCG
>JBEDUQ010000301.1:0-4718 GCA_040414855.1 Actinomycetota bacterium
GGATCCGCGAGGTCGGCGGCGAGAAGGTCGAGCAGCCGGTCGACAAGCTGCGCGCGACCCTGGAGTCGGCGATGGCCAGGGCCCGCAAGACGATGGTCACCCTGCGGCCGCCGGTGCTCGACAGCGAGGGCGTGGAGCCGGCAGTGCGGCAGCAGCTCGAAGCCCTGAACAAGGAGTTGGGGGTCCGGGTCGGGCTCTCGTGGCGGCTCGACAGCCGGCTCCACCCGACCATCGAGACGGTCCTGTTCCGGAGTCTCCAGGAGGCGTTGCAGAACGTGCGCAAGCATGCCCGCGCAAACAGCGTCGAGGTGGAGCTCCACGAGGAGGCGGACGGCAACATGGTGGTCGGGGTGGTGCGCGACGACGGGGTCGGTTTCGAGGTCGACAGCGTGCTCCGCCAGGCGGTCCAGGGCGGCCACGTCGGCCTCCACACGATGTTCGAGCGGGTCGAGGCGGCCGGCGGGCGGATCGATCTCCACGCGATCTCCGGCCATGGCACCCGGCTGATGGTCTCGATGCCGACCACGATGGGAGCTCCGGAGTGATCAAGGTGCTGCTGGCCGACGACAACGAGGCCCTGCGCGAGGCGCTGGCCGAGGCGCTCGACGATCGCGGGATCGTGGTGGTGGGTCAGGCGATCGACGGCAGGACGGCCTGCCGGGCCGCGGTCGAGCTGGAACCGGACGTGGTGGTCATGGACATCCGCATGCCGGACATGTCGGGGCCCGACGCCACCGCGTGGATCGGCGACCGGCGTCCCGGCATTCGGGTGGTCGGCCTCACCGCCTACGACGACCAGGCGCTGCGCGAGGCGATGGAGCGGGCGGGCGCCAGCGACGTGCTGGTCAAGGGCGCCTCGATCAGGCAGATCGTCGACGCGATCGCGGCGGCGGGCTCGGTTCCGCGGTAGCCGCCTGATCGCAGAACGCCTCCAGCATCCGCAGCGCGCTCGGGGCGTTGCGGAGCGCGCCGTCGACCATGGCCGCCTTGGCCACCGCCCGTGGGGTGCCCGGCTCGTCGTGCCAGAGCGCGACCAGCTCGGCGTCGACCTCGGGATGGAACTGGACGCCGACCACGCTGCCGAGCCGGAACGCCTGCGTGGGGGAGTCGCCCCCGCTGGCGAGCAGCTCGGCGCCCGGCGGCGGGTCGAAGACGTCGTGATGTGAGCAGTAGACCTCGGCGCCGTCGCCGATCGCGCCGACCACCGGGTCGATGCGCCCGAGCGCGGTGAGCTCCAGCCGGACCCAGCCGTACTCGTGGCCCGTTGGCGAGCGGTAGGCGCGGCCGCCGAGCGCATGCGCCGCGAGCTGTCCGCCCAGGCAGATCCCGAGCGTCGGCACGCCGATGCCGGCCGCCTCGCGGATCAGCTCCAGCGTGGTCGCCATGTGCGGATAGTCCGGCACGTCCGACACGTCCATGGTGCCGCCGAGCACCACCAGCCCGGCGGCGTCCTCCAGCTCGGCGGGCAGCTCGTCGCCGAGGTCGGCGGCGACCACCTCCAGCTCCACGCCGGTCCCCGAGGCGGCGGCCGCCAGCAGCCCCGGCGGGCAGCCGGCCTCGTGCCTGACCACCAGGACCCGCGGCGGGCCGCTCACGACCCCTCCAGCAGCGCGTCGACCAGGGCGGGGAGCAGCACGCCGCACTCGCCGCGCAGGGTGAGGTCGGCGATCCCGTCGAGCGGGGTCGGCTCGCGGTTGAGGATCAACAAGGTCGCGCCGGCCTCGCTGGCGACCTCGGGCAGCCGCGCCGCCGGGTACACCACCAGCGACGAGCCGGCCGCCAGGAAGGCGTCGCAGCTCGCCGAGATCGCCTCGGCACGCTCCCAGGCCGCGCGTGGGAGCTGCTGCCCGAACGAGACCGTGGTCGACTTCAGGATGCCGCCGCACCGCAGGCAGGCCGGGTCGTCCTCGCCCGCCTCGACCCTGGCGACCGCCTCGGCCATCGGCATGCGGTCGCCGCACGACAGGCACGCCACCCAACGGCCGTTGCCGTGCAGCTCGCAGACCAGCTCGGGGTCGAGGCCGGCGTCGGTGTGGAGCCCGTCGATGTTCTGGGTCACCACCCCGGCGAGCCGGCCAGCCCGTGCGAGGCGGGCGCAGGCCAGGTGCGCCGCGTTCGGCTCGGGTCGCATCGAGTGCAGCTCGCGGCGGAGCCGCCAGGACTGCCGGCGCGCCTCGGGGTCGGCGACGTAGCGCTGGAAGGTGAACTGGCGCGGGTCGTAGCGCCGCCAGATGCCCTCGGGCGAGCGGAAGTCCGGGATGCCGGAGTCGGTGGAGACGCCGGCACCGGTGAAGACGACGACGCGGCGGGCGCCGGCCAGCCGGTCGGCGGCCGCCGCGACCAGCTCGACCGTCCCCACGGGAGCGGATTCCATGCGACCAGCGTACTGGCAGCGCCGGGCCTGAGGACAGGGGCGGGGCCGCCTTCGCCCGGGCCGCCCCGAAGCCCCGCCGCGCCTGAGGCCGTGCGGGCCCGAGGCCGCCGCCGACCCCGGGCCGCCTTGGGCCGGGCCGCCCCGAAGCCCCGCCGCGCCAGAGGCAAGTAGAATCCGGGCGATGAGGACCTGCCGCGGCGTGGGCGCGGTCCTGCTGGTCGCTGCCATCGCATGGTTCCCATGGCTGGTGCGGCCCCAGGCCGCGGCCGCTTCGCCGAACCGCTCGCAGCTCGCCGGGGCACCGGCCGGCGTGCTGGTGGTGGTGCGCACGCTGACCTGGACCCAGGCGGCCGCCGCGGCCCGCGCCCACGGCGGCCAGGTCACCGCCGGGCTGGTCTCGACGCTTCCGCCGGACGCCTCGCTGCCCGAGCGGGTGCTCTCACTGGCGGCCGGCCGCCCAGTGGACGCGACCGCGCTCGGCGCCGCCGGCGCGCGCGCCGGGCCGGCGGCGTTCGACCGGATGCGCGCGGACAACCCCGACGCGAGCTTCGGCGCGCTGCCGAGGACCCGCGTGCTGGCGGCGCCCGGCATGGACGCGGCCGGGCTGCTCGCGACCGGGTCGACCGGGGTGCCGCCGCCCCCGGCGCCGCTGCCGTCCGGCGGCCGGCTTTCGCCGGGACCCGGCGAGCTGCTGGCCGTGGGGGTCGCGGACGCGGCGCAGCTCGACCAGGTGCTGCCCCGGCTGGTGCCCGGCGCGGCCGGGCAGCGCGTGCTGGTGGTCGGGCTCGAATCGCCGCCAGAGCGGGCGCGGACCGCCCCGCTCCTGTCGCTGGGCGCCCCCGGCGGGTTCGCGAGCCCGGGCGGCGCGGCCGGCGGCGGCGGGACGTCCGGGGTGGCGACCTCGGACTCGACCAGGCGCCAGGGGCTGGTGGCGTTCCAGGACGTGCGCCCGACCCTGACCGGCTCCGAGACCGGCACCCAGGGCGCGCCCATCCGCACCCTGCCGAGGCCGGACCCGCTCGCACGGATCGGCCATCTGGACGACCAGGTCGCCTCGCTGGTCCGCGCCAGGGGCCTGGCGATCGTGCTCTACGTCGTGCTCGGCACCGCCGCCCTGGCGGCCTCGCTGGCGGGACTGCTCCTGGTCCGGGCGCCGGGCGCGCCGGCCGCCGAGGGCATGCGCCGCCTCGCGCGCGGGCTGCTGCTTCCCACCCTGGCGATCCCGTCCGGCTACCTGCTGGCGAGCGCGCTGGCGCCGTCGTCGTGGGTCGGCTGGCTGCTGCTCGGCCTCGGCGCCGGGGTGGCGCTCGCGGTCGTCGCCTGGCTGCTGGACCGGCGGATCGCGGCGGCCGGCGGCGCGTGGGTGGCGCCGGCCCTGCTCGGCGCGCTGCTGACCGGGCTGGTGGTGGCCGACCTGCTGGTCGGCGGCGCCGCGCTGAGCCGGCCGCTGCTCGGCAACAGCGCGTTCGACGGCGAGCGCTTCTACGGCCTCGGCAACGGCTACTTCGCCCTCGCGATGGCCGGGATCTTCCTGGTCGCCGCCTTCCGCCGCCCGCCGGCGTGGGCGGTCGCGGCGATGCTGGCCGGGCTCGCGGTGGTCGACGGGCTGCCGGCGCTCGGCGCCGACGTCGGCGGGGCCCTGACCGCGATGCTGGCGGCCGCGGCCGCGTGGCTGCTGCTGAGCGGCGCGCGCATGAGCGCGGCGCGGGTGGTCGGGCTGTTCGCCGCCGCCGGGGCGGCGGGCGTGGCGGTGGCGATCGGGGCCGGCCTGGCGCTGGGCCCGGTGACCCATGGCGGCCGGGTCGGCCGGGAGCTGCTCGGCGGCGACCCCGGCACGGCGCTGCGTGCCATCGGCAATCAGCTCAGCGGCAACTTCGGCCTGCTGGCGGAGAATGTCTGGGCGTGGTTCGGCCCGCTGCTGGTGGTGGTCGCCGGCGTGGTCAGCCTGCGCCCGCCCGAGCCGTTCCGCTCGGTCCCGGAGTGGGTCCGGCGGGTGGTCGTCACGGGGACGCTGGCGTCCGCGCTGCTGATCGTCCTGAACGACACCGGAGTGACCGCCGCCGCCGGCAGCGGCCTGGCGCTGGTGTCCACGCTGGCATGGAGCGCGCTGCAGCCCACCCGCGCGCCCGGCCCGGTCCGGTCGCGTCCAAGCGTCCCGCGCGCGTAGCGAACCAGCGGTTCTGTGCGACGCTGGGGAGGATGGACGTCGCGGGTGAGGGTTCGAGGAGGATGCCGTGACCGGAAAGCTCGTTGTGGTCGGGGGCGGGTTGATGGGCGCCGGGATCGCCCAGGTGGCGGCCGTGGCCGGCTACCAGGTGACCGTCCAGGACGTGGGCAACGGCGT
>JBEDUQ010000302.1:0-19083 GCA_040414855.1 Actinomycetota bacterium
GAGGTCGACAAGCTGGAGCGGACCTCGGAGCAGTCCCCGGAGGTCGGCTGGATCCGCACCTGGCTCGACACGATCCTCGACATCCCGTGGAACGAGCGGACCGAGGACGCCTACGACATCGCCGGCGCCCGCCAGATCCTCGATGAGGACCACACCGGGCTGGACGACGTCAAGGACCGCATCATCGAGTACCTGGCCGTGCGCAAGCGCCGCAACGACCGTGGCCTGGGCGTCATCGGCGGCCGCCGCTCGGGCGCCGTGCTGGCCCTCGTGGGGCCGCCCGGAGTGGGCAAGACTTCGCTTGGCGAGTCGGTCGCGCGCGCCATGGGCCGGAAGTTCGTGCGCGTGGCGCTCGGCGGCATCCGCGACGAGGCCGAGATCCGCGGCCACCGGCGGACCTACGTCGGCGCGCAGCCCGGCCGCATCGTCCGCGCCATGAAGGAGGCCGGGACCATGAACCCGGTGTTCCTGCTGGACGAGGTCGACAAGGTCGGCTCCGACTGGCGTGGCGACCCGTCCTCGGCGCTGCTCGAGGTGCTGGACCCGGCGCAGAACCACTCGTTCCGCGACCACTACCTCGAGATCGAGCTCGACTTGTCGGACGTGCTGTTCATCGCGACCGCGAACATGATGGAGACGATCCCGCAGCCGCTGCTGGACCGCATGGAGGTCGTCCGTCTGGACGGCTACACCGAGGAGGAGAAGGTCGCCATCGCGCGCGACCACCTGCTCGGCCGGCGGACCGAGCAGGCGGGCCTGCGGCCCGGCGAGGTGGTCGTGACCACCGAGGCGCTGCGCACGATCGTGGGTGACTACACGCGCGAGGCCGGTGTCCGGAACCTCGAGCGTGAGCTGGGCCGGCTGCTCCGCAAGGTCGCGACCAAGCTCGCGGCCGGCGAGGTGCAGGCGCCGCTGGTGATCGACGCCGGCGACGTCAGCGACTACCTCGGTAGGCAGCGCTTCTTCTTCGAGGCTGCCGAGCGGACGGCGGTGCCCGGTGTCGCGACCGGGCTGGCGGTCACCGGGACCGGTGGCGACGTGCTGTTCGTCGAGGCCAGCATCATGGACGGCGACCCTGGCCTGACCCTGACCGGTCAGCTGGGCGACGTGATGAAGGAGTCGGCGAGCATCGCCCTGTCCTACGTGCGGGCGCACGCCGCCGAGCTCGGCGTCGACGACAACGTCCAGGGGCGCAGGGTCCACCTGCACGTGCCGGCGGGCGCGGTCCCCAAGGACGGCCCGAGCGCCGGCGTCACCATGACCACCGCGCTGGTCAGCCTGCTGACCGGACGTCCGGTCCGGTCCGAGGTCGGCATGACCGGTGAGGTGACCCTCCAGGGTCGGGTGCTGCCGATCGGTGGCGTCAAGCAGAAGGTGCTCGCCGCCCACCGCGCCGGCCTGAAGGAGGTCATCCTCCCGGGCCGGAATGGTGGCGACCTGGACGACGTGCCGGAGTCGGTCCGTGACGAGATGACCTTCCACCTGGCGGACGAGATCGGGCAGGTGCTCGAGATCGCCTTCGCCCCGACCCAGACGGCGGTTCAGGCCGCCTGACGGCCAACAACCGGCGACCAGATGGCGCGCCTGGGCATTGCCCGGGCGCGCCTTTGCCGTCTCTGGGGGCTTGGCGTCGCCGCGGTCCGGCGCCGTGGTCGGTCCGGCGCCGTGGTGGGCCGGCGCTACCCGCCGGCGTTGCCCTGGCAGATGTTCCGGTCGTCGCGGTAGCGCCGCATCGCCTGGGTGAGCCGCTGGTCGCGGACCCCCTCGACCAGGTAGGCGATCGCCGCGTCGGCCTGGTCCATGGCGTCGGCGCAGGCGTCGGCCTGGCTGGACCGGGAAGCCGTGACGGGTGGCGAGGCCGGCCGCGCGACCTGGCTCGCCGTCACCTTCGACGAGGCCGGCCCCCGGTTCTCGAGCCTCACGCTGGCGCGGCCGATCGCGATGCCGCCGAACACCGCCGCCGCGGCCATGACCACCACCAGCAGACTCGCCAGCAGCCCGCGCCTGGAGCCGCGCCGGTGGCGCTGCTCAGGGCTGGGGGCGGGGATGGTCGCCGAGGGGGCTGAGGCCAGGGCCGGGGCGTGGGTCAGGATCGGGGCATGCGCGGCGACCTCGGCCGGGCTGGCCGGCGGCGGCTCGGCCGCCTCGTCGGGTATGGGGACCGCGGCGCGCAGCGCCTCGCCGACCTCGTCGACCCGGAAGGGGCGGACCAGGAAGCGGCAGGCGGGGTCGTCCGGCCATCCCTCGGCCTCGTCCGCGCTCGACAGGGCCACCAGCAGCCGCCCGGAGTAGCGCTTTCGCACCTCGGCGCGGGTGGCCAGCCGGATGTCGGCGGGCAGGTCGAGCACGACCGTCTCGGCCCGGAACTCGTGCTTGGGCGGGAGCTCGGCGCTGGCACGGAGAATCCGGAGGGTGCCCGGCACCGGAATGACCGTCTGCACCATCGACGCCAGGCTCGCGTCGTTCGATATGAGGACGACGTCGTGGGGCATGAACGACCAATTTTCTGTAGCGACGACCGGCGTTCGGGATTCTCTCTTCGTCACCGGACCGATTCAACACGGAGGTGGCGGACCGACTCCGCTCGGACCAGGTCATCGCCGAGAAGCGTGGCTACTCCACCAGGCCCTCCCGCACCGCGTAGAGCGCGGCCTGGGTCCGGTCCTTGACCTCCAGCTTGGCCAGGATGCTGCTGACGTGGGTCTTGATGGTCTTCTCCGACAGCACCAGCCGGGCGGCGATGTCACGGTTCGGCAGCCCAGACGCCAGCAGCCGCAGCACGTCCAGCTCGCGCTCCGAAAGCGACTCCAGCGTGCCCGGCCGCGGCGGCCTCGCCACCTCGCGCATCAGCTTGCCGGCGACCCTCGGGTGCAGGACCGACTCGCCGCGGTGCACGGCCCGCACCGCCTCAGCCAGGTCGGGCGGCCGCACGTCCTTCAGGAGGTAGCCGGCGGCCCCGGCCTTGACCGAGTCGACCACCATCCGGTCGTCGGAGAAGGTGGTCAGGACCACGACCCTGGTCCCTGGGCTCGCCGCCCGGACGCCGCGGATCGCCTCGACCCCGTCCATGCCCGGCATGACCAGGTCGAGCAGGACCACGTCGGGCAGGATCCGCCCGGCCACCGCCACCGCCTCGGGCCCGTCCGCGGCCTCGCCGACGATCTCGACGTCGTCCTGGAGCTCGAGGAAGGTCCGCAGGCCCTGCCGCACGACCGGGTGGTCGTCGGCGAGCAGCACCCGGATCGGGCGGTGCTCCCCGCCCGTTCCGGTCTCGGCCTGGCGGTCCGCGCCGGCCAGGTCAGGACCGCCGCACACGCGGCACCTCCAGCCGGACCTCGGTGCCGGAGCCGGGCGCCGAGACGATCTCGAGCGAGCCGCCGAGGTCCCGCGCCCGCTCCCGCATCGAGGTGAGCCCGAGGTGGGTGGCGCGCACCTGCCGGTCGTCCGGGTCGAAGCCGCCCCCGTCGTCGCTGACGACCAGACGCACCGCCGCCCCTCGCGGCTCCAGCAGCACGCGCACCGAGCAGGCGCGCGCGTGCCGCAGCGCGTTGCTGAGCGCCTCCTGCGCCACCCGCAGCAGCTCGCGTTCGACCACCGGGTCGAGCCCGAGGCCGGCCGCCGTGTCGGGGCAGTCGCAGCCGGCGTCGCAGCCGGCGTCGTCGCCGCGGACCTCCAGCCGCACGTCGGTGCGGTGCACCCGCCGCAGGATGTCGACGTGCTTTCGCAGCGTGGCCACGAAGCCGTCGTAGTCGAGCTCGGGCGCGCGCAGCTCGAAGACCAGCGAGCGCATCTCGGCGATCGCGCTCCGCGCCAGCTCCTGCAGGCGCTCGATCTCGGCGGTCGCCTTGCGCGGGTCCCGGTCGATCAGCGTGGCCGCCGCCGCGGCGGTGAGGTCGAGGCTGAACAGCGTCTGGGTGACCGAGTCGTGCAGCTCGCGCGCGAGCCGGTTGCGCTCCTCGATGACGGACAGCTCGCGGCTGCGCTCGAACAGGCGGGCGTTCTCGATCGCCACCGCGGCGTGGGCCGCGAGCAGCTCGATCACCCGCTGGTCGTCGTCGGAGAAGCGGCGCGCGGCCGCCGTGTGGGTGAGGTAGAAGGCGCCGATCACCCGCCCGCGCAGACAGATCGGGACGCCCATGAACGCGCGCATCTCCGGGTGAAGGCTGGGCCAGCCCTCGAAGCGCGGGTCCTCGCGGATGTCGGGCACCCGCCACGAGGCGGTCTCGTCGAGGGTCGCGCCGAGCAGCCCGTGGGTGCGCGGCAGGTCGCCGATCATGGCGGCGCGCGCGTCGCTCATCCCGGCGGTCAGGAACTTGGCGAAGCCTCCCCGACCGTCGGGGATGCCCAGCGCGGCGTAGCGCGCCCGCCCCAGCTCGCGGGAGGCGTCGACCAGCTTCTGAAGGATCGCGTCGACCGACAGCTCGCCGAGGATGCCGAGCACCGCGTCGCTCATCACCTCGAACGCCGCGCCGTCCCGCCCCGCCCGCCAGGCTCCCAGTTCGCGCATGGCACTCCCGACAGTTGGTGTGCAAATGAGCATAGGCGGTGGTTGAGGCGCCGGCATCCATCGGGCGACCGAGCCGGATTCGGTCCCGGGACCGATCCTGGGAGCCCGAATGAGGGCTACCGTCGGACCGGGGCAGGAGCGACCTGGAGGCAGGCATGGACGAGTTCGTGCGCGCGGCGGCGGTCGACGACATACAGGTGGGCGGCGCCAAGCTGTTCCGCCACTACGACAAGCGGATCGCGCTGTTCCGCTCGGAGAAGGGCGTGTTCGCGACCGACAACCGCTGCCCGCACGAGGGCTACGCGCTGGTCAGGGGCGAGATCAAGGACGACGTCCTGACCTGCGAGTGGCACAACTGGAAATTCCGGCTCGACGACGGCGCCTGCCTGTTCGGCGGCGAGAGCGTCCGGTCCTACCCGGTCGAGATCCGCGCCGGCCAGGTGTTCGTCGACGTCACCGACCCACCCTCGGAGCAGGTCGCGCCGCAGCTGTTCGCCAGCCTGCTCGACGCCATGGGCGACGTGGACGTCGGCCGGCTGGCGCGCGACACCATGCGCCTCCAGCGGCTCGGCACGCCCCTGGCCGAGCTGATCCGCCAGGGCGTCCACTTCGGCGCCCCGCGCGCCGAGTACGGCTGGAACCACTCGCTGGCGACGCTCGCCGACTGCCTGAACATCGCCGCGCTGTTCGAGGGACCGATCAAGGCCCTGCCGGTCGTCCAGGGCCTGTCGGTGGTCAGCCAGACCGAGGTCCGGCGGCCCGAGCGGCCGCGGCCCGACCCGATCGACCCGGTCGCCGCCTACGGATCGGTCGAGCAGGCCCTGGAGGCCTATCCCGCGCTGGTCGACGACGAGCAGGCCGAGCGGGCCGAGGGCCTCCTCTACGGGCTGCTCGCCGCCGGCGCCGACCCCGCGTCGGTCCGGCACGCGCTGCTCCGGTCGATCACCGACCACTTCCTCGGCTACGGCCACCCGATGATCTACTGCCAGAAGTCGTTCGAGCTGCTCGACCGCATCGGTTGGGCCGAGGCTCCCGACGTGCTCGGCCCGATGGTCCCCGCCACTGTGCTGTCGACCCGCTACGACCGGCTGCCCTACATGCGCCAGTTCCTGGCCGCCTGGCGCGCCGCCGAGCTCGACCTCCAGGCGCTGCTCGCCCGCCAGCGCAACCGTGCCGGAGCCGGGCACGCCGACCCGCGCTTCCGGCTCGACCACGTCCGCCACCAGCTCCTCGACGGCGGCCCCAGGGAGGCGTTCGACGCCCTGCGCGGCGCGCTGGAGGCGGGCACCCCGGTGCCGGCGCTGATCGACGAGGTCGCCCGCGCCGCCTCGGCGCGGCTCGGCCGCTTCGACATCGACCTCGACACCGACGACACCAATGAGTGGGGCTGGCTCGACGTGACCCACACACTCACCTACACCGACGCCCTGCGCTGGGCGTGGTCGGCGGACCCGAGCCCGGAGGTGCTGCGCGGCCTGTTCCACGCCGCCTGGTTCGTGCAGTGGACCGGGCGTCTGGACGCCAAGGCGACCAGGCCGGTCGCAGCGGCGCCGACCGCCGACGCGGGCGAGGTGCTCGCCGCCGTCCGCCGTCACGATCCCGACGGCGCGGTCGCCACCGTGCTCGGCTACCAGGGACCGGTGCAGCCGCTGGAGCGCTCGCTGGCGCAGGCCGCCGCCGAGGACACCGCCTCCGCGCCGATCATGGTGGCGCACTCCGTGAAGACCACCCGCGCGGCGATCGAGGAGTCGCGGATGCTCGGCGAGGGCGCCCGCGCGCCGATGGCGGCGGTCGCGCGCTTCCTCGCCGCCCCGAAGCGCGAGCGCTTCGTGTACCAGTCGACCCTCGAGGCGATCGCGTTCGTCCAGGGCCGCACCAAGGGCGACCGCGAGGAAGCCGGCGACGCATAGCCGGCGACGCGTAACCGGCGACGCGTAACCGGCGTCGGTCGCGCGGCTCCCGAACGCTCCGAGCTCCGCTACCGTCATGATGCTGTCGACGAGCGGGCCGAACCTCGGAGGGAGCCGCCGATGCGCATCGAACGCCTTGGTCCTGGCGACGAGGCCAAGGTCCTGACCGCCAGCGAGCTGTTCGACGGGCTGGCCCGAGACGACGCGACCCGACGCTTCCTCAGCGAGCCGGGCCACCATCTGCTGGTTGCCTACGTCGACGACGCCGCCGCCGGCTTCGTCAGCGGCGTCGAGCTGACCCATCCCGACAAGGGCACCGAGATGTTCCTGTACGAACTGGCGGTCGCCGAGCCGTTCCAGCGGCGAGGGATCGGCAAGGCGCTGGTGGCCGAGCTGGCCGCGATCGCGCGCCGCGCCGGCTGCTACGACATGTGGGTGCTCACCGAGGTCGACAATACCGCCGCGCTCGCCACCTACCGCTCGACCGGGGCGGTCCGCGATCCCGACCCGGTCCTGCTCGTCTGGGACTTCCGTGGGCCGGCCGCCGAGGGCGACGCCACGGGCCACGCCGAGGGCGACGCCAAGGGCGACGCCGAACCCGACGCCGAACCCGACGCCGACAGGAGCAGCGCACCATGAGCGAAGCGAT
This sequence comes from Actinomycetota bacterium, assembly GCA_040414855.1. Taxonomy (GTDB): domain Bacteria; phylum Actinomycetota; class CALGFH01; order CALGFH01; family CALGFH01; genus DASVXQ01. The sequence continues at coordinate 7,067 of JBEDUQ010000302.1, forward strand.
CACCGACGTCTACCGGACCGCGGACGAGCGCTTCGAAGGTCTCCCCGGATTCGACTTCGCGCCGAGGTACCGGGAGGTCGGCGGGCTCCGGCTCGCCCACCTCGACGAGGGCGACGGCGCGCCGGTGGTCTTCCTGCACGGCGAGCCGACCTGGTCCTATCTCTGGCGCGAGGTGATCCCGCCGGTCCGCAACGCCGGCTACCGCTGCGTCGCGCCCGACCTCGTCGGCTTCGGCCGCTCCGACAAGCCCATCGACCCGTCCTGGTACACCTACGACCGGCACACCGAGCTGATCGCCTCGTTGCTTGAGGACCTCGACCTCCGCGACGCGACCCTGGTGGTGCACGACTGGGGCGGCCCGATCGGCCTGCGCGTCGCGGTCGAGCACGCCGACCGCGTCTCGCGCCTGGTGGCCATGGACACCGCCGTCTTCACCGGGCACCAGCCGATGACCGAGGCCTGGCACCGCTTCGCCGACTTCGTCGCCCGCACCGAGGACCTCCCGATCGGCTTCCTGGTTCGCCGGGGCTGCGCCCGCGACCCGGGCGACGAGGTGGTCGCCGCCTACGAGGCCCCGTTCCCCGAGCGCGCCGCCAAGGCCGCCGCCAAGGTGTTCCCCGAGCTGATCCCGCTGAGCCCGGAGGCGCCCGGCGCCGAGGCCGGGCGCCGCACCTTCGGAGCGCTGTCGGAGGACCGGCGGCCGGTGCTGCTGCTGTGGGGCGAGCAGGACCGGCCGCTGCCGGTGGCGGTCGGCGAGGCGCTCGCGCAGGCGCTCGGCTGGCCCGGGCCGCGGCGGATCGCCGGGGCGGGGCACTACCTCCAGGAGGACGCCGGCGGCGAGGTCGGCGCGCTGATCGCCGAGTGGCTGGGGAGCAACCCCTCCTGAATCATGGGGGCATGCGCATCGCGGTGCTCTCCGACACCCACGCCCCGCGCTTCTGGAAGCGCATGCCGCCCGAGGTCGCGCGGCGGCTCGACGGCGCCGACCTGATCCTGCACGCCGGCGACGTGTGCCGAGCCTACGTGCTGGAGGAGCTGGCCGCCCTCGCGCCGGTCCGCGCGGTGCTCGGCAACAACGACACCGCCGACGTCGCCGAGTGGGGCGCGCCAGAGACCCTGCGGATGGACCTCGAAGGGCTCGAGGTCGCCATGATCCACGACGCCGGACCGGCCAAGGGGCGCCTGCCCAGGATGCGCCGCCGCTTCCCGACCGCCGGCCTGGTCGTGTTCGGCCACTCCCACATCCCGCTCGACCTCGACGACGGCGCCCTGCGCATCTTCAACCCCGGCTCGCCGACCGACCGCCGGCGCCAGCCGCACGGCACCGTCGGCCTGCTCAGGGTCGAGGACGGCGCCCTGCTCGAAGCCCGCATCGAGCCGGTCACCTGAAGCACGGACGCCGCGAGCCGTCCGGGGCCGTGAGACCCCGTGCGGCCGCTACGGGGTCTGCATGCGCTCGACCCAGGCGGCGTAGCGGAGCGCCGAGGCACGAACCGCCTCGCCGGCGCCGGAGAGCACGTCGCGGTCCCACCAGCCCCCGTAGATGCGGTCGAACTCGACCGGGTCGAGCCTCGCCGCGATGCGCTCGACCTCGGCGCCGGGCAGCGGGATCAGGTTGGGGTAGCTGCGCATGAACGACACGAAGCGGCGGTCGTTGACCACCGTGATGGTGTCGCCGACCAGCAGCACGCCGCGGCCCCGGGCGCCGGCGGCCCAGTGCAGCACCGCCGAGCCGGCGAAGTGGCCGCCGCACTGGATCAGGCTGACGCCGGGCACGACCTCGACCTGGTCCTCCCAGAGGGTGACCGCCGAGTCGGGGCGGGTGATCCAGTCGGCGTCGGCGCTGGGCAGGTAGACCGGCGCGCCGCCGAAGGCGCGGCTCCACTCGACGACGCAGCCGTAGAAGTGGGGGTGCGACGCGGAGATCCCGGCCAGGCCGCCCAGCTCGCGAACCCGGTCGACGGCCGCCCGGTCGATGAACCCGGGGCAGTCCCAGAGGACGTTGCCACTCTCGGTCTGGACCAGCAGCGCTCGCTGGCCGATCGCCAGGGACGGCGTTACCCCGATGCCGGCCAATCCCGGCTCCAGGTCGCGGACCTCGGTGCGGACGCCCTCGGAGGCGAGCTCCTCCATGGTGGTCCAGCGCTGGCCCTGCCAGCCGACGTACTGGCGCTCGTCCTCGCAGATGATGCAGGCGGTCGGCGGTTGGTCGCTCGAGGCGTACTGGACCGCGCAGGTGCGGCAGATGTACCAGGTCATGAACGGAGGTTCCACCACGCGGCGAGACGACCGCAACCCGGCACGACAACGCATCCCGGAGCACCCGCCAAGTCGTCTCGGACGTCGCCGGCCGGTCGAAGGGCATCTCTGAGGAGAATTTCGTAATCAATCCTGATCGATGCTTCCCACCCGAATCTGACCACTACCGGCTTGTGGCCAGCGGAAACCGAGCGATCGTGTGCAGTGAGGCATACGACTGGTTCGAGGTTTCCTAGGTAGAACCTCTTATTCAGCAATTTTGCAGGAAGCGACTAGTGTCCCAGTTGGGACAACAGCAGTCCCGTGCCGGGACGCAATCGCCGAAGGGGTGTCGACCAATGACCCGCACAAGTCGGCCAACCTACCTGAGAACGTCAGAGGTAGCCGGTCTACTTCACGTGTCCCCCAAGACAGTCTCTCGCTGGGCCCAGGAAGGCAAGCTCCCCTTCCTCAGGACCCTCGGAGGTCACCGCCGCTACCCCGACAACGAGATCAGGGCACTGGCCGAAGAGCTGCGCATGTGGCCGGTCATGCAGGAGTCGGGCGACTCCCAGTAGCGACCGCTCCAGCAAACCGGTCCGCTGGGAAGCGGTCGCCGCCAGCGGCTGATGGCGGCGACCGCCGGCCCCGGCTCGCGTAGGCTCGCCTCCCGCGCCGGCGTCGCCGGTCCTAGCCCGCGGCGGGCGCCTCGAGGCTCTTCTCGAGCAGGATCCTGGTGCCGTTCAGGCTGGAGTCGACCACCACCCGGTCCATCACCGCCTGCATCACGTACAGGCCGCGACCGCGGTTCTGCGACGGATGCGCCCGCCGCGACATCGCCATCACCGAAGTGTCCACCCCAGGGCCACGGTCCTGGACCGAGAAGGTGAACAGACCGTCATCCAGCGACCACCGCATGACCAACACCGGGTCACGCTGCGCCCACGCCCCGTTCACCACCGCGTTGGTGACGGCCTCGGCGATGGCGAGCTGGATCGAGTCCGCCATCTCCTCGGAGACCTGCCATCGTTGCAGGTCACGGCGAAGCAGCGCCCGCACGGTATGCACCGACTCGCTGCGGCACGGCAGGAGCAGATGCGCCGTGGGGCCCTTTGTCCGGGCCAGCGTCGGTTCCTCCAATGTGGACCTCTCCCCCCGATCCGACTTCGGCTCCCCTTCCAGAGGGTCGGCGCCATCTCTCTGATACAACGACTGGACCCGAAGAGTCCAACTCAGCTCATGCGGGACCAACCTCGCGCTGCCCCTCCGGACACGCTCCGAGCAGGTCGCACGAGGAGCACCATGGGCCGGTGCGCGGGACGAACTCGGTGTCGGCGCGGAGCTTCGCCGCCGTGGCGAGCACCGATTCGAGCCGTTCGGCCAGCACCTCGGGAGGCCGCTCGGTCTCGACCGTCGTGCCCGCGACCACGTAGTCCAGCACCAGCCGGTGCACCGGCCTGCGCAACCGTCGCTCGGCGAGCGCCGCGTAGATCGTGAGCGCCGAGTCCGAGTCGGCCGCCTCCTGGCTGACTGGCCGCCTCCCAGTCTTGTAGTCGACCACCACCAGGCCACCCTCCCCGTCCGTATCGACGCGGTCAAGGCGGCCCTTCAGCACGATGTCTCCCCAACTCGCCTTGAGGTCGACCTCCGTGGCGTAGGGGACGGCGGTCGAGTCGGCACGGGCGTGCCAGGCACGCAGCGCCTCGGTCGCGCGCTCGCGCTCGGCCTGGCGCTCCTCGCGGTTGGCGTAGCCCTCGGGGATCCAGTCGTCGCGCAACAACTCCATGAGCCGTTCGAGGCTCCGCCTGGCCACCGGCAGACGGAAATAGTCACGAAGCACCGCATGGATGGTGGTCCCGAACGACTGGGTCGCGGTGACCCTCGACCGGTTCCACATGCCGTCCACGTACAGGAACCGGTACAGCCGCGGGCAGTGCTGGTAACGGTCGAGGGCGGATGGGCTCAGGAAGGTGACCGGGCTCGAGTCGATGCCAGGAAGACTGTCCTGCTTGGGATCGCGTGTCCGCATACCAGTGAGGCTACGCTCCCCCTGCGACCTTTGGACCGGAGCGCCCGGAGCGACCCGCCGGACCGCCTCAGGCGGTCCGGGCCAGCAGCTGGTCGACGACCGCCGCCGGGGTGCGGCAGACGCCCATGCGGTAGCCGGAGAGCTCGCCGTGGCAGTCCGAGGAGCCGGTGACCTCCAGCCCGAGCACGCCCGCCAGCAGCCGCCAGCGTGCCCGGTCCTCGGGCGGCTGCTCGGGATGGTCCACCTCGAGTCCCGCCATGCCGGCGGCGGCCATGTCGCTGATCACCGATTCTGGCACGGCCTTGGCGCCGGCGTGGATCGAGGGATGCGCCAGCACCGCCGCGCCGCCGGCGCCGCGGATCAGCTCCACCGCCTCGACCGGGGTCACCGCCGCCTTCGCCACGTAGGCGCGGCCGCCGGTGCCGATCCACTCGTCGGAGAAGGCCGAGGCCACGTCCGGCACGACCCCGGCCTCGACCATGGCGCGCGCGACGTGCGGCCGGCCGATCGAGGCGTCGCCGGCCAGCTCGAGGACCCGCTCGAAGCTGACGTCCGCGCCGAGCTCCCGAAGCCGCTCGACCATGTGCTCGGCGCGTCCGTAGCGTCCGGAGCGGATCCACTCACGCCGTTTCTTGAAGGTTGGCTCCTCGGTGTCGAAGGCGTAGCCGAGCACGTGCACCGGCTGGTCCTCGTGCTCGGCGGAAAGCTCGCAGCCGGTCAGCACGACCAGCTTTCCGTGCGCGGCGGTGCGCGCCTCCTCGAGGCCCGCGGTGGTGTCGTGGTCGGTCAGCGCGATGCCGGTGAGCTGGCGGCTGATCGCCAGCTCGACCAGCTCGGCCGGGCGAAGCGTCCCGTCAGAGCGGGACGAATGGGTGTGCAAGTCGAACCCTGGCATGCCGAGACGATAGCATTGCGCTCCGGCGCGCCGGACCCCCGGCTCCGACCCTGGTCACGTCGACAGGTCGACGCCTCGGCACGCCTTGGCACCACGTTGAAAACAATCGGATAACGTCGATGAGGCAGCGCGGCGGCCAAGCCGATACTCCCTAAGGAATGGCCGCAACCGCGTGCGCTTCGCGTACACACTTCCCTGCGTCACAGGCGGACGGCGTTCTGGGCGCGGCGAGGAGGAGTTTCGTGTCGTTGCTCATGCTCGCGATCGTGGCGCTGTTCCCGGTCACACTGCTCGCGATCCTGCTGCTGACCTCCTCCCTGGAGGGGAAGTTCGTCAGCCCGCATCCAGGCAGCTCCGCGAAGAACCGCTCCCGCGATCAGCGCAACCAGAGAGAGGACTGACCCGCGCCGAGTGACCCTTCGCCCGCCGAGCTGATCGGCGAGCGACCCACGCTGGACAGCCTGCGCGCCGCCGCCGCGGGCTGTCACGGCTGCGATCTCTGGCGCGGCGCCACTCAGACGGTCTTTGGCGAGGGCTCCGCGGACGCGGAGGTCATGATGGTCGGCGAGCAGCCGGGCGACGTCGAGGACCAGACAGGCCGGCCGTTCACGGGGCCTGCCGGCAGGGTCCTGGACCAGGCCCTGGCCGAGACCGGCATCGACCGGCGCGACGTCTACGTGAGCAACGCCGTCAAGCACTTCAAGTTCACGCGGCGCGGCAAGCTGCGGCTCCATAAGACCCCGGCGCCCGAGGAGGTCCGCGCCTGCCGGCCGTGGCTGGAGGCCGAGCTGAAGGTCGTGCGCCCGAGGGTCCTGGTGTGCCTGGGCGCGATCGCGGGCAAGGCGCTGCTCGGGCCCGACTTCAGGGTCACCAGGCAGCGCGGCCAGCTGCTGGAGTCCGACCTGGCTCCGTTCGTGCTCGCCACCGTGCACCCGTCGTCGATCCTCCGGGCGCCCGACGACGACGCCCGCGATCTGGCCTTCAGGGGGCTGGTCGACGACCTCGGCAAGGTGGCCGAGGTCCTCTCCGCCGAGTAGACCGTGCGGTAGCCGTGCCCACCGATCCCGAGGAGCCGCCCGCGCCGACGGTGGCGGTCGGGCTGGTGGCGCGAGACCGGGCAGGGCGCCTGCTGCTGGTCCGGCGGGGCCAGCCGCCCGCGAAGGGGACCTGGTCGCTGCCGGGCGGCCGGGTCGAGCCCGGCGAGACCCTGGCCGAGGCGGCAGCGCGGGAGCTGCTCGAGGAGACCGGCCTGGTCGCGCGCATCGGCGCGGTCGCCGGCGTGGTCGAGCGGATCGGCGAGGGCTACCACTACGTGATCGCGGACCTGTGGGCGGAGCTCGACGAGCACGCGCCGGTGGCGGCCAGCGACGCCGAGGCGGTGGCGCTGGTCGAGCTCGAGCGGCTCGGGGAGGTGGACCTGACGCCCGGTCTGGCCGAGTTCCTCGCGGAAATCGGCTGCTGGCCGCCGGATGTGCCGGTGCCGGACAATCCCTGGCCAAGCCGGCGGTAGGCTCTTTCCATGCCCGAGCTCCCAGAGGTCGAGTCGGTCCGGCGCCAGCTCGACCCCGCCCTCCGCGGTCACCAGATCGTCAAGGTCTGGACCGACCCTCAGCGCCGCTTCCACGACGCTCAGCGCCTGGCCGGCCACACCGTGCTCCACGTCGGCCGGCGCGGGAAGTTCCTGATCAGCCCGCTCGACGGGAACCTCGAGCTGGTGATGCACCTGGGCATGACCGGCGTGTTCCATTTCGGTCCTCCCGACCCGTACACCCGGGCCCGGCTCACCCTCGACGACGGCCGCGAGCTGGTCTTCAGGGACGTCCGCCGCTTCGGCGGGCTGGCCGTGGTCGACGCCGGCGACTACCGGGCGCTGCCGACGCTGGCCGCGCTCGGGCCCGAGCCGCTCTCGGACGAGTTCGACCCGCAGCGCTTCGCCGCCCAGCTCGCCGCCACCCGCTCCCCGATCAAGCCCTACCTGCTCACCCAGCGGCCGGTCGCCGGCGTCGGCAACATCTACGCCGACGAGGCGCTCTGGCTTGCTCGGATCCACCCTGCGACGCGGCGGGTCGGCAGGCGCCGGGCGCTGCTGCTGCACGACGCCATCCAGGAGGTGCTGGCGCAGGCGATCGTGCGCGAGGGAACCACCTTCCGGGACTACCGGATGGTCAACGGCGAGAGCGGGAGCAACGCGGACTTCCTGATCGCCTACGGGCAGGTCGGCCGGCCGTGCCCACGCGACGGCACGCCGCTGCGGAAGATGGTCCTCGGCGGGCGCGGCACCACCTTCTGCCCGCATTGCCAGCGGTATTGATCCCTTCAGGTGGTATCGGGCTCACGGTTTGCAGGCGGGCGGGTCTACGCCAAAATGGCCGGAGCAGCGAGAGCGAGGAGCCTTCGAGATGTCGTCAGATGGCAACGAGCACGCCCAGCCGCCGCGCGAGCAGGCGGCCGCCCCGCCGGCCGCGGAGCGGACCGCCGCCGTTCCCGGCACGGAGGGGCCGGCCGGTGCGGGTGGGCCGCCGGCGGAGCGCCAGCCGGCGGAGCGCCAGCCGGCAACGCCTGACACCTCGCCGCGGGCCTCGGACGCCGAGCGCAACGCCGCTATCGACCGCCTCCGGGCGGCGTACGTCGACGGCCGGATCGACCAGGAGGAATTCGACGAGCGCTCGGAGGCCGCGCTGACCTCGAAGACCATCGGCCAGCTGGAGCGCCTGTTCGACGACCTCCCCAGCGGCTACGGCCAGCGCGCGGTCAGCGCCGTCGGCCAGACGCCTCCGGTGCGTCCCGGCCAGCCGACCGCCAACCGGGTCTCGATCGCGATCATGAGCGGCGTCGACCGCAAGGGACCGTGGCGCGTCCCGGCCAGCTCGACCGCGTTCGCGTTCATGGGCGGCATCGACCTCGACCTCCGCGACGCGATCCTCAGCGATCGGGTGACGACGATCACCGCGGTCGCGTTCATGGGCGGGATCGACATCATCGTCCCGCCCGGTATGCACGTCGAGTGCAGTGGCGTCGGCTGCATGGGCGCTTTCGAGAACAACGCCGTCATCGACGAGCACCTGCCGCCCGACGCGCCCGTACTGCGCGTCAATGGCTGCGCGTTGATGGGCGGGGTCGAGATCAAGACCAAGGAGCGGCGCGATCGTCAGGGCCGCGGCTCCATAGAAGGACGCGCTTGAACGGGTAGAAGTAGGGCCGCCGCTGGTCGAGGCGCGGCAGCAGCCGCCTTCGGTACTCGGCCAGGAAACGCTCGAACAGCTCGGCCGGCAGCCGGCGCTGGTACGCCGTCAGCATCGTGCCGCGCGCCCACTCCACCACCTGCTCGGGCCCTTCGAGGTGGTGCGGGTAGACCTGGAGCCTGACGTGCTGCTCGACGAAGCCGAGGTCCTCCAGCAGCTCCGCGTAGCGCTCCGGCTCCTCGACCGGGAAGGCGCGCCGGTAGTCGCCGAGGGCGCTCGCGTACGGCTCCTCGGCCGCCAGCTCCTCGTGGAGGACGTGCGAGACGTGGTCCTGGTTGTGGGGGACCTGCACGGCGAGCTGGCCTCCGGCCGCCAGCTTGGCGGTCAGCTTGGCCAGCAGCCGCGGATGGTCGGGCACCCACTGGAGCGCGGCGTTGGAGAACACCAGGTCCCAGCGGCCGTCCCCGGGCTGGCCAGGGTCGCCGAACCGCGCCAGGTCGCCGAGCGCGAAGCTGAGCCCGTCGCCGGCCGTTGTCGTTGCCGCTGTCGTTGCCGTTGTCGTTGCCGCTGCGGTTGCCGCTGTCGTTGCCAGCGCGGCGGCCCGCTCCAGCATCGCCGCGGAGCTGTCGAGCCCGAGTGTCTCGCGCGCGCCGGAGCGGCGGTGCAGGTCGGCGGTGAGCGCCCCGGTGCCGCAGCCGAGGTCGACGGCGCGGCCGCCCGGGATCGGTCGCACCAGGTCGAGCAGGTCGTAGAACGGCGCGGTCCGCTCCTTGGCGAAGCGCTCGTAGCGGGCCGGGTCCCAGGGATCGGCGATGCCGGTTGGTTGGTTGGATGACGCTTGATCTGTCATTCGCATGACTTTTGTCCACAACTTGCCTTGGAGGGGGTTATCGCGCCTCGAAGATAGTTCATGATGTGGCCTGCGCGCGCGTGTAGTCGCAAGGACGTGGAGGAACGGGGGCCGTTTGGCGTCAGAGGAGATGATCGGGCGGCTGGGTCGGGTCACCGGCACCATCGCGCCCGGTCGGATCGGAGAGGTCATGATCGCCATCCGTGGCGGCAGCGAGGCCTTCAACGCCTATGCCGCTGACACCCAGGAGACGATCGCACCCGGGACCCGAGTGGTCGTCGTCGAATACTTCCCTCCCCGGACCGTCGTGGTCACCCCTACCTGAGGGTGGCTTGGAGGCTGGATTTCCATGGACCCCACGTACATCATCGGCGGTGTCGTCATCGTCCTGGTGGTGCTGTTCATCCTGTTCAAGCTTATGTGGCGCGTCGCCGAGCCCAACGAGGCGCTGGTCATCTCGGGGCTCCGAGAGCACGCTGAACTCGAGGGCGTCGGCGAGAGCCTTGGCTTCAAGATCGTCACCGGCAAGGGCACACTCGTCCTCCCCGGCATCCAGACGGTCCGGCGCCTGTCCCTCGACCTTCGCGAGGCGCAGCTCGGCATCGACTGCGTGAGCACGCAGGGCATCCCGCTCGCCATCCAGGGCGTGGTGATCTTCAAGGTCGGCGATGACTACGTCTCCATCGCCAACGCCGCTCGCCGCTTCCTCGACCAGCAGAACCAAATGGACGCGCGGGTGCACAACGTGTTCGCCGGCCACCTCCGCGCGATCGTCGGCAACATGACGGTCGAAGAGATGATCCGCGACCGCGAGAAGCTCACCGCGCTGACCCGCGAGTCCTCGGGCACCGAGATGGAGAAGCTCGGCCTCATCGTCGACTCTCTCCAGGTGCAAGAAATCCACGACCCGACGGGCTACATCAAGAACCTCGCGCTGCCGCACGCCGCCGCCGTGTCGCGCGAGGCGCGCATCGCGCAGGCGCACGCCGACCGCGAGGCGACCCAGAACGAGCAGCACGCCGAGGCGCTCAAGTCCGAGGCGTTCCGCGACAGCCAGATCAAGCAGGCCGGCTACCAGGCGGAGGTCGACCGCGCCGCCGCCGAGGCCCGTCAGGCCGGCCCGCTCTCCGAGGCGACCGCACGCCAGCAGGTCGTCGTGCAAGAGACGAAGGTCGCCGAGCTGGAGGCCCAGCGCGAGGAGCAGCGGCTCCAGGCGACCGTCCGCAAGCCCGCCGACGCCACCGCGTACGAGCGCACCACGCTCGCCAAGGCCGAGCGCGACGCGCGCATCGCCGGCGCCGAGGCCGAGCGGCAGGAGGTCGAGCTCCAGGCGGCCGGCAACTCCCAGCGGGTCAAGCTGGAGGCGCAGGCGGAGGCCGAGCGCGTCCGGCTGGAGGCAGCCGCCAACGCCGAGGCTGCCAAGCAGGTCGGCGAGGGCGAGGCCGCCGCGACCTTGGCCAAGGGCCGCGCCGAGGGCGAGGCGGCGAGGGCGCGCGGTCTGGCCGAGGCCGACGCCATCAAGGCGCGCGCCGACGCGCTGGCCAAGAACCAGGACGCCGTCATCGGCCAGCAGCTGGCCGAGAACTGGCCGGCGATCGTCGAGGCGGCCGCCAAGCCGTTCGGCGCGGTCGACCAGATGATCGTGCTCAACGGTGCCCAGGGCCTGTCCGAGGCGCTGGCCCAGGCGCTCAGCCAGGGCGTCGCCGGGCTCCAGCTCGCGCGCAACATCCTCGGCGGCCCCGCCAACGGCGAGACAAAGTCCAAGGCGGCCAGGGCCGACGGACCCGCTTCGATCCCGGCGGACCGGACGCCCGCCCGAAAGAATGGAGCCGAGTAGACTCCCTGAATGCTCGTCGCGGTCACCGGATCCACCGGTCTGATCGGTTCGGCACTGGTTCCAAGCCTGATCGCCGACGGTCACGAGGTGCTCCGCCTCACCCGCTCGCCGAGTCCCGGTCCGGGCGCCGCCCACTGGGACCCGGCGAGCGGCGCCATCGACTCGGAGGCGCTCTCCAAGGCCGCCGCGGTCGTGCACCTGGCCGGGCGCAGCATCGTGGCACCGCGGTGGACGCCCAAGGTCAAGCGGGAGATCCTCACCAGCCGCACCCGCGGCACCAGGCTGCTGGCCGAGACCATGGCCGCGCTGCCCAGAGGTCCGCGGGTGCTGGTGACCGCCTCGGGGATCCACTACTACGGCGATCGCGGCGAGGAGGTGCTGACCGAGACCAGCTCGGGTGACGGCGGCTTCCTCGCCGGCGTCTGCCAACAGTGGGAGGCGTCCGCGGATCCCGCCCGCGAGGCCGGGATCCGCACCGTCCACGTGCGCACCGGCCTGGTCCAGACGACCAGGAGCGGGCCCCTGGCCCTGCAGCTCCCTCTATTCAGGTTGGGGCTCGGCGGGCGTCTGGGTCCCGGGAGGCAGTGGTGGAGCTGGGTGACCCTCGACGACGTCGTCGGTATCTACCGCCACGCGGTCGACACCGAGGAGCTGCACGGTCCCGTCAACGCGACCGCCCCCAACCCCGTGACCAACGCCGAGTACGCCGCCACCCTCGCCCGCGTCGTCGCCCGCCCGGCGCTGGTTCGGGTCCCGAGCTTCGGTCCCAAGCTTCTGCTCGGCGAGCTCGCCGAGGATCTGATCTTCGCCAGCATCAGGGTCCACCCCGCCGCCGCCCTGGCCACCGGCTACCACTTCGCCTACCCGGACCTCGAACCCGCCCTCCGCGCCACCCTCCACCACATCTGACCTTCCCCCCACGCCCAGCCCTTCCCCCCGGCTACGAGCCCTCCGGCGCCCCCCTTCGCTCCCCACGCCCCGCGTTC
>JBEDUQ010000303.1:0-3469 GCA_040414855.1 Actinomycetota bacterium
TCGGGGCGGGCGCGTTCGTGAGCGTCGACACCATGCTCGTCGCCCCGGTGACGGTCGGCGACGGCGCCTACACCGCGGCCGGATCGGTGATCACCAAGGACGTGCCGCCGGGCGCACTGGGGGTCGCGCGCGCCCGCCAGGAGAACATCGAGCGCTATGCCGAACGCCGCGCCGCCCGTCGCCAGGCGTCGCGAGACGACGGGCCGGCGTCCGAGGACCCGGGTCCGGGCCCGGACCGCAGCTAGGTCCCGCCCGGACCGGCTGCCGTCGGCCCCGCCGCGTACACTCACACGGCCATGAGCTTGCTGGAGACGCAGACCACGCTGGGCCTGGCCAGCGACCTGCAGCTCAACTACAGCAAGCGGCTGATGCTCGTCTCGGGCCGCGCGAATCCCGGCCTGGCGGCCCGGATTGGGGAGAAGCTCGGGGTCGAGGTGAGCGGCGTCACGCTCAAGACCTTCTCCAACGGCGAGGTGTACTGCCGCTTCGAAGAGTCCGTTCGCGGCGCCGACGTGTTCATCGTCCAGCCCATCTGCGGCAACCCCGACTACGGGCTCAGCGCCAACGACGCGCTGATGGAGCTGCTGTTCATGGTCGACGCGGCGGTCGGCGGCTCAGCTCACCGGGTGATCGCCGTCACGCCCTGGTACGGCTACTCGCGCCAGGACAAGAAGTCGGCCCCCCGCGAGCCGATCAGCGCGCGCCTGGTCGCCCGCATGCTCGAGGCGGCGGGGATCGACCGCATCCTCACCATGGACCTCCATTCCGGCCAGATCCAGGGCTTCTTCCAGAAGCCGTGCGACCACATGACGGCGCTGTTCATGCTCACCCAGTACTTCGCCGACCTCAGCCTCGAGGATCTCGTGGTGGTGGCCCCGGATGCCGGCCGGGTCAAGCTCAACGAGAAGTTCGCCAACAAGATCGGCGCCGACCTGGCCATCCTCAACAAGGACCGCCCGGCCCAGCAGGTGGCCGAGATCCACTACGTGATCGGCGACGTGGCCAACAAGACGGCGGTGATCGTCGACGACCTCATCGACACCGCCGGCACGCTCAAGGCGGCCGCCAACGCGGTGCGCGACGCCGGCGCTCGCCGGGTGTATGCCTGCGCCACCCACGGCATCTTCTCCGGCAAGGCGATGGAGAACCTGGCCGCGGCCCGGTTCGAGAAGGTCGTCGTCACCGACACAATCCCGCTTGTGCCGGCCGCGCTGGACAACGTCACCGTGCTGTCCTGCGCGGACCTGCTCACCAACTCGATCCGCCAGATCTTCACCGACGGGTCGGTGAGCGACGTCTTCGGCGGCGAGAACCAGCTGTTCTGAGCGGCCGCGCCGCCCCTCAGATCAACAGCTCGGACTCATACCGGCGAAAGATCTCCCGGTAGTCACCCGCGCCGGGCTCGTGGAGCGCGCGCACGAGCGCGCGGAGCCTGGGCGTGAGAATGAGCAGGTAGCGCGCCGGCTCGCCGGGCCGCGCGTTGCCGTAGGCGTGCGGCGTTCCCTTGCGGGCCATGACCGCCTCGCCCGGCCCCGCCTCGCACTGCTCGTCGCCGAGCTGGAACTTGAGCCGACCTTCGAGCACGTACCACGCCTCGTCGTCGGCATGGTGGACGTGCAGCGGCGCGATCCACTCCCAGTCCGAGCCTCCAGCGATGCTCCATTCCACGACCACGAAGTCGCTGTCGGGGTCGCCGAGCTCTGTCTCGGCCAGCGGTAGCACCGGACCGGCCACGTTGGCGCAGCCTAACCGCAATCGCGGTGCGCTTGGGGTCGGGTCACCGCCGATAGGCTTCGGGCCGCGATGGCCAGCAGCGGACACGAGGATCCGAGCGGCGAAGCCCATGCTCGCGGACTCCAGAGCGCGCGGGCGGCGCGGCTCATGGACCTGCTCGGGCTCACCGAGGACGAGCTGTGCCAGATCCTGGCCGTCGACCCGCTCACCCTGCTGTCGGGTCAGATCGAGCACCGGCCCGAGCTCGCCATCCTGCTCACCCTGCTCGACGAGGCCGGGGAGGGCGCCTCGCCGGCGGTGCTCCAGCGCTGGGTCCGGACCCAGGGGCCGGCCGGCCGCCCGCTCGACGCTCTGCTCAAGCGGGATTTCGCGGCCTTCGAGGATGCGCTCACCCAGCTATCGGCGCGCGGCTTCGTGATCCGACGTGGCTGAGGCCCTGCGCCACCCGCTGCGCGTCCGCTACGCCGAGTGCGACGCCCAGGGCGTGGTATTCAACGCGCACTACCTGGCCTGGTTTGACATGAACATGACCGAGCTGTGGCGGGCGGCCTTCGGCGGCTATCAGGCCGCGCTGGACCGCGGCGTCGACATCGTCGTAGTCACCGCCGAGCTGACCTACCGCTCCTCGGCACGCTTCGACGACCTGCTCGACCTCGAGGTCGCGGTCTCGGCACTTGGCACCACCAGCCTGACCACCCGGCACGCCGTCTACCGCGACGGGGAGCTGCTCGTGTCCGGCACACTGCGCCACGTGATGGTCGAGGCCCGCGCCCTCACCAAGATCCCCATCCCCGACTGGGTGCGCGACTCGCTCGCACCCTGGACCCTCCCATCGCCATGAAACGCGCTCTGATCGTCACCGCTCTGTTCGCCTTCATCGCCTGCGCCACAGCGTCCGCCGCACCCGCGCCGCGGCTCGGCCACGCCGGCCGCTGGATCACCGATCGCAGCGGCCGCGTGGTGGTCCTGCACGGGTTCAACATGGTCTACAAGCTCGCGCCCTACTACCCGTCCGCGGCCGGGTTTGGCGCCGACGACGCCGCGTTCCTGCAGCGCCTCGGGTTCAACGTCGTGCGGGTCGGGGTGATCTGGAAGGCGGTGGAGCCCAGGCCCGGCGTCTATGACAACGGCTACCTGCGCCACATCGAGAGCACCGTGCGCAGCCTGTACGCGCGCGGGATCGTCTCCGTGCTCGACTTCCACCAGGACCTCTACAACGAGGTCTTCCAGGGCGAGGGGGCACCCGACTGGGCCGTCCAGTCGGATGGGCTGCCCAACCTGCACAACGGCTTCCCGGCCAACTACTTCACCAGCCCGGCTCTCCAGCGCGCGGAGGATCACTTCTGGGCCAACAGCCCCGGCCCGGGCGGCGTCGGGCTCCAGGATCGCTACGCCGCCGCCTGGCGCCACGTGGCGTCGCGGTTCCGCGCGGTTCCCGGCGTGCTCGGCTACGAGCTGTTCAACGAGCCGTCGGCCGGCACGCTGTTCCTGGCCTGCATGGCGCCGGCCGGCTGCCCGACGTTCGACTCCCAGCTCACCACCTTCAACCAGCGCGTCGCCGCCGCGATCCGCGGCGTCGATCGCCGCACGCTCATCTTCTACGAGCCCGACGTGAGCTTCGACTTCGGCGTCAACACCCACGTCGGCGCGCTCAGCGCCGGGCCGACGGGATTCGCGTTTCACGACTACTGCCTCAGCGCCTCGCCGAACGGCTGCGCCAGCGAGACCCAGCCGT
>JBEDUQ010000304.1:0-71929 GCA_040414855.1 Actinomycetota bacterium
CGCTGCGGCTGGTCCCCAACGTCCCCTCCAAGGGCTCGATCGCGCTCGCCCTGCTGATCGCCCTGGTCCCGCAGGTCTGGTGGCCGCCGAGCGGCAACGTCGAGCTGGGGCCGCTGTTCCGGGTCTCCACCACCCTGGGGATGGTGGCGGGCGCCGTGCTGATCGCGGCGGCGCTGGTCGAGGGCCAGCGGTTGCGGCTGGCCGCCGGGGCGATCGGCTGCACGGTGCTCGCCGGCTTCCTGGTAATCCAGGCCAGCGGCAGGCCGGCGATCGACGTCTGGATCATCCTCCAGCAGTCGACCAGCGGGCTGCTGCACGGGGCGAACCCCTACACGATGTCGTTCACCGGCGTGCCGGCCGGGCAGACCAGCAACTGCTTCAACTACCTGCCGTTCACCTTCCTGGCCGCCCTGCCCGGCAGGGTCGCGTTCGGCGACGTCCGCTACGCCGAGCTGGTGGTGCTGTTCGCCGGCATCGGCATGCTGCTCTGGGCGCTTCAGCGCACTGGCCGCGGCGGCCGCGGCGGGCGGGCCGCGCTCGGGATCGTGCTGGTCGGCATGGCCGTGAGCCTGCCAGGCACGCTGCGGGTCGCGCAGCAGTCGTGGAACGAGAGCATCATTCTCGGCTGCCTGGCCGCCGCGGCAGCGCTGATGCTGCTCGGCCGTGCCTGGTGGGCGGTGGTACCGCTGGGGCTGGCGCTGGCGACCAAACAGCACGTCGTCCTGGTGCTGCCGCTGTGGGCGCTGTGGCGGAGCTTCGGCCCCAGGCGGGCGCTGGTTTCGGGCGGGCTCGCGGCGGGGATCTGCCTGCCGTGGGTGCTCGCGAACCCGAGCAGGTTCTATGGCTGCACCGTCAACTTCTTCATCGACCTCCCGGCACGCCAGGACTCGCTGTCGGTCTGGAAGCTCGTGCCGCACGGTCTACAGCTCCCGGCGGTGGTGGTGCTGACCGCCGCCGGATACCTGCTTGCCTCTCGCCTGCTCGACGGTACGGTATCGGGTGTGGTGTTCGGTTCGGGGCTGGTGTTCGCGGCCTTCGACCTCGCCAACAAGCAGTCGTTCGAGAACCAGTGGGTGCTCGCCTGCCAACTGCTGATCCTCGGCCTTGCCTGCCGGGCCGTCGAGCACGCCGCCGTGGAGCCCGAGCCGCCGGGCTCCACCACCCTGGAGGCGACCCGGCGGCGCACGACGTTCCGACACGAAGGAGCAGACTTTCCTTGATCCGAGCGGCACGCGGCAGCCGGGCTGTGCGGCTGGTCGCCATCTTCCTCGCGGTGGTCGCGGTGGTCGCGTTCCTCGCCGTCCGCGCCAGCGCCGCCTTCGACCAGCAGCGCCACCTCGCCGACGCGCGCGCGGTGGTGGACGCGCCCAACGTGATCACCAGGCACCTGCCGCCGACCGCGGCGGGGCGGGTCGAGGGGGTGAGCGGCACGCTCCAGTTCCGGCCGCACGCCTGGCTCTCGGTGATGACCTTCCACGGGCTGCCGCCGGTCACCGGCAACGAGCGCTACCTGGTGTTCCTCCAGAACTGGGGCGGGTGGCTGCTGGCCGGCGCGGCCAAGCCGAACGCGGACGGCAGCGCGCAGGTGCGCTTCGAGGCCGAGCCGCGCCCGGCGACCATCTACGAGGTGCTGGTCACCCGCGACGTCGACGACGCCACCAGCCTGCCGCACGGCGAGCCGATGCTCCACTGGTTCGGCAAGCACCAGGCGCCGCACGGGGCCAAGCCCTTCGATTTCGCCACGCTCGGCTGAGCGTGGGTCAGGCGCGCTTGCGCGACCCGTAGGGCGGCGCGAACAGCACCAGCAAGGCCAGGTCCTCCTGGATCTCGACGAAGTGGTGGTCCTCCCCCGCCGGCACGTACACGACCGATCCGGGCGACACCGGGACGCTGCCCTCAGGGGTCTGCAGCCGCGCCCGGCCGCGCCACACGACGTAGACCTCGTCCTCGGCGTGCGGCGTCTGGTCGTCGACCCCACCGGCCGGGATCGAGTAGGTGCCGACGCTGAGGTCGTCGACGCGGAGCTGCTGGACATAGTGGTTGGGTGCCGAGCCGGGCGCGGTGAACGCGCCGGCCCCTTCGATGATCCGCAATCTGGCCTCCTCGGCCTTCTAGCCAGGTTGGCGCTCGGCGGGGTGCCGGCGCAGGCTGTGGACGGTGACCTGCGGGAACGACCGGTCCGGCGTGGAGCGGCGCAGCCAGCCGGAGGCCGTACCGCCGGTGTCGCGCAGGAAGCGGAGCGCCGGGCGCCTGCCCGGGTCGGCCATCAGGACCTCGCCGGCGTCGTCCACCAGCCGTGGCAGCAGGTCCAGGAGCTGGTCGACGTTGCGGGCCTCGTAGAGCACGTCGGCGGCGAGCACGAGGTCCCACGGGGACTCGCCGACCAGCGGCCCCGGGTCGGACCAGGCGCAGACCGCCGTGCGCACCCGCGCGTGGTTGCGGCTCGCGTTGGCGGCCGCGAAGGCCACCGCGTCGGCGGACCAGTCGGTCGCGAGCACGCTGGCGCCCTCCAGCGCGGCGGCGATGCTCGGCAGCCCGAGGCCGCAGCCCAGCTCGACCACGCGCCTCCGGGCCGGGCGGGCGGCCGCGGCGGCCCGGGCCAGCGCGATCGCGCTCGGCCAGAGCTGCGCCCAGTACGGCAGCAGCTCCTCCCGCTCGAACGCCACCTCGTCGATCAGGTCCTCGCTCTCCCTCGGCCGGACGATGCGCAGCTGCCGCCCGGCGACGGCGATGGTCTCCTCGGTGACGTCGCGCCAAGGATCGGGGGTCGAGCGGGCCCCGCGCTCCGGCCTGGTGGACACGCTTGCTCTCCGGACATTTCGCGACTGGTGGCGGTGAGATTAGCGGCAAGCGGCGCGTCCCGGCGAGAGGTGGCGGGTCGGCCGCGCGACCTGGGCTGTTACGCTTGATGGCCGTCGCGGTCCGGTGGGAGGCGGCTCGAGGGGGTCTGGAATGGAGACAGGCACGCGGTTCGGACAATTCGTCGATCGGATGGACGCCCTGGTGGCGGCCAAGGACGATCCCCACGTGATCGCCGACGAGACCGGCGCACTGCTCGGCTCGCTGCTGTCCCATCCCGAGTTCCTCCAGGAGCGCTTCAGGGAGCCGGGCGACGACAGCTACCGTCAGCACCTGGTCCACGTCCATCCGGAGGGCCGCTACTCGGTGGTCTCGCTGGTCTGGAGGCCGGGCCAGGCGACCCCGATCCACGACCACCGCTGCTGGTGCGTGGTCGGCGTGCTCCAGGGCAGGGAGCTCGAGACCCGGTTCCACCTCTACAACGGCCCGGACGGCGAGGCCCTGGTGCGGGAGGGCGAGCGGGTCTACGAACCGGGGCAGGTCTGTCGCCTGGTCCCGCCCAACGAGGACATCCACCGGGTGGCCAACGCCGGCAGCCAGGGGATCTCGATCTCGATCCACGTCTACGGCGCCGACATCGCCAGGCTCCGGACCAGCATCAACCACGTCTTCGAGCAGCCGGTGGTGGACCGGCCGCCGGCCGGCGCGCTGCGCCGCTCCTGGCGGAAAGATGTCCCCCTGGTGCCCTAGCGATAGGGCGAACCTCGTGAGACCGTGGAACTGGGCCGAAGCGGCGTCCTGGCCGCTCCAGGCCTCTGCGAGGTTGACCGATTGAACCAGAGAGACCGCATCGCGGGCCGGGCATCGCCTCGCCCGCGCCGGCGGCGCCTCGGATGCGGGGAGGGAACGTGTTTCAGGCCATCTGGATCGTCGTGGGCGGGCTGATCATCGGCTTGATCGCAAAGGGGATCGTGCCCGGCAAACAGCGCATCCCGCTGTGGCTCACGGTGGGACTGGGAATCGTCGGCGCGCTGGTCGGCAACCTGATCGCCGCCGCCATCGGCGTCCGCAACACCACCGGGGTCGACTGGATCCGCCACATCCTCCAGGTCGGGATCGCGGTCGCGCTGGTCGCGATCGTGTCGCCGATGTGGACGTCGCGCGGCCGCACCCGCGCCATGTGACCCGGATCCGGGTTCGCCCTGAGCTGGTGAGGTCAGGGACCTCCGGAAAGCCGGTGGCGCGCGCCCCGCTCCTCGAGCTGGTCGGTCGAGTGCTGGCGCGCGCCACCGGCGCTCTGGGCCGCCGTCCGGCGTTCCGGGGCGGCTGACCAGGTTGGCCACAGGCGCCTGGCGGTCGCTGCCGGCACGCGACCGCCCAGGTGCATCGCCCGCCACACGCCCCGGTAGCCCGGAAGCACACCGGAGGCCAGCAGCAGGTGCCCGGCCACCAG
Source organism: Actinomycetota bacterium (assembly GCA_040414855.1). GTDB lineage: Bacteria > Actinomycetota > CALGFH01 > CALGFH01 > CALGFH01 > DASVXQ01. Next base: position 4,253 of record JBEDUQ010000304.1, read on the forward strand.
GACGAGCAGCGCCCAGGTGGCGTCTTCGTGGATGCGGAGGCTGAGCCCATACACCGACGGCAGGAACCGCTCGGGCATGCCCATCACCACCCCGGTCGCGCCCAGCACCACCAGCGCCAGGACCAGCAGCAGGTTGAAGACCCGCTGCCCGGGGTCGAAGTGCCCCCGATGGGACGCCGGCGCCGGACGCCTCGCCGGGGTGAGCGCCAGCCGCGGGAAGGCGGCGAGCCAGCGCAGGTCGCGCCGCTCGAAGCGCAGCGACTCGGTGGCGAATCGCCCGCTCGCCCGCCACCAGACGACCGCGATCAGCGCCAGGACGATCAGCAGCCCGTAGCCGACCCAGCGGTGCGAGGTCGCGGCGGCCACGTGGCCGCCGAGCGGCCGGGCCAGGCCCGGATGCCCTTCGAAGAAGACCGCGATCCCCGAGTACGCCAGCAGCAGCGTGCTCAGGTAGACGAGCAGGTGCAGCAGGCGCGCCCTGCGCCCGTTGCGGGGCAGCGGGGCCTGGCCGGGGTCGCCCCCGGCCGGCCGCCGCTGCCGCTCGGCCATCCCAAGCTCCTTACGGGTAGCCGTAGCCGCCGGACGTGGTGGTGGGCGCCTGGGTCGCGCCGCCGCCTCCGGTCACGTCGACCTTCTCGCTGGCGGTCACCGAGGTCTCGGTGTGGTTGGGCTGGGCGAGCACGACCTTGAGCGTGTGCTGCCCGTCCGGGACCTTCACCTGGCCCTGGGTGGCGTAGAGGATGGTGTAGTCGCTGGAGCTGTCGACGTAGACGTGCAGGTGCATGTCGCCGGTCTCGGGGCGGCCGATCTTGGTGCCCTGGACCGTGAAGCTGACGTCGACCGGGCTCTTGACCTTCGCGTCGGACATGGGGCTCGCGAACGCGACCGTCGCGTTGCTGGAGCCGGAGCCGGAGCCACCTCCGGAGCCGCTTCCGGTGCTGGAGCTGGCGCAGCCGGCGACGATCAGGGAAGCGGCGCCAAGCAGCGCGGGGAGCAGGAATCGTGCGCGTGCTCGCATCGCGGATCACCTCGGTAGGCATGACTGGGGTTCGGTGGTTGCGATTGCTGTTGGGGAAGCTGGTTGGACCTTCATCTGGCCAACCTCGGCTCACCCGTACCGATTCCCCTGCCCGCCCGCGACGAGGCGCGCCGTCATCCGGCGGTTACTGCTGGTAGCGCTCGACCGTGTCCCGGTCGCGGACCGCGGCCTCGTCGGGGTTCTGCCCGAACTCGCGCCGCGCCCTGCGCTGCCGCAGCAGGTCCCAGCACTGGTCGAGCTGGACCTCGACGGCGCGGAGCCGCTCCTGGTCGGCGGGCGAGAGCCCCTCGCCGACGTGGGTCTCCTCGAGTTTGTGCTCCTCCTGGACCAGCTGGTTGATCTGGTTGACGATCTCCCTGTCGTCCACCTCGGGCCCTCCTCGCTCGGAATCAGGGTCCGAGTGTTCCACGCCCTTTGCGTCAGCGCTGGCGCGGCACGGCGCCGGAGCCCTCCGACATCGCGCGGGCGCCGGCGGCGGCCGCGATCCGCTCCTCGGCGATCCGGTCGGCGACCTCGGCGGTCGGCTCGCCGGAGGCCTGCGCGCGGCGGAAGATCACCACCAGCGCGTCCGCGACGCCGTTGACGCTGGCCGCCAGCCGCTCGGGCGAGTAGCCCAGCTCGCCGGCGCCGATCACCGCGTAGGGGGCGGCCGAGTTGATCACGTAGTCGGGCGCGTAGAGGATGCCCCGCTCGAACAGCCGCCGGCCGTCCGCGGGCGTCTCCAGCTGGTTGTTGGCCCCGCCGGCGACGATCCGGCAGCGCAGCCGCGGGATGGTGTGCCGGTTCAGGACCCCGCCGACGGCGTTGGGGCTGAACACGTCGCAGTCGAGGTCGTAGATGCGCTCGGGGTCCTCGATGGCGATGCCGAGCTCGCCCGCGACCTCCTTGGCCCTGGCCGGGTCGGCGTCGGCGGCGATCACAGTGGCGCCGCCCTGCACCAGCAGCTCGGCCAGGTGCGAGCCGACCCCGCCCAGGCCCTGCACGACGACCGTGCGGCCGGCGAGGTCGCCGGTGCCGAGCGCGTGGGCGAGCGAGACCTTGATCCCGGCGTGGACGCCGCGGGCGGTCAGCGGGGTGGAGTCGCCGGTGCCGCCGTGGGTCTCGTCGAGCGCCCAGACGTAGTCGGTCTCGGCCGCGAGGTTGACCATGTCGCCGCTGGAGGTGCCGAGGTCCGGCCCGGTGCCGAAGCGGCCGGCGAGCAGTTGCACGAAGCGACCGAAGACCCGCAGCAGGGTCGGCTTGTCGGTGGGGTTGGACGGGTCGGCGATCACCACCGCCTTGCCGCCGCCCCGCGGCATGTCGGTGTAGGCGAACTTGTAGGTCATGCCGCTGGCGAGCCGGAGCGCGTCCTCGAGCGCCTCGTCCTCGCTCTGGTAGGCCTTGAAGCGGGTGCCGCCGCGGGCCGGGCCGAGGGTGGTGTCGTGGATGGCGATGATCGCCTTCATGCCCGTGGTCCGGTCGTAGCAGAAGACCACCTGTTCGTGGCCGCCGGCGGCCATGCGATCGAAGACTCCCATCGCAACCTCCCTCCCCCGTCGTTGGGGGTTCGGTCGCGCCCGCGGACGGACCCGGGGCGCGTACGCCCACGCCCGAAGTGTCCGGGCTTGGAGAGCGAGCTGTCCATGCATCCGCTGGAACCCTGGACAGTTCTCCGTTTCTGTCGCCAAATACTGAGCAGCATGTCGGCGAGCTACCCCCAGAGGCGACCATGACCAGACAGACTGCCCGGCCGCTCGACGAGGTCGACCGGGCGATGCTGCGCGTGCTCTGCGACGACGGCCGCATCTCGATGCTGGAGCTGGCCAACCAGCTCGGGATCTCGCGCGGCAACGCCTACGCCCGCTTCGAGCGGCTCCGCCGCGACGGCGTGCTGGCCGGCTTCACGGCCCGCGTCGACACCCGCCGGCTCGGCCTCACCGTCGCGGCCTTCGTCAACGTCCGCATCGAGCAGCAGAGCTGGCAGACGATCCGCAAGCAGCTGCTGGCGATCGACGAGGTCGAGTACGCGGCGCTGACCACCGGCGGCTCGGACTTCGTCGTGCTGGTCAGGGCGGACAGCGTCGAGACCCTGCGCGACGTGGTGCTGGAGCGGCTGCGCCAGGTCCCGGGCGTGCGTACCACCTTCACGACCCTGATCCTGGACGAGCACCCCAAGCAGACCGTCCTGCCGCCCTGAGGCCGAGGGGATCACGGCCCGACCGGGCCCGGGCGCAGGTCGCGCACCCGCCGGGCCTTGAGCTGGGTCCGCTCCAGCACGCCGTAGGGCAGCACCTCGACGACCGGGCGCAGCTCGCAGCGCGAGATCAGCTCGCTCTCGACCCGCTTGGCCACCACCTCGTGGTCGCCGGCCGGCACCTCGGGCCGGCACTCGACCCGCACGGTGAGCACGTCGAGCTCGCGCTCGGTGGTGACCACGATCTCGAACTCGTCGCCCACCTCGGGCACCCGCCGGACCGCGTCCTCGACGGCGCTCGGGAACAGGGACACGCCACGGATGTTCAGCATGTCGTCGGCGCGGCCGACGAAGCCGCCGACCGCCCGCGTGGTGGTGCGCCCGCAGCGGCACGGCTCCCTGGTCAGCCGGGTCATGTCGCCGACCAGGAAGCGGAGCTGCGGCGACGCCTCGGAGCAGAGGTTGGTGACCACCGAGAGGCCGGGCTCGCCGTCCGGCACCGGCTCCAGGCTGACCGGGTCGACCACCTCCCAGATGTGGGCGTCGTCCATCACGTGCATGCTCGGCCGCTCGTCCTTGGCGGCGACCACCTCGGCGCAGGTGTGCGCCCCGGCGGTCGGGGCCGCCTCGGTGCAGCCGTAGAACTCGTGCAGATCGGCGCCCCAGGTCTCCTCCAGGCGGCGCCTGGTCGAGGGGACGGCGATCCCCGGCTCGCCGGCGCAGAACAGCACCCGCACCGAGCTCGTGGCCGGGTCGAGGTCCAGCTCGCGCATGACCGAGGCCAGGTACAGCGCATAGGAGGGCGTGCAGGCGAGCACGGTCGGACGCAGGTCGGCGATCTGACGCGCGCGGATGCGGCTGTCGAGCCCGCCCGCGGTCAGGATCGGGATGTCCATCAGGTTCAGCGCGTAGTGGACACCCCAGAGCCAGACGTGCGGGCCGTAGCCGAACGCCAGCATGGCGCTGTCGCGACCCGGCCGCAGGCCCATCGCCCACAGCGCGCGGGCGTCCAGCCACGACCACATCCGGCGGTCGAAGCCGGTGTAGCGGAACAGCCTCGGCCGCCCGGTGGTGCCCGAGGACATGAAGGTCTGCCAGCCGCGGTCGCGCCAGGCGTCGTCGTCGACCGAGGTGTAGGTGCCCCAGGGCGGGTTGGCCTCGAGGTCGGCGGCCATGTCCTGCTTGGTGGTGACCGGGATGCGGCGGAGGTCGTCGAGCGAGCGGATGCCCTCCGAACGCACGCCGGCCTCCGCGAGCCTCGCGCGGTAGAAGGGGATCCGCGCGCCGGCGAAGGCGACCGCGGCGCGCAGCTTCTCGAGCTGGATCTGTCGCAGCCGCTCGGGCGGGGCGGTCTCCAGCGCCGGGGCCCAGTACGCCTCGGAGCCGGGACGGTCGGGATCGCTGACGTGGCGCCAGATCGCCTCCCGCCAGACTCCCGCGGGGTCGGTCACGTCCCCGCGAACGGTGATGCCGCCGGCGCAGGGGCCAGGCGGCCGCCCTCCGGACCAAGGGCGGCCGCCGGCCCCACCCGGCCGTGGCTGTCCGCCAAGTGCAACGGCCAGGCTGTGGCGGCGAGGCTGGCCGGCATCGCCGTCAAGTTCGGGGATCGCGGCGACGGCCCTCCAGCCGCCAAGCGCGACCTGGTTCAGGGACCTGCCATGAGCGGGGGTTCGGGCGGCCGATGGCCATGCCGGTGCTCTGGTCGGCCCCGGTCACGAACGCAACGTGGTCAGCCATCAGCTCTCCCGGATCTGGGGACCCCCACCCGTTCCGCACTCGAAAGTTAGGCAGAATCGATGCCGATCGTCAATGCCTTGCCCAGTGTGCGCTACGATCGACTGGTGCACCGTAGGCCGGTCAACCAGGGAGGCGCGGGTGGGAGGGCAACCCCAGCGGACCAAGCCCGAACAGCGGGCTCACCACTACCGGCTCGAGGTCGACTGGACCGGCAACCGCGGCCAGGGCACCAGCGGCTACCGTGCCTACGACCGCAGCCACCAGGTCGGCGGCGAGGGCAAGCCGCCGATCCCGGGCTCGTCCGACCCGGCCTTCCGCGGCGAGCCGGACCGCTGGAACCCGGAGGAGCTGCTGGTCGCCTCGCTCTCGCAATGCCACATGCTGTGGTTCCTGCACCTGGCCGCGGTCGCGGGCGTGGTGGTGGTCGCCTACACCGACCAGCCCGAGGGGACCATGATCGAGGACCTCCCCAGCGGCGGCGGCCGCTTCAGCGAGGTGGTCCTGCGGCCCCTGGTGACCGTGGCCGACGCCGCGATGGTCGAGCGCGCCGGAGCGCTCCACGAGCGCGCGCACCAGCTCTGCTACATCGCGAACTCGGTCAACTTTCCGGTCCGCCACGAGCCGGTCACGGCGGTCGCCTGACGCCGTGGCCGTCCAGGCCGCTGTGGCAAGATGGGTTCATGTCCGAGAACACTTCCCAGCAGCATCCCGAGATCGTCGTGGTCCCGCGGAGAGCACCCGAGGACCAGCGGCAGGCGGCCGCCGAGACCGAGACCGTCTCCAGCCCCGCCAAGGTCATGCGCATCGGCTCGATGGTGCGGCAGCTGCTCGAGGAGGTCCGGCAGGCGCCGCTGGACGACGCCGGTCGCGCCAGGCTCAAGGAGATCCTCGACATCTCCCTGCGCGAGCTGGCTGACAGCCTGTCGCCCGACCTGGCGGCCGAGCTGGACCGGATCACCCTGCCGCTCGAGGCCCAGACACCCAGCGAGCCGGAGCTGCGGATCGCGCAGGCCCAGCTGGTCGGCTGGCTGGAGGGCCTGTTCCACGGCATCCAGGCGACCCTGTTCGCGCAGCAGATGGCGGCCCGCAACCAGCTCCAGGAGATGCGCGGCCGTGGCCTGCCCGGGACGCCCGGTGCCCAGGCGGCGCGTGAAGAGGACCGCTCGCTCGGCGGGACCTACCTCTAGCCTCTAGCCGGGTCGCCCGCCGGCCAGCCGAGTCGCCTCGCCGCTCGCCGAGTCGTCCCTGGCTTATCGGGCCGCGAACTCAGAGCGTGGGGACCCTGGCGCGGTAACGCCTCGCCAGCTCGGCGTTGTACCCGTCGCCACCAGGGCTGTTCGAGCTGCGCCAGAGCGGCAGCTCGACCCCGCCGGCGGCGGCGCGGTCGACCAGGCCCGCCAGCAGCAGGTTCCACAGATAGACCGAGGCCAGCGACGACAGCGGCCCGGTGACCGTCTGATCGCGGCGGTATGCGGCGTCCCCTGGCGGAACCAGCGTGTCGATCACGAAATCGGCCACCTCGTCCAGCTTGACCCCGGCCCGCGCCAGAGCCTGCCGCAGGTGCGGCAGCGAGGTGACCGCGACCACCTCGACCCCGGCGGCCCGCAGGCACTGCGCCAGCTCGACCGGGACCGGGTTCGCTCCCGAGGTCGAGAACACGAACGCCAGCTCGCCCGGGCGCGGCTCGGCCGCCGCGACCAGCACCGCCGCCAGACCGCTGCCGCGCTCGATCAGGCTCGACGCCAGACCGCCGGAGAGCGGCAGCAGGCCAGGATGGTAGACGGGCTTGACGCAGGCGAGCCCGCCGGCCCGGTAGAAGGTCTCGAGCACCAGCGCCATCGAGTGGCCGGTCCCCGCGGTCAGCAGCACCCCGCCGGAGACGATCACCTCCAGCGCCCGGTCGGCCACGCGGTCGAGCACGCCGCGGTTGTGCGCCCCCACCGCCTCCAGGTGCGCGCGCATCAGCTCGCCGAAGTCGCCGGACGCAGCGCCCGATCCGGGCGGGGGCGCGACGCCATCTACGTCCCGTGACCCGGCGGCCATCTCGAGACCTCCCCGTCGCTCAGCCCCGGCCGCGTGCCTGGCAGCCAGAGCAGAGGCCCCAGAACGTCACGTCGGCCTCGTCGATGGTGAAGCCCGCGTCGCCGGCGGGTTTCAGGCATGGCGCGCGGCCAACCACGCAGTCGACGTCCGCGACCCGGCCGCACCGCCGGCAGACCAGGTGATGGTGGTTGTCACCCACCCGGCGCTCGAAGCGGGCCGGCGAGCCCGCCGGCTCGATGCGCCGCACCAGGCCGGCCCGCTCGAAGACGCGCAGCACGTCGTAGACGGCCTGGGTCGACACCGCGCCGAGCCGCGAGCGGGCGGCGGTGACGATCTGCTCCACATCGGGGTGGTCCAGCTCGCCGACCGAGGCGAGCACGGCGAGCCGGGGCGCGGTCACCCGAAGCCGCGCACCGCGCAGCAACACGACGTCCTCGACCGGATGGGCCGGGGTGGGTCTGGTGGTCATCACACCGCGTACTCTACGGCGCTGTCTTGAACGGTTCAAGAAAGCGACGGTGTCAACAGGGTCGCTCCGGGTACGCTTGGTGGATGCCAGCCAGCCAGCCCCGCGTCGTGTACCTGGTCCCCCACACGCACTGGGACCGCGAGTGGTACGAACCCTTCCAGCGCTTCCGCATGCGCCTGGTCGACCTGCTCGACCACGTGCTGGACCGCGCCGAGGCGGACCCGGCCTACCGCTTCACCATGGACGGGCAGATGGCCGCCATCGAGGACTACCTGGAGATCCGGCCCGAGGCGGCCGACCGCGTGCGCGCGCTGGTCGAAGCCGGCCAGCTCGCGATCGGCCCGTGGCAGATCCTCTCCGACGAGTTCCTCGCCTCCGGCGAGACCCTGGTCCGCAACCTGGAGCGGGGCCTGCGCTCCGCCGTGCGGCTCGGCGGCGCCATGCGGGTCGGCTACCTTCCCGACGAGTTCGGCCACGCGGCCCAGATGCCACAGATCATGCGACGCGCGGGCTTCGAGCACGCCACGGTCTGGCGCGGGGTGCCGTCGTCGATCGGCAACCACGTGTTCCTGTGGTCGGCCCCGGACGGCTCGACCGTCCGCGCCGAGTACCTGCCGCTCGGCTACGGCAACGCGGCGCTGCTGCTGGAGCTGCCCGACCGGCTCGCCGAGCGGGTGCGGCAGCTCGAGGAGCGCATGCTGCCGTTCTTCGAGGACGGTGGCGCGCTGCTGGCGATGTACGGCGAGGACCATTTCAAGCCGCTCGACGACCTCATGGACGTGCTGACCGCGATCAACGCCGCCCAGGACAGCTACCGGATCGAGACCTCCACGCTCAGCGGCTACATCGCCGAAACCGCCGGCGGCGACGGTGCCACCGAGAGCACCGCACTGCCCTCCTGGCGCGGTGAGCTGCGCTCCAGCGCCCGCGCCAACGTGCTGATGGGCGTGCTGTCGGCGCGGCTGCACCTGAAGGCGTCGCTCGGTCGCGCCGAGCGGCTGCTCGAACGCTACGCCGAGCCGCTGAACGCCTTGCACGCCAGGCACTGGCCGGCGCGCTTCCTGGAAGTGGGCTGGAACAAGGTGATCGACAGCTCCGGCCACGACTCGATCACCGGCTGCGGCGCCGACAGCGTCGCGCAGCAGGTCGCCGCCCGGCTGGCCGAGGCCGAGCAGATCGGCACCGGCCTGCGCGACCGGGTCGCCGCCGAGGTCGCCGCGTCGGTGCCGGCCGGCGGCGTGGCGGTGCTCAACCCCTCTCCGGTCCCGCGCGAAGGGATCGTCGAGCTCGACGTCGAGGTCCCGGCCTCCTGGGACGAGGTCGCGGTCGAGCTGCCCGACGGGCGATTGCTGGCCACCCAGGAGGTGGGCCGCTCCTCGCCGGTGCGCTACGGATTCGAGGCGCTGCCGGAGCCCAGGCGCCTGGAGCGGCAAGAGCCGGAGCGCCGCCGCCTGCTCGCAAGCGTGCCCGTGCCGCCACTCGGCTGGACGGCCCTCCGACCGCGACAGGGAGGCGGCGGGCTGCCGGCCGCCGGTCCGGTAACGCTGCACGGCAACCGCATCGCCAACGGGCTGGTCGAGGTCACCGTGCGCGCCGACGGCTGCCTGCTGGTCAGCGGCGGCGGGGCGACCCTCGACGGGGTCGCCCGCCTGGTCGACGGCGGCGACGCCGGCGACAGCTACAACTACGCCCCGCCAGCCACCGACCTGGAGGTCAGCGAGCCGGTCGCGGTCGAGCTGACGCCGCTGGCCGCCGGGCCGCTGCGCGCCGCGGTCGAGGTTGTGCGGACCTATCGCTGGCCGCGCGGCCTGGACGGCCCCGGCGGGCTGGAGGGCACCGCCCGGGCGAGCGAGGCCGACGAGCTGGTGGACGTGCCGGTCACGACCACCGTCGAGCTGCGCGCGGGCGAGCCGTTCGTGCGGCTGCGGGTGGCGTTCGACAACCCCTGCGTGCAGCACCGCCTGCGACTGCACGTGCCTCTGGCCACCGCGGCCGACGGCTCGGCGGCGGAGGGGCAGTTCGCGGTGGTGGAGCGCGGGCGCGGCGGCGAGGGCGGCCACGGCGAGGTGCCGCTGCCGACCTTCCCCGCCCGCGGCTTCGTCGCCGCCGGCGGCACCGCCGTGCTGCTCGACCACGCGAGCGAGTACGAGCTGGTTGCCGGGGACGCGCTGGGCGCCGCGGGCGCGGCGGGCGCAGAGGCAGGCGGCGACCTGACCGGCGGGGGCGCCGCGGGCGGCACGGGCACCGCGGGCGGCACGGCCACCGCGGGCACCGAGCTGGCGATCACCCTGCTGCGCTCGACCGGGCTGATCAGCCGCGACACCAACCCCTACAGGCTCGAGCCGGCGGGCCCCGAGCTGCCGATCCCGGAGGCGCAGTGCGTCGGGCCGGTCAGCGACACCCTGGCGGTCCTGCCCGCCGCGGGCGAGGACCTGCTCGCCCAGGCCGAGCGGTACCGCCACGACCTGGTGGTCGCCGCCGGCACCGGAACGGAGGGCCCGCTTCGCGAGGCCGCCGGGCTGGAGGTCGCGGGCGACGGGGGCACGGTGCTCTCCTCGCTGCGCCGCCGCGACGGCTGGCTGGAGCTGCGGTTGGTGCGCGAGCGCCCCAACGCCGGCACCGCGACCGTCATCGGCCCGTTCACCGAGGCTCGCGACTGCGATCTGCTCGGCCGGCCCGGAGCGTCCCTCAACCTCGTCGGGCCCGGCCCGGACCCCGGAGCCGCCGCCGGAGGCAGGCTCGAGCTCGAGCTCGGACCGTGGGAGATCCGCACGGTTCAGCTCAGGTGAGCGGGACCTTGCAACCGCGCCACCCGGTGACTCCCGACCACTTTGACACGGAACGCGCGGCGCACTACGTTTCACTCCCCGATCAAAGACTTGCAGAGATTGCGGTCTTCGAGAGCTTTCCCCCATATAACGGTCTCATCTGGAGGAACCCCCAGAAATGTGCCGGCTCCTGGCCTTCGTTTCCAACCGAGCGACGACCGCCCGCAAGCTCGTGGGCGAGCGCGAGTTCGAGTCTTTTCTCGGGCTGTCGTTCGAGCACGGCGACGGCTGGGGCATCGGCTGGCACGACGGCGACGGCGAGCTGAACGTCGAGAAGGACGTCGAGGCGGCGCACGCCAGCGACCTGCTCGACAAGCTGGCCCGCACCACCGAGATGGACGCGATGGTGCTGCACCTCCGCAAGGCGAGCCCGGGGATGGGGGTCACCTTCGAGAACACCCATCCGTTCTCCAGCGGCAAGCTCGCCTTCGCGCACAACGGCTGGATCCGGCCGGCCGCCGAGCTGAAGCGGCTGCTGGCGCCCGCGGCGCGCGACGCGCTGCGCGGCACCACCGACTCGGAGCGCTACTTCAAGCTCCTGCTCGCCCAGGTCGAGGAGGCCGGCTCGGTCGAGCTCGCGCTGCCCAAGCTGCTCGAGCGGGTGCGCGGCTCGTTCCGCTACACCGCGCTCAACTTCGTGCTGCTGACCGAGCGCCGCCTCTACGCGGTCTGCGACTTCAGCCAGGAGGCGGCCAACCGCCGCGGCGACCCGGACTACTACACCCTCGGCTACCGGCGCACCGCCGGCTCCGTGGTGGTCGGCTCGTCCGGGTCCTGGGGCGACCGCCCGAGCTGGGCAAGCCTGGCCAACCACCAGGCACTGGTGGTCGACCGGGACAGCCTCCAGACCAGGCTGCTCCAGGTCGGCTGAGCCGGCATCAGTCCAGCTCGAACCCGCTCGGGTAGACCGCCGGCCTGCGCTCCGCCGGAAAGGCCGGCGGTGGGTCCGACGCCCGCGAGATCCCCGGCTGGGTCAGCAGCGCGGCCGGCAGCAGCACCAGCGCGGCCACGCCGCCGTAGCGGGAGTGGCGCATCTGGACCTTGATGCCGTGCCGCTCGGCGAGCCGGCCGACCACGAAGAACCCGAGCATCTTGGCGTTCGCGAGGTCGATGTCCGGCGCCTCGGCGAGCCGCTGGTTGACCTCATGGAACTGCTCGGTGCTCATGCCGATGCCCTGGTCCTGGACCTCCAACAGGTAGCTGGTCGGCAGCGCCTGCCCGGACACCATCGCCTGGGTCTCGGGCGCCGAGAACGAGAGCGCGTTCTCGAGCAGCTCGGCGAGCAGGCGGACGACGTCCGAGGCCGCGTGGCCGGCGACCATCGCCGGCTGGATCGGCAGCGTGGCGACCCGGCGGTGCTCCCTGACCTCGTCGACCGCCGACTTGACGACGTCGCCGACCGGGACCGGCCCGCGCCAGCGGCGCAACGGCTCGGCGCCCGACAGCACGATCAGGTTCTCGGCGTTGCGGCGCATGCGTCCGGCGAGGTGGTCGAGCTCGGAGACGTCGTCCATGGCCTCGCCGAGGTCGCGCCTGCCGAGGTCGCCGATCAGCTCCAACTGCCGCTCGAGCATGCTCTGGGAGCGGCGGGCGAGGTTCAGGAACATGTCGCCGACGCTGCGGCGCAAGGCCGCCTCCCTGCCGGCGACCTGGAGCGCGACCCGGTGAACCAGGCTGAACGCCTCGCCGAGCTGGCCGATCTCGTCGCGCGCGTGGGTGTCGATCGGCGTCGCCGAAGCGTTCTCCAGGTCGACGCTCTCGCCCTCCCGCAGGCGGTTCACCACGCCGGGCAGGCGGTCCTCGGCGACCTCGTGGGCGACGTCCTTGAGCCGGCCGAGGCGCACGATCAGCGAGCGGGCCACCACCAGCGACAGGCCGACGGCGAGCACGATCGCCGCGATCAGCAGCACGGTGTAGAGCAGCGCCCTGTGGTCGGCGTCCGCCTTGATCGAGGCGCTGGTGGCCACCACGTCGCCGCTGAGCCGCTGCTCGAGGCTCCGGAGCTGGTCGAGCTCGAGGCTGGTCGCCTGGAACCAGTCGCCCGCGTCCCCGTCGACGTGCCCGACCCCTCCCGTGTCGACCGCCTCCTCGCGGATGTGGTCGATGCGCGCGATCGCGGGGTTCTCGACGATGTGGCGGTAGACAGTGATCTCCGCCGGGGTGGCCGCGCTCTCGAACTGGGCGATGTAGATCACCTCGACCGCCCGCAGCGAGGTCAGCTTGCCGTACTGCCCGGGCCCGAAGGCATGCTTGGAAAGCACGTCGTAGAGCAGCCCGCGCTGGTGGTCGGCGAATTCCTTGGCTCGCGCCAGCGCCACCGATGCCCGCACCGCCTCGATCAGGTGCGCGTCGTTGCTGCCGGGGGCGATTTCGTTATTGATGTCGAGCAGGTCGTTGATGGTGTCGGTGTACTGCTCGATCGCCTCGGGCGGGTCGTTGATGGGGCCGTGGTTCTCGTTGACGTTGAGCTGGCCCTCGATCTCGCCCTCGTCGATCTCGGGCTCGACCGCCTCGTCGCGGTTGATCGAGCCGGAGTCGATCGCCTTCCGCTGCACCGGCAGCTTGTCGAGCTCGCGCATGCCGTAGCCGACCCGGTCCCGGAGGCCCTGGTCACCGCCGAGGTCGAGGTTCAACGCGGCCGCCCGGTAGGTGGCCGCCACCTGGTCGACCGTGTGGCGCTGCTGGTTGAGCTGGGTCGGCGTGTCGCGCCGCTCGCCCGCGACGTAGCTCGACGAGAGGCTGCGCTCGGCCTGCAGCTCATGGATCAGCGGGGCGAGCTTGGCCGCGAAACGAGCCCGCTGGTTGACCTCCGCGGCCTTGCCGCTCTCCGCCAGACTCGACCGGATGACCACCGCGGCCAGCACGATCAGGGCGAGCAGCGGGCAGACCAAGGTGACGATGAGTTTGGAGCGAAGCGGTGCATTTCGCAGCATTTGGCATCTCTTGTTCAGGCCGAATACTCGGCTGACGGCGGTTTCCCCGATCCCCCGAGCTCCCCCTTTGCGCACCTACGGGAACATTGCGGACCGCTGGCGAAGTAGGTTACGAGATGCCGCTAATTTGCGCGAAGATCGGTGGATGCCAACCAATCCGGTCAGCGTTTGGAGGCCTTTCCCCCTGGGCCTGGGGCGTTTCCCCTCAGGGTCTGGGGGCTTTTCGCGCCGCCGGTGGGCGGGCATCGCTGTATACCGCGAGCTGCATTCGAATGGCCCGAATCGATTGCCGCGCAATCGCGTCGAGATCGTTGTGCTATCGCCGCGTCATCATGGGAATCGCCGGGTTATGCGCGAAGTTATAGAGCGACCCGCCTCTGCACGTGCGCCGTGGAGGCGGTTGCCGCCGGGCCTGGCGACGCTCGCGGCCGCCTATGCGGCTTCGGCCGCGGGGGCGGTCCTGGCTTCCGCCGCGGAGGCGCCGGTGACGGTCGGAGCCGGCGCGCCGTCGGCGGCCGGCTCGACCTGGGCCCGGTCGCGGTCGTCGCTCGGCACCTGGCCGGCCTCCACGACAACCGCATGCGGGCGGGGACGGACGCCGCCGCCCAGTCCGGGGACGACGTGATGGTGAAGGAGCACCATGGTGCGACCACCTCCTCGAGGTCTGGAGGGAGCCTGAATGGCTCGCGCTTCGATCATGTTAGCCCTCGATATGTTATGCATCAACTTTCTACCCATGATCGGTCGATGGATCAGTTGTTGAACGCGCACCTATCGAGCTACCATCCGCATGTGAATGTGCGCTCGTTCAGTGGCGCACCAGACGAACCGAGGTGAGATCGGTGTCGGGCCGGGAAAGGTCCAAGCAGCAGCTGGCGGGCGAGGTCATGGGCTCCCTGATGCGGCTGAACAAGGAGCGGATCCGCGCCAACGGCGCCCTCCTCCGGCCCCATGACCTGACGCCGCAGCAGGTCTGGCTGCTCGCCGAGCTGCCGCCCGAGGGCGGCGCGCCGATCGGCTCGCTCGCGGACGCGATGCAGTGCCACAGCTCCAACGTGACCGGCATGGTCGACCGGCTCGAGGCGCGCGGCCTGGTGCGCAGGCAGCCGGACGCCAGCGACCGCCGGGTCAAGCTGGTCGCGCTCACCCCCGAGGGCCTCTCGCTTCGCGGCGCGATGATCGAGATCGCGCGCCGGCCGCCCGACGTGCTGGTCGAGCGGCTGGACGCCGAGCAGCTCCAGACCCTGAGCGACCTGCTCGCCAAGGCCTGCGCCGGCCTCGAGCCGCCCCCCGACCTCAAGGCCTGAGGCCCAGGGTCGGGCCGACCGCCGGGCCGCCGCCGAGCGACCGGGCCGGGACTGAACGCCCGGGGCCCGGGGCCTGACCCCTACAGGCTGATCCGCGGGTACAGCGGGTAGGCGGCCAGCAGGTCGGCCACCCGCTTGCGCGCGCCGTCCCTGACCGGCTCGGCGAGCTGGAAGCGCGCCTTCGAGGACGGGTCTGGCTCGGTCGCCGACAGCACCGCGTACATGATCGAGGCGATCTCGCGCATCTCCGGGGTGCCCATCCCCAGCGTGGTGGTCGCCGGCGTCCCGACGCGGACGCCGCTGGTGTACCAGGCTCCGTTGGGGTCGTAGGGGATCACGTTGCGGTTGGCGGTGACCCCGGCGTCGCGCAGGGCCGACTCGGCCTGGCGGCCGGTGAGCCCGAACGGGCGCACGTCGATCAGCATAAGGTGGTTGTCGGTCCCCCCGGTGACCACCGCGCCGCCCTCGGACTGGAACGCTTCGGCCAGGGTGGCGGCGTTGTCGACCACCTGGCGGGCGTAGCCGGCGAACTCCGGCCGCGACGCCTCGTCGAGCGCGACCGCCTTGGCGGCCATCACGTGCGGCAGCGGGCCGCCCAGCACCAGCGGGCAACCGCGGTCGACGGTGGACGCGAACCGCTCCTCGCACAGCACCATCCCGCCGCGCGGACCGCGCAGGGTCTTGTGGGTCGTGGTGGTGGTGATGTGGGCGTGCTCGACCGGGTTGAAGTCGCCGGTGAACACCTTGCCGGCCACCAGCCCGGCGAAGTGCGCCATGTCGACCATGAAGGTCGCCCCGACCTCGTCGGCGATCTCGCGGAAGATCCGGAAATTGATCTTGCGCGGGTAGGAGCTGTAGCCGGCCAGCAGGATCAGCGGGCGCACCTCTTCGGCGCGGGCGCGGACCACGTCGTAGTCGATCAGGCCGGTCTGGGGGTCGACCGAGTAGTGGGCCAGGTCGAACAGCTTGCCCGAGACGTTCGGCCGAAAGCCGTGGGTGAGGTGCCCGCCGGCGTCCAGGGCCATGCCGAGCATCCGCTGGTTGCCGTACTCGCGCCGCAGCTTGGCCCACTCGCCCTCGTCGAGCGAGAGCAGGTCCTTGCGGCCGAGCCGCTCCAGCTCGGGTGCCTCGACGCGGTCGGTCAGGATCGACCAGAAGGCGACCAGGTTGGCGTCGATGCCGCTGTGCGGCTGGATGTAGGCGTGGTCGCTGCCGAACAGCTGGTTGGCGATCCCGGCGGCGCGACTCTCGATCGCGTCGACGTTCTCGCAACCGGCGTAGAAGCGGTGGCCGGGCGCTCCCTCGGCGTACTTGTCGCTGAGCCAGTTGCCCATCGCCAGCAGGACCGCCGGCGAGGCGTAGTTCTCGCTGGCGATAAGCTTCAGGTGGGAGCGCTGATCGGCGAGCTCCGACTCGATCAGGGCGGCGATCTCAGGCGCCACCCCGCCGACCACGTCGAGGATCGCGGCGTAGGCGACGCTCTCGAGACTGGCCTGGTCCGGCAGCTTGACGCCGAGGCCGCCCAGGTAGGAGGCGAGCCGGTTCGCCGGGGATCCTGCGGAGGGTGTGGTCATTGGCGGTCACGCGTCCTTCGTCCGTGGTTCGAGCCGCCGGCCGGCGGCTGGCCGTCGGGCGAGATCCTAATCCTCGACCTCGAAGGCGGGCATTGCGGAGCCGTCCGGGGAGTTGTTCCCCTAACAGATCCTGCCGAGTGGCTGACCCCCTGACCTTCTCATACTCTTGGAACGGCCGGATGGGACCTTCAGCGGCCGGCGAGGACGATCCGAGGGACGAAGGAGCGTGGCGTTCGGAGTGAGCGATCGCAGCGCCGGGAACGGCGGCCAGCCAGCGATGACCCCAGCCGGGCGGATGCTCGCGGCATGCAGGCGCGAGCAGGTCGACCGGACACCTGTCTGGTTCATGCGCCAGGCCGGCCGCTGTCTCGCCGATTACCGCAAGCTCCGCGAGCGGTACGACATCCTGACCATCACCCGGACCCCTGAGCTGTGCGCCCAGGTCACCCGGATGCCGGTCGACGTGCTCGGGGTCGACGCCGCCGTGCTCTACGCCGACATCATGCTGCCGCTGTACGGCATGGGCGTGCCGTTCTCGATCGACCCGGGGATCGGCCCGATCATCCACGCGCCGGTGCGCGACCGGGCGGCGGTCGAGGGGCTCAGGGTGGTCGAGGCCGAGGAGGCGACCCCCGAGCTGTTCGAGACCATCCGGCTGCTGCGCGGCGACCTCGGCGAGCGGGCAGCGCTGATCGGCTTCGCCGGCGCCCCCTACACGGTGGCGTCGTACCTGATCGAGGGGAAGCCGTCCCGCGACCACGCCCGCGCCAAGAGCGTCATGTACGGCGACCCGGAGCTGTGGCGCCTGCTGATGGAGCGGCTCACCGAGGTCACCATCCGCTACCTGCGCGCCCAGGTCGCCGCCGGGGTCCAGGTGGTCCAGCTCTTCGACTCCTGGATGGGCGACCTCGGCCGGCGCGAGTACGAGCGCGAGGTGCTGCCGTGGACGCGCAGGATCTTCGAGGCGGTGGCGGCCACCGGCGTGCCGACCATCCACTTCGGGACCGGCACGGTCGGTCTGCTGGAGCAGATGGCCTCGGCCGGCAGCGACCTCGTCAGCGTCGACTGGCGGGTGCCGCTCGACGACGCCTGGCGGCGCATCGGCGCCGGCAAGGGCATCCAGGGCAACCTCGACCCGGCGGTCATGCTCGCCCCGATGGAGGTCGTCGAGCGCGAGGCGGCCACGGTGCTGGCCGCCGCGGCCGGCCGCCCCGGGCACGTCTTCAACCTCGGCCACGGCGTGCTCCCCGACAGCCCGTCGGACAACCTGCGGCGGCTGGTCGACTACGTTCACGAGGAGACAGCCCGGGACCGGGCGGAGGTATCCGCATGACCACGAGCGCGACCCCGCGCAACCCGACCGGCAACGGCGGCGAGCACCCCACCGGCGTGCTGCTGATGACCTACGGCACCCCGACCGACGCCGAGGGGATGCCCGCCTACCTGCTGAGCGTGCGCGGCGGCAGGCCGGCGAGCCCCGAGCTGACCGCCGAGTTCATCCGCCGCTACGAGCTGGTCGGCTGGTCCCCGCTGATCGAGATCACCAGGGACCAGGGCGCCGCGCTCCAACGCCTGCTCGACGAGGAGGAGGGGCCCGGCGCCTACCTGGTCGAGGTCGGCATGCTCCACTCCGAGCCCTCGATCGCCTTGGCGGTCCAGCGGCTGGCGACGGCGGGCGTCCGCGAGCTGATCGGGATCGTGCTGTCGCCGCAGTACTCGTCGATCATCATGGGCCGCTACAACCGGACCCTCACCGAGGCGGCCGAGGCACTCGGCCCCGAGGGTCGCGTGCGGATCGCCGGCGCCTGGCACGACCTGCCGTCGTTCGTCGACTCGCTGGCCGAGCGGACCACCGAGGCGCTCGCCGCCATGCCCGACGGGGGCCGCGGCGTCCCGGTGCTGATGACCGCGCACAGCCTGCCCAAGCCGGTGGTCGACCGCGAACCGGGCTACGTGGTCCAGCTCAGCGACACCGCGGAGGCGATCGCCAAGCGGGTCGGGCTCGACCCCGAGCGCTGGCGCTTCGCCTACCAGAGCGCCGGCCACACCCCCGAGGAGTGGCTGCGGCCGGACCTCAAGGAGCTGCTCCCAGGGCTCCGCGAGGCCGGCCACGAGGCCGTGCTGGTGGTGCCGGTCCAGTTCCTCGCCGACCACCTCGAGATCCTCTACGACCTGGACGTCGCCGCCAGGGAGGAGGCCGAGGAGTCCGGCATCGCCTTCCACCGCATCCAGCTTCCCAACACGCAACCCCAGTTCATCCGCGCGCTCGCCGACGTGGTCCACAGGGAGCGAGCCGAGACACCGAGCTGATCGACGCCGGCTGCCGGCCTCGAGTCCGGCAAGTCGGCTTGAGTTTGGAGGTGGCCGTGAGCGCGGAGGCCGGTCCGCTCGGCCCAGGTGCCGCCGACCCGTCGCCGCTGGCGCTGCCGGGATCCGGCGCGTCCAGGCCGGCCGAGCGCGCGCCGTCCAGGCCGCTCGAGCGCGCGCCGTCCAGGTTGTCGCGCCCGCGGCTCCGCGGTCGCCGGGACGAGCCGCCCGAGGCGCTCGAGCCGTTGCTGCGGGCCCACCGCGCCGCGCACCCGAAGTCCGACCCGACCATGCTCCGCCGCGCCTACGAGGTCGCCGAGGAGCTCCACCGCGGCCAGCTCCGGCACAGCGGCGAGCCGTACATCACCCACCCGGTCGCGGTCGCCACCATGCTCGCCGAGCTCGGCGTCGACACCACCACCCTGGCCGCCGCGCTGCTGCACGACACCGTCGAGGACACCGTCTACACCCTGGAGCGGGCCCGCGAGGAGTTCGGCGACGAGGTGGCCCACCTGGTCGACGGCGTCACCAAGCTCGACAAGATGCGCTTCGGCGAGGCGGCGGAGGCCGAGACCATCCGCAAGATGATCCTGGCGATGTCCCGCGACCTGCGGGTCCTGGTCATCAAGCTGGCCGACCGCGTCCACAACATGCGCACGCTGCGCTTCCAGCCGAGGCACAAGCAGGAGCGGATCGCCAGGGCGACCCTGGACGTGCTGGTGCCGCTCGCCGACCGGCTCGGCATCCAGGTGTTCAAGCGGGAGCTCGAGGACCTCGCCTTCGCGACCCTGGAGCGCGAGGCGTACGCGGCCACCACCCGGATGGTGGCCGAGCGGGCCGGGGAGCGCGACGCCTACCTCGCGGAGGTGATCGCCAAGGTCGCGCCGGCGCTGCGCGAGGCCGGGGTGAAGGCGACCCTGAGCGCCAGGCCCAAGCACCTGTTCTCGGTCCACCACATGCTGCTGGAGCGCGGCGAGGGCGAGATCGACTTCTACGACGTCGCCCGCCTGCTGGTGATCGTCTCCGGCGAGGCGTCGTCGTGCTACGTGGCCATGGGCGCGGTGCACAGCCGCTGGAAGCCGGTGCTCGGG
This sequence comes from Actinomycetota bacterium, assembly GCA_040414855.1. Classification (GTDB taxonomy): domain Bacteria; phylum Actinomycetota; class CALGFH01; order CALGFH01; family CALGFH01; genus DASVXQ01. The sequence continues at coordinate 23,754 of JBEDUQ010000304.1, forward strand.
CGCTTCAAGGACTTCATCGCCATGCCCAAGTTCAACCTCTACCAGAGCTTGCACACCACCGTGATCGGCCCGCACGACGAGCTGCTCCAGGTCCTGATCCGCACCGAGGAGATGCACCGCACCGCCGAGCACGGGATCGTCGCCTTCCTGGACCACAACAACGGCGGCAGGCACGCCAAGCGGCTGCGGAAGCCGCCGGGCGGGAGGCCGGACGAGCCGGAATGGCTGCGGCGCATGGTGAGCTGGCAGCGGGACGCGCCCGACCCTGGCCAGTTCCTCGAGTCGCTCCGCTACGACCTGAGCGATCACGAGGTCGTGCTGTTCACCCCAAAGGGCGACAGCATCACCCTGCCCGAGGGCGCCACCCCGGTCGACTTCGCCTACGCCCTCGGCACCGACACCGGGCACCGCTGCGTCGGCGCGCGCGTCAACGGCCAGCTGGTGCCGCTGGCGAGCGCGCTGTCGGACGGCGACGTGGTCGAGGTGCTCACCACCTCGTCACGCGAGACCGGGCCGTCCAGGGACTGGCTGGAGTCGGTCAAGACCCCGCGGGCGCAGCTCAAGGTCAGGCAGTGGTTCACCGAGCAGCGCCGCGACCTCGCCATCGCGGCCGGCAAGCAGGCGGTCGGCTACGCCATGCGCGAGGCCGGCCGCGAGCTGGAGACCGCGATCGTCGACGGCTCCCTCGCCCGCACGGCGGCCGCGCTCCGCTACGCGGCGCTCGACGACCTCTTCGAGGCCGTCGGCGAGACCCTCGCCTCGCCCGCGTGGGTGGTCCAGCAGCTCCTCGGTACCCCTTGATCGGCCTCAGTAGCCCTTGAACGCCGAGCGGAGCTCCTGGATCGTCAGCGGCTCGGCGACCTCGATGCCTGCCGGGGTGTGCCCGGGGTCGAGGCGCCCGTAGACCATGCGGACGAACGCCTCGCCGGGGATCGTCAGGTGTGGCTCGCCGGCGGCGTCGACCCTGCGGAGGCGCGGCTGGTCGCCGGCGAGGTCGAGCGCCAGCCACCACTCGGGGTCGGTGGTCCCGACCAGCAGCGGGCGGTCGCCGAGCTTGGCGGCCAGCGCGGCGACGGCCTCGGCGTCGGCCGAGCGGGCGACGATCCACTCCTGGTCGATCAGGTTCCACAGCAGCGGCTCGACCGATCCAGGCGCGATCGTCGCGGCTGGGTCGAAGGTCACCGCCGCGTCCCAGGCGTGCAGCGCGTGCTCGTTCAGGCGCATCGCCACGCTGCCGCGCACGTCGATCTCGCCGCCGCCGAAGAAGGGCAGCCGCAGGTCGCGCACGGTCTCCTCGTCGAGGGTCTCGAAGCGGCGGACGCAGGCCTCGTTGGCCTCGACCATCGCCGTGGCCACCGGCTCGGGCTCCAGGCCGTCCCAGCGGTCCCAGATCACGCGGAAGTCATCCTGTTCGAGCTGCGGCGAGCCGGAGATGGCCGCCTCCATGCGCCGGAGGGTGATCTCCGCCCCGCTGCCCAGATGGCTGAGGAGCTGCGAGACCGGCCGCCGTCAGCCGGACTCGGGCCGGTCCTCCTTCCGCTCCACCTCGGTCTTTGGCTCCGTTGGCAGGACCGTGGTCTCGGCCCCCGGGTCGACCCCGGTCGCGGCCTCCTTCGGCAGCACTCTGGTCTCGGCCCCGGGGTCAACCTCACCCTCAGCCTTCGACTCGGCCTTCGGGTCCGTCTTCGGCTCGGGCTTCTTCTCGGTCTGCTTCTCCGGCTTCTTGCCGGTGTGCGGCCAGCCGGGGAGGTGGAAGGCCTCGGGACCGACCGGCGGCTCGATCGAGTCGAGGTCGGGCGCGGGCCCGGGGTCGACCCCAGAGGCGTCGACCGCCGAGGCGTCGCTCCGGCGCGGCTCGGCGCCGTGGGCGCCGCGGCCGCGGGCGCCGACCAGCACCGCGAGACCGAGCACGACCAGCAGGCCGGGCCACAGCCAGCGCGCGTGGTTGAACACCTGGAACCTGCCGACGAGGAAGAGCAGGCCCATTCCCGTGAACGCCAGGCCGAAGACGAACGCGATCGGGTCGAAATCGTGGCGCCGCATGGCGTTGGCTCGCATCGTCAAACCTCCCCTCACCCTCGGTTGACCTTGATCTGTCCGAGCCCGACGTGGAGCCTGAGCTCCATCTGGCCGGACCCTCTGGTGCCGGGTTCACTCACCGTGTTCTCGATCTGGATCCCGCCGTTCTGACGGCCGAGCACGTCGATCTCGCCCGCGGCGATCTTGGAGTGCACCGTTACCGGCAGATCGCGCGGCAGCAGCACGTCCAGCTCGCCGGCCGTCACCTTTGCGTCGACGACCACCGGCTTCGCGCCGAATTCCACCTGGCGGAGGTCGAGGGTCAGGTGCCCGCCTCCGAGCTCGTAGCTTGGCTGGATCTCGCGGACGGTCAGCGGCCGCACGACCTGGTCCCCGCCCTGCCCGGTCACCGGCAATCCGTTGACGAGGCCGGCGATCCCGGCCGCGGGCACGAGCAGCAGGCCCAGCAGGATCAGCCACCACGCGCGCCCCCACAGGCTCCCGATCAGCAGGCCGACGCCGACGACCGTCAGCGCGACCGCGAGCACCCGCGCCGGCGTCATGTTGATGGCGCCGAGGTTGTCGAGGGCGGTCGCGATGCCGGCGGCCAGCAGCGCCGCCGCGACCGTGAACCAGCCGAGCATCGACCGCTGGTGCGGCTGCCGCTCCCTGGGCGCCACCGCCGTGCCGGTCGAGCCCCACGAGCCCGGCGGGCTGGCCGCGGCCGCCCAGGCTGCGCTCGCCGGCGGCGTGCCCCAGCCGCTCTGGCCCCAAGTGGGGCTGGGACCCGGGGAGCTGGCTGCCCCCCAGGTCCCGGCGGTCCCGCCGGCGGTGGCGCCGGCGCCGTAGGTCGAGTCCGGCGAGGAGCCGGCCGCCCTTGGCTCGTCGTGGACCGCGATCCGCTCGGTGGTCGCCGCCGACGCCCGCGACGGGCTCGCCGCTGACGCCCGGGATGGGCTCTCCGGCGCGGCCTGCCAGCCCCCTGGCACCGGCTCGGCGCTGGGCCGGGGCCCCGGGTCACGCCCCACGTCACGCCCAGCGTCATGCCCAGCGTCGTGTCCCGTGTCATGCCCCGTGTCATGCCCCGACGCCGGCTCGGCGCCCGGTCCGGGCTCAGGGCCCCCCGGCCATCCTCCGCCCGGGTTCCAGCCCCCCGGCCCTGGACCGCCGCCCGGCGGGGCCGGCGGCCCCTGCCACGGCTGGCCCGGCGCCCCGGGTTGGCCCGGCGGCCCCGGCTGGCCGGGGGCCGGAGGGCCCGCGGGCCGCTCGTTGCGGTCCTGGACCATCAGCAGGATCCCGACGCCGATCAGCAGCAGCGCGAACACCACCTCCGGTCTCGCGAACGGGCTGATCAACAGCAGCACCGCCAGCACGATCGCGCCGATCGCGAGGTAGCTCTTGAACCCGCCCTGCCGCAGCGTGGTCAGGATCGGCGCCTCGCCCTGGCGCGGCGGGGATGGCGGCGGGCCGTGGACGCCGTCGTAGGCGACCCCCGGCAGCACCACCCAGAGCAGCAGGTAGATCAGCACGCCGGCGCCACCGGCGAGGGTCAGCGCGACGAAGCCGATCCGGAACACCACCGGGTCGATCCCGAAGTAGAGGCCGAGGCCGCTGGAGACACCGCCGAGCACCCGGTCGTCGGTGCGCCGCGTCAGCCGCCGCGGTGCCGGCGGCGGGTAGCCGGCCGGCCCGTGGTAGCCGCCGGTCGGCTGGTATCCCCCTGGTCGCTGGTAGGCGCCAGACGGCGGGAACCCCTGCCCGGGTGGCGGAGGCGGGGGCGGAGGCGGGAATCCGGCCCCCTGCCCCCGTGCGGACTGGCCGCGCGCCTGCTCGGTCTGGCGCGTCTCGGTCGGTTGCGTCTGCTCGGTCTCGTGCGTCTGCTCGTCGGCGGGTCGCTCGGACCCGGTTGGCTCTTCAGGCATGTCCTCGAAGCCTCCTCGAACCAGAAATCCCCCGGTCGCCGCCGTGACACCGCGGCGACCACGCACACAGCCTCCACCCGCCGGCCCTCGCCGACCATCGGGGATGGCCCTGGAACAACCCTGAGCCTCCGGGACGTGGTTCAGGGTCATACCAGGGTCATACCCGTAGCGCCCGCTGGTGCTGGATGCCACCATTGGTCCACCGGTCAGAAACCGCAGGTGGCGCCACCCGGCGTCGCGCGGCACCGCCCGCAGCCAGCAAGGAGCCAGCCACGGACCGAAGCGACGCGCCAGAGGGGACCAGCAAGGCCCCCGTGCGCGAGGAACCCGCGACCGAGGAGCAGCCGCCCGTCAAGCCGGCGCGGCCGAGCCTCCCGTCGCGCGGCCGGCTGCGCTTCGAGCAGCTCGGCCTGGCCCGCAGCAGCGGCAACCGGGTCATCTCCGGGGTCGCCGGTGGCCTCGGCGAGCGCTTCGGCATCGACCCGATCCTGGTCCGGATCGCGTTCGTGCTGCTCACCATTGCCGGCGGCATCGGGCTGGTGCTCTACATCCTGCTGGTGTTCGCGATCGACGAGCCCAAGCCGGGCCAGCAGCTCATCTGGCGCGAGCCCACCCGCCGCCGGACCCTCGGGTTCGCGCTGGTGATCGCCGGCGCGCTGCTGCTGCTCCGCGAGGTGAGCCTCTGGTTCGGCGACCGGGTGGTCTGGCCGGTCGCGCTGGCGGCGATCGGGTCGGCGGTGATCTGGGCGCGCGGCAACGACGACGACCGCGGCCGCTGGCTCCAGGGCGCCCAGGGCGGCAGCCCGATCGAGACCCTGTTCGGCGACCGGGCCTCGATGCCGAGGCTGATGGTCGGCGGGCTGATGGTCGCGACCGGGATGGGCTTCGCACTGGCGACCAGCGACGCCCTCGCCGCCGCCGGCAGCGCGCTGCTGGCGATCACCGTCACCGCCGCGGGCCTGGTGCTGATCCTCGGTCCCTGGATCCTGCGGCTCTATCGCGCGCTCACCGAGGAGCGGCGCGAGCGCATCCGCTCGGCCGAGCGCGCGGAGATGGCCGCCCACCTCCACGACTCGGTGCTCCATACGCTCGCGCTGATCCAGCGCGCCGACGCGCCTATGGAGGTGGTCACATTGGCGCGGCGGCAGGAGCGCGAGCTGCGCTCGTGGCTGTACGGCCAGCCGGTGCGGCCGCAGCTCGAGCGCCTCGGCGCCGCGGTCGAGCGGCTGGCGAGCCGCGTCGAGGAGCTGCACGCGGTCGCCGTCGACGCGGTCGTGGTCGGCGACGAGCCGCTGGACGACCGCTCCAGGGCGGTCGTGCTCGCCTGCCAGGAGGCCGCGGTCAACGCCGCCAGGCACTCCGGGGTGGCGAGGGTCGCGGTCTATGTCGAGGCGGAGGCCGACGGCATCACCGCCTACGTTCGCGATGAGGGCAAGGGCTTCGATCCCGAGGCGATCCCTGCCGACCGCCGTGGCATTCGGGACTCGATCCGAGGGAGGATCGAGCGCCACGGCGGCACGGTGACCATCACCACCGAGCCGGGAGCCGGTACGGAGGTCTCGATGCACGTGCCAAGGGAGAGGAGGTGAGCCCGGTGAGCGGTGCCATCCGCGTGTTCCTGGTCGACGACCACCACTTCTTCCTGTCCGGGCTGCGCGCCGAGCTGGGGGCGCAATTCGAGATCGTCGGCGACGCCGGCGAGGTGGACGCCGCCGTCGAGGGCATCCGCCGAACCAACCCGGACGTGGTCCTGCTGGACGTCCACCTGCCGGGCGGCGGCGGCCGGGCGGTGCTCGAGAGCGTCCGTCAGACCCACCCCGAGATCCTCTTCCTCGCCCTGTCGGTGTCGGACGCGGCCGACGACGTCATCGGCGTGATCCGCGCCGGCGCCAGGGGCTATGTCACCAAGTCGATCTCACCGGCCGACCTGGCCGACGCCATCCGCCGCATCCACGGCGGCGACGCGGTCTTCTCGCCGCGCCTCGCCGGGTTCGTGCTGGACGCCTTCCACGGCGAGCTGACCGGGCCGATCGACCCGGAGCTGGACCAGCTCACAACCCGCGAGCGCGAGGTCCTGCGCCACATCGCCCGCGGCTTCACCTACAAGGAGGTCGCCAGGCGCCTCCACCTGTCGGTGAAGACGGTCGAGACCCACGTCTCGTCGGTGCTGCGCAAGCTCCAGCTGTCGAGCCGGCACGAGCTGACCCGCTGGGCCAGCGACCGCCGCCTGGTCTGAGCCTCAGCGCGACCGCCACCGCCACGAACCGCTACGACAGGCCACCCTGGCACGGGATCGTGGTGGTGGTCGTGGTCGAGCTGGTGGTCGTCGTGGTCGTGGTGGTCGTCGTGGTGCTGGTGGTGCTGCTGGTCGACGAGGTCGTGGTGGTCGAGCCGGGGCACTCGGTGGTGCTGGTCGGCGGCGTTGTGCCGCTGGTCGAGGTGCTGCTCGGCGGCTCGGTCGTGGTGGTCGCCTGCCCATTCGTCGACGGCGGCACCGAGCTGGTGTCACCGGCCGTGGTGGAGGTCGGTGAGCTGCTCGCCGGCGGGTTTGTCCCCGCCGTGCCCGGCGCGCTTCGCGGAGCCCGCGTGCCCGGCGTGGTCGGCACGGTCGCCACCGCCCCGCCGCCAGACGTGTTCGCCACCCCGCCGGGGCCCGGATCCGGCGAGCTCGGGCCGGACGGCACCTCGACCGAGGTCAGCGAGCCCTCACCGGCGCGCTGCTGGTAGAAGTTCGCCCAGCGGAGCACCGCGTTGACGTAGGCCTGGGAGTGGTTGTAGGCGAAGATCGCCTGCCGCAGGCTGGCCTGCTCCGCGAGGCTGCCGCCGCCGCTCAGGCAGAGGTAGCCGGCAGCGCTGACGGCCGCGTCGTAGAGGTTGTTGGGATTGGCCACGCCGTCGTCGTTGCCGTCGCGGCCAAGCGTCCGCCAGGTCGACGGGATGAACTGCATCGGCCCGACCGCGCGGTCCCAGACCTGGTCGCCGTCCCAGCGGCCGCCGTCGGTGTCGCGGATCATCGCGGTCCCGCCGGTGCCGTCGAGCACCGGCCCGAGGATGGTCGGGGTGACGTCACCCGCCGGGCTGAAGCGCGCGGCGCCGCCGAAGTGCCGGCCGTGGTTGGACTCGATCCTGCCGATGCCTGCGAGCACGCTCCAGGACAGGTCGCAACCGGGGTCGAAGCCGGAGGCCCAGCTCTCGGCGATCTTGTAGGCGTCCAGCGCCATCGCGGGAATGTCGGCGTCCGAGGCGGTCGGCGTGCTCAGCGTCCCGGAGCCCGCCGCCACGCCCGCCCCGGCCGCCGCCTGCTGCGCCGCCGCCCGCTGCGCCTCGGCGTCCCGCGCCGCCGCCCTGCCCCGCAGCCACGCCTGGTACCTCGCGGCCGCCTCCTCCTGCTGGTTCCGGCCGCCGGCGCCGTCGCCGAACGTCTCGCCCGCGCTGGGCCCTGGCGTCAGGCTCGGCAGCGCCGCGAACGCGGCCAGCGCCACCAGCGCCCACAGCGCGTCGGCCTGGTATGGCCGCAGGCGCAGAGCGGAACGCAGGAGGCCGGACAGGCTCGAGAGCCTGAGATGCCTGGGGCGGGGGAGGTGCGGGAGCTTCAGCGCGTTCTTCCGGCGGGGCAGGTGGGGCAGACGCGGCATATAGGCGGCTCCAATTCGGCGGGTTCATCCCATAGAAGCACATCCCGGAGGATCGCAACACCCGCCAACGCCGTACCGCGCGCGTATTACCAGGTCATGGCCGCTGACATTCCAGCCATCCGACCGCCGCCCGCCCAGTCGCCGCCACGCCACCGGTATCCTCCCGTTGCGCTATCCCGCGGCGGTCCTAGGACCGGCCAGAATGACTACGAACGGACCATGAACGCATGGAGCGAGCGGTTCGATACCGTCGAAAGGTCCCGCCGTCGTGTCCCCCATTCGTCGCTGGTCTAGTAATTTGTGATCACCAGCCAGGAACGGCCTGGTTTGCTCGTGCATCTTGTGAACTCAGCTTGGCACTTTCGTGTCGGAGCGCGACCGATCTCGAGCCCATCCGAGGCCAGACGTGAGCGTTGAAAGGGCCGTCTCGCTTGGCGTCGCCGTGCCGGCGGCGCGAGGTTGCGCGCCCCTGACCGGGATGGCGACATGAGCGCGAGACACCTCGGCCGGATGAGCCCCCGGCGCCTCTACCGCCTGGCGGTGGCGGTGGCCGTGGCGCTGGTCGCCGTGTTCGCGATCTGGCTCGCCATCGACCTGGGCGGCCACTCGGCGACCAGCGCGTTCGACAGCCTCGCGATCGCGGTGGCCGCGTTCGCCGCGGCCGGGGCGTGCCTGCACTCCGCCCGGCGCGGCCAGTACGGCTTCGGCCGCGCCTGGACCATCTCCATGCGCCGGGCGTGGCGCCTGATCGGCGTCGCCGCCCTGACCTGGGGTGCCGGCCAGCTCATCTGGTCGTACCTGGAGCTGTCGGGCAGCGGGCCGGCCGGCTTCCCCTCGCTCGCCGATCTTTTCTTCCTGGCGGCGATCCCGCTGATCGGCGCGGGGGTGCTCTCCTGGCCGACCGCGCCGGTGCACGCGCTCGCCCAGGTCCGGACCCTGCTCGACGGGTTGCTGATCGCCTCGTCGCTGCTGTTCGCCAGCTGGGCGCTGGTGCTCGGGCCGACCTACCACGGCGGAGGCGGCCCGCTGCCGCCGCGCGTGGTCGCGCTCGCCTATCCGATCGGCGACCTGGTCACACTGACGATCCTGTTCTCGGTGCTGGTCCGCACGCGCGGGCGCGCGATCGTCCAGCCGGCGCTGATCGCGGCGGCGGTCGTCTGCATCGGCCTGGCCGACTCGGCCTTCGCCTACCTCGCCGGCAAGGGCGCCTACAGCCCCGGCGCCTGGCTCGACCTCGGCTGGCTGGTGGGCTGGCTGCTGGTCGGGGTCGCCGCCCTCCGGCCCGCCCCGGCCGTGCCGCTGCGCGACGACGACGAGGACAGCCCCGCCTCCTGGTGGCGCTTCGCGCTGCCCTACGTGCCGCCGGTCGCCGCGTTCGTCACCGCCGCCTTCGTCCAGGCGGCGAACGGACGGCTGGAGCCGTTCCTGATCTTCAACGGCACCGTGATCCTGCTGCTGGTGGTGGCGCGCCAGGCGGTCGCCAACATCGAGAACCAGCGGCTGCACCAGCGCGTCCGCCGCACCGTCGACCGGCTCTTCCAGCGCGAGGCCGAGCTGGAGCGGGCGCTGGCCCGCCAGCGCGAGGACGCCAAGAGCCTGCACGAGGTGTCCCAGATGAAGGACACCTTCCTGCGGGCGGTCTCCCACGACCTGCGTACGCCGCTCACCGCCATGCACGGGGTCGCGGTCACCCTGGAGCGCACCAAGCTCAACCTGCCCCGGGAGCAGGCGCTCGACCTGATCAAGATGATGATCGAGAAGACCCGCAAGATGGACCGGCTGCTGAGCGACCTGCTCGACCTCAACCGAATGGGCGAGGGGATCCTGGAGCCGAAGCGCGGCACCATCGACATCAGCGCCCTGGCCCACCAGGTGGTCGACGAGGTCGACCAGCTCCGCGGCTGGCCGATCGAGATCGACGCCGAGCCGGTGATGGTCTCGGTGGACGCGCCCAAGGTCGAGCGGATCGTCGAGAACCTGCTGCTCAACACCACCAGGCACACACCGCCGGGGACCCAGGTCTGGGTCCGTGCCCACGCCGGCGAGCGCGACCTGGAGCTGATCGTCGAAGACGCCGGCCCCGGCGTCCCCGCCGAGCTGGCCGGCAGCATCTTCGAGCCGTTCCGCCAGGGAACGGCCGCGCCGGCGCCGGGCAAGAAGCGCAAGGGCGTCGGCATCGGCCTCTCACTGGTTGCCCGGTTCGCGATCCTGCACGGCGGGCGCGCCTGGGTCGGCGAGCGGCCCGGAGGCGGGGCCTCCTTCCACGTCCTGCTGCCGGACTGCGTCCGGCACGAGGGCGCCGAGGCCGAGGCGTCCGGCGAGCGCGAGGACGGGGACGCGGCCACGGCGGTCCCTGCCGACGGGCAGGCGACCGCCGCCGGCGGCGAACGGCTCGGCGGCGAACGGCTCGGCGGCGCCAGGCCGGGCGCCGGGGCCGCGCGCCGCCGCTGAGCAGCGCTCGACTTCCCGTTTGCCCTGGCCAGGGCCTACTTCGCCGCTTCGGTCCCCTCTGCTACAGTGGCCGCAGTGACCGAGCGCCGAGGCCGGTCGACGGGGCGACCCCCACGTCCTCGGGCGGGCGCCGGTGGGAGTAACGCCGTCCAGGCTGGCGGAAACGCCGGCGCGTCGTGAGGTCGCACATGGGTAACACGTCGAATCCCGGTCCGTTCGCGCCCCGAGTCCCGCGGGCGCACGCCGTCGCCCAGCCGTTCCCCTACCCGCTCGAGCGCGAATGGGTCGAGCCCGACTGGCGCCGCCTGCCCGGCTACCGCGACGTCACCGAGGCCGAATGGGCCTCGGCACAGTGGCAGCGCGCCCACACGGTCAAGAACCTCAAGCAGCTCGGCGCCGCCCTCGGCGGCCTGCTCCCCGACGACCTGCTCGCCTCGATCGAGCGGGACCAGGCGGAGCGGGCGACCATGTCGATGCTGCTGCCTCCGCAGATGCTCAACACCATGGACGAGCGGGACCTGTGGGCCGACCCGGTGCGCCGCTACATGCTCCCGGCCTTCGACGACCGCGACCCGGACTGGCCGAGCCACCCGCTGGCGACCCGCGACAGCCTCCACGAGGCCGACATGTGGGCGGTCGAGGGGCTCACCCACCGCTACCCGACCAAGGTGCTCGCCGAGGTGCTGGCCACCTGCCCGCAATACTGCGGCCACTGCACCCGCATGGACCTGGTCGGCAACTCGACGCCACAGGTCGACAAGTACAAGTTCCAGGTCAAGCAGACCAACCGCCACGACCAGATCCTCGACTATCTCCGCCGCACGCCGTCGGTGCGGGACGTGGTCGTGTCCGGCGGCGACGTCGCCAACCTCCCGATCCGGGTGCTCGAGGGCTTCGTGTCCCAGCTCCTGGACATCGAGAACATCCGCGATATCCGTCTGGCCACCAAGGGCCTGATGGGCATCCCGCAGCACTTCCTCCAGGACGAGGTCCTCCAGGGCCTGGACCGCCTCGCCCGCAAGGCCGCCGAGCGCGAGGTCGACCTGGCGATCCACACCCACGTCAACCACGCCAACCAGCTCACCCCCCTGGTCGGCAGGGCGGTCCGCAAGGTGCTCGACATGGGCTTCCGCGACGTCCGCAACCAGGGCGTCCTGCTCCGCGGCGTCAACACCAGCCCGCACGCCCTGCTGGAGCTGTGCTTCACGCTGCTCGACCGCGCCAAGGTGATGCCGTACTACTTCTACATGTGCGACATGATCCCCAATTCCGAGCACTGGCGGATCTCGGTCGCCGAGGCGCAGGCGCTGCAGCACGCGATCATGGGCTACCTGCCGGGCTTCGCCACCCCGCGGGTCGTCTGCGACGTGCCGTTCGTGGGCAAGCGCTGGATCCATCAGGTCGATTCGTACGACCGCGAGAAGGGCATCTCCTACTGGGCCAAGAACTACCGGACCGGCATCGAGTTCGACGACCCCGACGCCCTGGACCGCAGGTTCGAGTACTACGACCCGATCCACTCGCTGCCTGAGGCCGGCAAGGAGTACTGGCGCCGCTTCCGGATCACCGACCCCTCGCCGGCGACGGTGACCTGAGCCAGCCGGGCGGCTGCCCGAGCGGGCCAGTCAGCCGCGCAGCAGCTCGGCGACCTGGAAGGCCAGCTCGAGCGCCTGGCTGGCGTTGAGGCGCGGGTCGCAGGCGGTCTCGTAGCGCAGGCTGAGGTGCCCGTCCTCGATCTCGTGGGCGCCGCCGAGGCACTCGGTCACGTCCTCGCCGGTCAGCTCGATGTGGATCCCGCCCGGGTGGGTGCCGAGCGAGCGGTGCACCGCGAAGAAGCTGGTCAGCTCGGCCATCACGTCGTCGAAGCGGCGCGTCTTGTGGCCCGACGGCCCGACGAAGGTGTTCCCGTGCATGGGATCGCACGCCCACACCACCGGGTGGCCGGCGTCGGCGACCGCGCTGATCAGCGGCGGCAGCATCCGCTCGACGTGCTTGGCGCCCATCCGCGCGATCAGCGTGAGCCGCCCGGGGACCCGCTGGGGGTCGAGCCGGTCGCACAGCGCCAGGGCCTCGGCGGGGGCAACGGTCGGGCCCAGCTTGAGGCCGATCGGGTTGCCGACGCCGCTGAGGAACTCGACGTGCGCGCCGTCGAGCTGGCGGGTGCGCTCGCCGATCCACAGCAGGTGCGCGCTGGTGTCGTACCAGCCGCCGGTGAGGCTGTCCTGCCTGGTCATCGCCTGCTCGAAGCCGAGCAGCAGCGACTCGTGCGAGGTGTAGAAGTCGACTTGGTGCAGCGCGGGCGTCGAGGCGACCTCGACGCCGCAGGCGGTCATGAACGCGAGCGCCCGCTCGATGGCGCCGGCGGTGGCCTCGTAGCGCCGGCCCGCCGGGCTGCCCCAGACGAACTCCTGGTTCCAGGTGTGGACCTGGTGGAGGTCGGCGAAGCCTCCGGTCGTGAACGCCCGCAGCAGGTTCAGCGTGGCCGCCGACTGGTGGTAGGCGCGCAGCATCCGCTCGGGGTCCGGTCGCCGCGCCTCCGGCGTCGGCTCGACGCCGTTGACCATGTCGCCGCGGAAAGCCGGCAGCTCGACCCCGTCGACCAGCTCGGTCGGCAGGCTCCGCGGCTTGGCGAACTGCCCGGCGATGCGGCCGACCTTGACCACCGGCAGCCCGGAGCCGTAGGTCAGCACCACGGCCATCTGGAGGATGACCTTGAGCTTGTCGCGGATCGAATTGGCCGAGAACGCGTCGAACGACTCGGCGCAGTCGCCGGCCTGGAGCAGGAAGCCATGGCCCGAGGCGACCTTGGCGAGCCCGGCCTGGAGCGTGCGCGCCTCGCCGGCGAATACCAGCGGGGGCAGCTTGGCGACCTGGGCGAGCACCTCGTCGACCGCGGCCGGGTCCGGCCAGTCCGGCTGCTGGCCGGCCGGCAGCGTGCGCCAGCCGGTCGGAGACCAGCCATGGGGGACCTGGGCGGGAGCGTGCCGCATCGCGCCATCGTGTCGGCTCGCGACCGATCCGGCAAGTCGATTTGGGAATCCGCCCAGCGCGGGGTCTTGCGTGCCGCCATCCGGGGGAGCCAGCATCGGGGATCAGTGGTCGCCCGAACAGAAAGAGGAGGCGTGCCATGGCGTCGTCGGCGCTCTCATACCTCGACGGAGCCAGCCCGGTCCCGCTGCTGGGCGAGACCATCGGCGACAACCTCGACCGGACCGTCGCCGCGCACCCCGACCGTGACGCGCTGATCAGCGTCCACCAGAGCGTCAGGCAGACCTGGGCGCAGTTCCACGCCGCGGTCGAGGAGATCGCCCGGGGCCTGCTCGCGCTCGGCATCGAGCCGCGCGAACGGGTCGGGATCTGGTCCCCGAACAACGCCGAGTGGGTGACCCTCCAGTACGCCACCGCCAAGATCGGGGCGATCCTGGTCAACATCAATCCGGCCTACCGGACCTCGGAGCTGGCCTACGCCCTGGCCCAGTCCGAGGTCTCCACCCTGGTGCTCGCGCCGCGCTTCCGCCAGGCCGACTACCTGGCGATGCTCGAGGAGGTCGCGGACCAGCTCCCGGGGCTGCGGCGGCGGATCGTGCTCGGCGACGAGGCCCCGGCCGGGGCGCTGCGCTGGAGCGACCTGCGCGAGGCCGCCGTCACGGTCGGCGGGGACGACCTGCGCGCGCGCCAGGCCGCCCTCCAGTTCGACGACCCCATCAACATCCAGTACACCTCGGGCACCACCGGCTTCCCCAAGGGCGCCACCCTGTCGCACCACAACCTCCTCAACAACGGCTTCTTCATCGGCGAGGGCTGCCGCTACACCGAGCGGGACCGCGTCTGCATCCCGGTGCCGCTGTACCACTGCTTCGGCATGGTGCTCGGCAACCTGGCCTGCTCGACCCACGGCGCCGCGATCGTCTACCCCGGCGAGGCGTTCGACCCCGAGGCGACCCTGACCGCGGTCGAGCGGGAGCGCTGCACCGCCCTCTACGGCGTGCCGACCATGTTCATCGCCGAGCTGGAGCACCCGCGCTTCGCCGAGTTCGAGCTGTCGAGCCTGCGCACCGGCATCATGGCCGGCTCGCCGTGCCCGGTCGAGGTGATGAAGGCGGTCCAGACGGACATGCACATGCCCGAGGTGACGATCTGCTATGGGATGACCGAGACCAGCCCGGTGTCGTTCCAGACCGCGCCCGACGACCCGATCGACAAGCGCGTGGCCACCGTCGGGCGTGTCCATCCGCACGTCGAGGCCAAGGTCGTCGACCCCGACAACGGACGGGTCGTTCCGCCCGGCCAGCCTGGCGAGCTCTGCACCCGCGGCTACCTGGTGATGCTCGGCTACTGGGGCAACCAGGAGGCGACCGCCGAGGCGATCGACCAGGCCCGCTGGATGCACACCGGCGACCTCGCCACGATCGACGAGGACGGCTACGCCAACATCGTCGGGCGCATCAAGGACATGGTCATCAGGGGCGGCGAGAACGTCTACCCGCGCGAGGTCGAGGAGTTCCTCTACCAGCATCCGGCCGTCAGCGACGTGCAGGTGATCGGCGTCCCCGACGCCAGGTACGGCGAGGAGCTGTGCGCCTGGATCCGGCTCAGGGAGGGCCAGACCGTCGACGGCGACGAGCTGCGCGAGTGGTGCCGCGGCAAGATCGCCAGCTTCAAGATCCCGCGCTACTGGCGCTTCGTCGACGGCTTCCCGATGACCGTCACCGGCAAGGTCCAGAAGTTCAAGATGCGCGAGACCTCCATCGCCGAATTGGGCCTGGAAGCCGCGGGCAGCATCGAGACCGCCTGAGCGGCGTCGGCTGCACCGGGTGCTTCGGGTGGCCAGCCCCGGGAAGGGGAAGGCCCGGCAGGGAGCCGACCCGCCAGGCCTTCCCCTCCCCTCACGGCTGGGCGACCGGTTGACGGGAGCGTCGCGCCTTGCTCAGCGGTGGAGCTGTCCGCGCATCGCCCCGGCTGGGAACTCGGCGTTGTGGATGTTGGTGTAGAAGCCGTTCGGCGCTGTGTGGATCTGGCGGACCAGGGCGCGATCCACGCCGGCGGTGCAGCCGGAGACGCTGTCGAGCGTCGAGGGCAACCCGTTCGGCGCCTCGAAGAAGGGGACCACGATCGGACCGTTGACGCCGGCCGGTCCCTGGTGGATGTGGCCCCTGGTGGGCGTTGCGATGTTGGTCCAGGTCGCCGACCAGCAGACCCTGCTGCCCACGGCGGTGACGGCGCCGGTGCCGCTGCCGTCGGGATCGGCGGGCGGGACCTCGTTGGCGCCGACCATGGTCGAGCGGAGCTGGCTCGGCACCTGCGGGGTCACCGGGAACGGCCGGAGCTGCCCGCGCATGGCGCCGGCCGGGAACTCGGCGTTGTGCACGTTCACGTAGAACTGGCCGGGATGGCCGCGGATCTCGTCGATCAGGTCCTGGCCGCCGGTCACGCAGCCGTGGGCGGAGCTGATCGGCGCCGGCACCTCACCCTCGAAGAAAGGCAGGACGATAGGGCCGTTGACGCCGGCCGCGCCCTGGTGGATGTGGGCGCGCATTGGCGCGTTGAGGTTGTGCCAGGTGACTGTGAAGCACGTCTGGGTCCCGTCGAAGCGGACGAAGGCGGTTCCGAAGGCATCGGCGTCGCCGGGCGGGACCTCGTTGCGGCCCAGCATGACGGCCATGAAGCTCACCGGCCTCGAACCCGCGCTGGCCACGCCGGGGGCGGCCAGGATCAGCAGTCCGAGCAAGAGCGCGACGGCCGCTGCGATGGCGAGCGAACGACGCTGCACGGCTTGATGCATGCACCCTCTCCTTTCGTCGATTGCGACGATACCCCATCAACCTGACACAAGCCCCGGCGCTTCCATGGGAGCGGAAAGCAGTCCGGATCGTCGGTACCGTCAGGCATCGCTGCTACAGTCCGGGGCATGGCCAAGCTCGGAGTTCACATCGACGGCTTCGAGGGCGAGCCGCCCGTCGAAGGGGCGGTCGCTCGCGGCGCCGACTGCGTCCAGTTCTTCATCAGCGACCCGCAGGGCTGGAAGGTCCCGCCGCCCGGCCCCGACGCGGCCGACCTGGCCGCGACCAAGCTCACCAAATACGTGCACGCGCCGTACACCATCAACCTGGCATCGGCGAACAACCGGATCCGGATCCCATCGCGCAAGATCCTCGCGGACACCTGCAGGGTGGCGGTCGCGGTCGGCGCCGAGGCGGTGATCGTCCACGGCGGCTACGTCTCCAGCGCCGGCGACGAGGAGCAGGGCTTCCTGCGCTGGCGCAAGGCGCTGGAGCAGCTCGACACCCCGATCCAGCTGCTTCTCGAGAACACCGCCGGCGGCGACCACGCCATGGCCAGGCATCTCGACACCATCGCCAGGCTCTGGGACCACGTCGGCGACCTCGGCCTGGGGTTCTGCATCGACACCTGCCACGCCCACGCGGCCGGCGAGGGCCTGGACGGCGTGGTCGGCCGCATCAAGGCGATCACCGGCCGGGTCGACCTGATCCACGCCAACGACTCCAGGGACCCCGCCGGCTCCGGGCGGGACCGGCACGAGAGCATCGGCAAGGGCCAGATCGGCGTGGATCCGATCGCCGCCGTGATCAGCGAGGCCGGCGTCCCGGCCATCTGCGAGACGCCGGGCGGGGTCGACCGGCACCGCGAGGATCTCGAGGCGCTCCGCTCGCACGTCAAAGGCTGAGCCGGCTCGCGGTTCCGGCTATCCTTTCGCCACAATCCGCGCACGCTCGCGGTCGCGACGCCGTCCGGTGGAGGAGCCGATGCCAGCCAAGCAGGACACCAATCCCACCAAAGCTGCCCTGGAGGCTGCCGTCCTCGACCTCACCGACGACGAGATCGTCGATGCCCTGCTGCGGCGGCCGCGCAACGACATCAAGGACGCCTTCGACGCCCGCAAGGACTACACCTGGGCGGGGGAGGCCAGGCGCAACATCCTCGTCTCGCTCGCCAAGCGGCTGGAGTCCGGCCGCAAGCCCACCAAGAGCTAGGTCCGGGGCTCCCGGGTCAGCCGGCCGCGGCCTCGGGAGGGTCGGAGACGCCGAGCGGCTGGGGCCGGCGCGGCCGCGCGTTGTCGGCCGCGGGGTGCTCGACCAGGGCGACCACCCGGCTGGCCAGGAAGCGGGCGGTGCGGACCGGCTGGCCCGTGCGCGTGACCTCGACGACCTCGATGAGGTTGCGGCGCGTGTTCACCTCGACCCGGCGCCCGTCCCGGGTCGCGACGATGTCGAACCCGCGCACCTCGTGCCCGGTGTCCACCAGCACCTCGACCCGATCTCCCCGCATACCCGCAGAGTAGCGCGCCAGGGCTACAGGTCCACCCCCAGGATCGCCGCCGCCCTCGCGACCGCCTCCCCGTCGTGCCTGGCCGCCAATTCATCGACGGCGGCGAGCGCGGCCGGGGTGTCCAGGTCATTGGCGAGGGCGGCGTCGACAGAGTCGGGGGCCGGCGCGCCTTGCACACCCGCGGCGTGGCCACCCTGGGCCCCGGGACCGCGTTGGGCGCCGGGACCGCCCGGGGCGCCGGGACCGCTCTCCCCCAGACCTCCCGCGGCGCGTCGCCAGGCCTCGAGGCGCTCGGTGGCGACCTTCAGCTCGTCGGCGTCGAACTCCCAGGCCGACCGGTAGTGGTGGGCCAGCAGCGACAGCCGCACGGCGGCCGGCTCGTGGTCGCGGATCAGCTCCCGGGTGAACACCAGGTTCCCGAGCGACTTCGACATCTTCTCGCCCTGGTAGCGGACCATGCCGGTGTGCAGCCAGCGCCGCACGAACGGCACCCCGTTGGCGGACTCTGACTGCGCCCGCTCGGACTCGTGGTGCGGGTAGAGCAGGTCCGCGCCGCCGCCGTGCAGGTCGAGCGTGGCCCCCAGGTAGCGGCGGCTCATCGCCGAGCACTCGAGGTGCCAGCCGGGCCGCCCGAGTCCCCACGGGCTCTCCCAGGCCGGCTCCCCCGGCGTGCTCGGCTGCCAGACCACGAAGTCGAGCGGGTGACGCTTGCGCGGGTCGTCCGGATCGCCGCCCCGCTCCGCCAGCAGCTCCCGCTGCTCGGCCTCGTCGAGCGCCGACAGCTCGCCGAAGCCCTGGTAGGTGGTCACGTCGAAGAACAGCGTCCCGTCGACCTCATAGACGTGCCCGGTGGCCTCCAGCATCGACGCCAGCTCGATCATCGAGGCGATCTCCTCGGTGGCCTTCGGAAAGAAGGTCGGGCGCTCGATGTTCAGCGCGTCCATGTCGTGGAGGAACGCCGCGGTCTCGCGCCGGCCCAGCTCAAGGTAGTCCTCGCCGTTGCGAGCCGCGCGGCGGAGCACGTCGTCGTCGACGTCGGTGACGTTCTGGGCGTAGACGACCTCGTGGCCGCGGCTCCGCAGGAAGCGGATCAGGGTGTCGAAGGCCGAGTAGGTGAAGGCGTGCCCGATGTGGGCCGCGTCGTACGGGGTGATGCCGCAGACATACAGGGTGACGCGCTCGCCCAGCTCCAGCGGAGCCTCGCCGTCGGGGGGACCGTTGAGCACGAGCGGGCGATGGGCAAGGTCGTCGGTCATGTCCTGGATGGTAGCGGCCCCCAGCCCGCGTTGCCCTGCTACGCTCCGCCGCATGGAACCTCCCGAGCCGTTCGCCGTCGTCGGCGCGGCGGTGTTCGACGGCAGCGGCGGTCCGGTCCTCCCCGACCGGACCGTGGTCGTCCACGACGGCCGCATCGCGCAGCTCGGCAAGGCGCGCGAGGTCCAGGCGCCCGCCGGGGCCAGGGTGATCGACGGCGCCGGCGCCACCTTGCTGCCGGGGCTCGTCGACCTGCACGTGCACCTCGACTTCGCGCGGCCCGAGACGGTGCTCGCCGGCGGGGTGACCACCGTGCGCGACCTCGGCTGGCCCGCCGGGCGGCTCGGCGAGCTGCGCCGCCAAGCCGACGAGCGGCCGAGCCGGTCCCCGAGGCTCGAAATCGCCGGCCAGATCGTCACCGCGCCGGGCGGCTACCCCACCAGGGCGGCCTGGGCGCCCGCCGGCACGGCGGTCGAGGTGGACGGGCCGGAGCGGGCGGCCGCGACCGTGGCCATGCTGGCCGACGCCGGCGCCGCGGTGATCAAGGTCGCACTCGACGAGCGGGTCGGCCCGACCCTTCCCCTGGAGACGCTCGCCGCCGTGGTGCGCGCCGCCGCCGGCCGCGGCCTCGGGGTCACCGCCCACGTCTCCGGCACCGCCGAGGTCGCCAAGGCGCTCGACGCGGGCGTTGGCGAGCTGGCGCACTGGCCCTTCGGAGCGGAGCTCCCGGCCGAATTGATCCGGCGGATGGCCGCCTCGCTCACCGCGATCCCGACCCTCCACATCGACCCGACCCCCGCCCGCACGCGCGGCGTCGCCGCGTTCGTGGCCGCCGGCGGAAAGGTGCTGTACGGCACCGACCTCGGCAACCAGGGTCCGCCGCCGGGCGTGGACGTGCGCGAGCTGGCGCTGCTGGTCGGGGCCGGCCTGTCGCCGGCCGCGACGCTGGCCTGCGCGACCGCGCTCGCCGCCGGGCACCTCGGGCTCACCGACACCGGAAGGGTCGCGGCCGGCCAGCGGGCCGACCTGCTGCTGGTCGAGGGCGACCCGCTCGCCGACCTGGAGGCGTTGACCAGGATCCGGCTGGTGAGCAGAGCCGGCTGGATTGCCGCCTGAAAGACTCCACCGGCCGCCGCCGAACCGACGCGTGGAATTCGCGAATGGCGCTTGGTCGGAGGTTCTCACCATGGCGGCATGGTCGCCGGCCGTCCGGCTTTGACTCCGCGCGCCGGGGCGGCGGAACCGTCGGATTGCGCACCCGACCAATGGCGGTCGGGCCCGAACGCGCGCGCCGGTTTCGTCCGCGGGCGGTGTCGTCCCGGCCGCCGTGAACCCGCCCGCGGGGATTTCGCACCGTTGGGCACGCCCGGTCGCCCGGGCCGCGAGCACCCCCGCCACGCAACTCCTCGGGCGTCGGCGATTCAAGCGCAACGATCAGCGCAATTGGTTTGACCCGGGCAACGATTGCCAAAAGGTCGCCAACATCACGTCGCGCGCTGACGGCGACGAGCTCGACCAGCGCGCGGGATCCGGCACCGCGGCGGCGTCGTTCATCACCGGTGCGCCGGCTCGGCGGAAAAATACCCCGCGCGGACGACCAGGCGCGAACCCGGATAGCGCGCCTCCCCGGCGGCGGGCGGCACGGCCTCGAGAACCCGGCCGCCCCGAGCCGCTCACCTGCGTCGTCGCGGGTGCCGGCGGTGCTTGGCGGGGCCACACGGGCGGTGGCGGCGCCACCGCGAGGGCGCCGGCCGGGGGCACGCCGCCGGCCGCTACCTCCGGCGGCCGCGCGGCACGTCCTGGAGCCCTTTCGGCGGCGAGGATTGGGCGGTCGCGAAGCCCGCGACACCGCCGCGCCTTTGCCGCCGGAAGCCACCGGCGTCACCGCGCCGCGGCACGACCGCCGGCCGCGACGGACACCGGCCGCACCGCGGCGCATTGAAATACCGCGCCCACAATTGTGGGTTGCGTGTTGCCAATCGGGTCGCGCGTGGCTACGCTTGCCCCAAATCCTGGGCTGAACGGGTTTCGCGAGCGCCGATACAGGTGAAAGGAGCCACGATGGGCACCAAGACCATCACCATGTACGTCTCGGACATGGATCAAACCGAGATTCCCGCGGGTCAGGTTTATCAGCTCCAGGTCAAGCACCCCGATGGGTCGACCCAGGTGCTCGATATCTCGGAGCGGAACTACCGCGACCTCAAGATCGACGGCATGGGCAAGATCCTGAAAAAGCGTGGCCGCAAGCCGGGCAGCACCACCCGCGCGGCGGCACCCGCGACGGGCGGCCGCAGGCGCGCCGCAAAGGCCGAGGCCTGAGCGCTCGCGGACACTCCGCGACGCCTGGCGACCAGCACCGAGCCGCTGCTCCCACCTGGGCACTCCTGAGCCAGCCGGCGCACGTGAATCCCGTGCTCCCACCTGGGCACTCCTGAGCCACCCGGCGCACGCGAATCCCGTATCCCTCAGGACTCCCTCAGGTTCTGCTCTTCCTGGCACTGCGGGCACAGGCCGAACACGTCCGCCTGGTGCCCGGCGACCGTGAATCCCCTGCGGCTCGCGACCCTGGTCGCCCACGGCTCGACCTCGCAGGCGTCGATCTCCTCGACGCGCCCGCAGCGCTGGCAGACCAGATGGTGATGGTGGACCGGCCGGCAGAGCCGGAACAGCGCCTCGCCGCTCTCGCGCCGGAAGACGTCCACCTGCCCGGAGTCCACCAGCCCCTGAAGGGTGCGGTACACGGTCGCCAGCCCGACCGTCCGCCCGAGCTGGGCGTGGAGGTCCTGGGCCGACAGCGGTTCCGGCGCCCGCCGCAGCGCGCTCAGCACGGCTGAGCGCTGGCGGGTGCTACGAGCTTGTTCTGCGGGACGCCGTGTAACCATCCCAACCAGCTTACTCCGCGCCTCTTGCGCACCAGCGCGATCGCGTCTGCGTCCGTTCCGGCGACGAACCATCCATACGAGCGTGGCCGTCGCTTGCGTCCAATCTCGAAGTGGTACGCCCCGGACATCCCGACCGGCGGCTTTCGTGTAGATTGGTGACTAGTTACACTGAACTAAACCTTCATCTCGCGCGAGGATCCGGTCCGGGAAGAAGCGGTGATGGCGACCACGACCGGGAGCAACACGGGAGCGGACCGGCGCGACGCCAACGACCACGCTGCGATGCCGACGCTGGCGGTCGCGTGGTGAGCGCCCCCCAGGGCGGCCAGCGCATGCTCGGAGCGCTGCGCGGGCCCTTCGGCCTGCTCTGGGCCGGGCAGAGCGTTAGCCTGCTCGGCGACGGCGTCTTCCTGGTGGCGTTCACCTGGGAGATCGCCGTGTATTGGGGGCGGCCAGCGCTGCTCGGGCTGCTGCTCGGGGCCCGGATCCTGGTCGAGCTGATCGCGCTCGGGCTCGGCGGCTGGATCATCGACCGGATCCCGCGACGCACCACCGTGCTGGTGGCCGACGCCGGCAGGGCAGCCATCCTGGTCGCGCTCGCAGCCGCCCTGCACCGCCCCGAATCCACCCCGCAGCTCGCCCTGCTGGTGTCGGCGTACGGCCTGCTGACCGGGCTGTTCCGGCCAACCCTGATCGCCTACGTACCCGAGATCATCGAGCGCGAGCTGCTGCCCGCGGCCAACTCGTTGCTGTCGCTCTCCAACCAGACCGCGGTGATGCTGGGCCCGGCGATCGGCACCGCCCTGGTCGGCTTCGGCTCCGCCCAGACCGCGCTACGGCTGGACGGCCTCTCGTTCCTGCTGTCCGCGCTCGCGGTGCTGCCGCTGAAGGGCCGCCGCCCCCAGTCGCCGAGTGGCGGCGTGCTCGCCCAGGTGGCCGAGGGCTTCTCGACCGTCAGGAAGGTCGGCTGGCTGGGCCGGGTGATCCTGATGTTCAGCATCGTCAACATCGGCACCATCACCGCCGAGCGGCTGGCGCTGCCCCGCGCCGCGCACGAGCGCTTCGGCCAGCTCGGCGGCTACGGCGCCATCCTGATCTCGATCGGCGCCGGCGCCGCCCTGGCCGCCCTGCTGCTCGCGCAGGCCCCACCACCGCGCCACCCCGGTCGCGCGGCGTTCGGGGGCCTGCTGCTGTTCGCCTTCGCCCTGACCAGCTTCGGGCTCGCGCGGGGCGTGGTCGCCGGCGTGATCCTCGGGCTCGCGTTCGGCTTCGGGCAGGAGCTGTGCGAGCTGCTGTGGACGCTCGGGCTCCAGCAGAACGTCCCCGACCGGCTGCTCGGGAGGGTCAGCTCGGTGGACCAGTTCGGGTCGTTCCTGTTCCTGCCGCTCTCGTTCGCCTTCGGCGGCCTGGTGGTCCAGGCCGTCCACCCCGAGGTCGTCCTGGTCGGCGCCGGGGCGCTCGCCGCCCTGGCTGCCGTCCTCGGCCTCAGCCTGCCGGTGCTGAACCGCTGGGAGCCGTTCACGGTCGACACCCCGGGCGAACCCCGCTTCGTGGCCGCGGCGGGGTCCCCGAACGGCGCCGGGCCGAACGGCGCCACACCGATTGGCGCCACCCCGGACGGCACCACCCCGATTGGCGCCACCCCGATCGGCGTCACACCGGTTGGCGCCATACCGGTTGGCGTGATGCCAAACGGCGCCACGCCGAACGGTGCCGGGCCAGAGGGCGCCACGCCGGTCGTCTCCGCGCCAGGCCGCTCGGCGGGCCACGACGGCGCCGGGGCCGGGGCTTCCCAGGGCGCAAGGCGCGGCGCGCCCGCCGACACCCCCAGCCAGCCATAGCGGGTGGCCCGGCTTGCTGCTTGCACGGCCAGATGTGCCACGATTGGATACCTTGGAGTCTTCGAATCCCTCCGCACGCAGGCAGAGCAGCACACGCGCAACGTACGAGAATCGCAGACTATGGCTACTTCGACCGTGCACCTCGAGATCCCGGCGTCGGGCGCCTACCTGGCGGTCGCGCGAGCAGCGGCCACCGGTCTGGCCGCCCAGCTCCAGTTCACCTACGACCAGATCGACGACCTCCGCATCGCCGTCGACGAGGCCTGCACCCAGCTGATGGCCAGGCGCGGCAGCGCCGACGTGCTCAGCGTCGACTATCACCTCGACGGCAACGAGCTGTGCGTCGAGGCCTCGGTCGCCGCCCCGGACCGGGGCGGCCCGCTTGCCCGAGACACCTTCGCGTGGCAGATCCTCGAGGCGCTGTCGGACGAGGTGGTGGAGCACAACGACGGCGGGCGCCTGCTGCTGCGGCTCCGCAAGACCGGTGGCTCCAGGTGAGTGGGAGGTCCCAGGAGGACGGCGCCGCCGCCGATCGCGACACCATCACCGAGGCGGCCAAGCAGTCCCGCAGCGCTGACCGCGGCCACGCCAGGGACCTGTTCCGGCGCTTCACCGAGACCAACGACCCGGCCATCCGCGAGGAGCTGGTCGGGATCCACCTGCCGCTGGTCGAGTACCTGGCGCGCCGCTTCCGCAACCGCGGCGAGCCGCTGGAGGACCTGGTGCAGGTCGGGACCATCGGGCTGCTGAAGGCGATCGATCGCTTCGACCTCGATCGCGAGGTGGAGTTCTCGACCTACGCGACCCCGACGATCGTCGGCGAGCTGAAGCGGCACTTCCGCGACAAGGGCTGGGCGGTGCGCGTACCGCGCCGGCTCCAGGAGCTGAACCTCTCGCTCACCAAGGTGATCGCCGAGCTGTCGCAGGAGATCGGCCGTTCCCCGACCGTCCCCGAGATCGCCAAGAAGATGCACCTGTCCGAGGAGGAGGTCCTCGAGGGCCTCGACACCTCCAACGCCTACGCGGTGGTCTCGCTCGACGCGCCGGCCGCCGGCGAGGACACTCCCTCGGTGAGCGACCACATCGGCACCGAGGACGACAGCCTCGAGGCGCTCGAGTACCGCGCCGCGCTCGGCCCGATCATCGCCGAACTGCCCGAGCGCGAGCGTCGCATCCTGTACCTGCGCTTCTTCCGGGGCATGACCCAGTCCCAGATCGCCGAGCGCCTCGGCATCTCCCAGATGCACGTGTCCCGGCTGCTCAACCGCACCCTCGGCGTGCTGCGGGAGCGCCTGCTCGTCGACGAAGCGGACTAGCCTCATGCTGGTCGCGCTGATCGTGAACCCGCTGGCGACCAAGGTCTCCGAGCGGGTCCGGCGGCGCGTGACCGAGGCGCTCGCCGCCGAGCACAAGCTCGAGGTCCGGCTCACCGGCCAGCCCGGGCACGGCGGCGAGCTCGCCAGACGGATGATCTCCGACGGCGCCGAGGTGGTGGTGGCGCTCGGCGGCGACGGCACCGTCAACGAGGTGGTCAACGGCGTCGCCGGCGGCGAGGTGCCGCTCGGCCTGGTCGGCGGCGGCAAGACCAACGTGTTCGCCCGCGGGCTCGGCCTGCCGACCGATCCGATCCGTGCCGCCAACCGCCTGCTGGAGCTGCTGCGCGAGGGCACCACGCGGCGGATCTCCCTGGGCAGCGCCAACGGGCGCGTGTTCACCTTCGGCGCCGGCCTCGGCCTGGACGGCGCGATCGTCCGCGAGGTCGAACGCCGCCGCCGCGCCCACCAGCTCTACGGCGACCCTGTCTACGTGGCCGCAGGCCTCAAGACCCTGTTCCTGAGCTACGACCGCGAGCACCCCCACCTGAAGGTGCAGCGGGCGCCGGGCAAGGCGTCGCTGACCGGCTTCTTCGCGCTGGTCTCCAACGGGGACCCGTTCAGCTACCTGGGGCACCGGCCCTTCCGCCCGACGCCCCGCGCGACCTGGGAGGGCGGCCTGGACGTCCTGGTCGGGCAGACCATGTCCGCGGCGGCGATCACCCGCGCGCTGACCGGCATGCTCTCGCCCCGTCCGCGCGCGACCTACCCGAGGTTCCCGGTGCTGCACGACGAGCGCGAGTTCGTGCTCGAGACCGACGTCCCGCTCGCCTTCCAGCTCGACGGCGAGTACCTCGGCGACACCACCAGGGTCGCGTTCGAGTCGAGGAAGGGCGCGCTCACCGTGGTCGCGCCCGAGCCGGCCATGCCCAGGCGGATCGTCTAGCCCGCGCTGTCCAGCCCGCTCGGTTTCCCGCCGGCGTCGAGCATGCGGCGCAGCTGCCCCGGCCGGTCGCTGACGATCACCTCGACCCCGAGGTCCGCCAGGCGCCGCGCGGTCTCGGCGTCGTCGACCGTCCAGGCGAGCAGGTGCAGGCCGGCGTCGAGCGCGCGGGCGGCGGCGAGCTTGCCCATGGGCCCGAAGAACGCCGGCGCCTGCACGGCCAGCACCGTGCAGCCGCACTCCTCGGCGGCCCGGAGCGCGCGCCCAATCGGCACCAGCGCCGACGAGATCAGCCCCACCTCGATGCCGCCGAGCGCGGGCACCGCGGCGGCGGCCAGCTTGCGGGAGAACGACGACACCAGGATCCGGTCCCGGTCGGGACGGCCGGCGAGGACCTCGCCAAGCAGGTCCGCGACCCTGGCGGCCCCGTCCGGGCCCTCGCCACGGAACTTCACCTCGACGTCGACCAGGGCCCGCCGGGGCATGGCGTCGAGCGCCTCGCTCAGCGTCGGCACCCGCACGCCCGGCTCGCCGCCGCGCCAGACCCCACCGACCTCGCCGACCTCGCCGACCCTCCCGAGCTTGCCGACCTTGCCGACCTTGCCAGCCCTCCCGACCTTGCTCACCTTGCCGGTGCGGGCTCCCCTGGCGCCGTGCCTGGCGTGGCCGTTGCGCTGGAACCAGGTGCCCGCGTCGAGCCCGCGGATCTCGGCGAGCGTGTGCTGGCGGACCGGCCCGCGGCCGCTGGTGGTGCGGCCGAGCCCGGCGTCGTGCAGGCACACCAGCGCCTGGTCGGCGGTGCGGCGGATGTCCAGCTCCACGCCGTCGGCGCCCTCGGCGATCGCGGCCCGGAACGCGGGCAGCGTGTTCTCGGGGGCGACCAGACGGGCGCCCGGTGGCCGAGGATGCGCAGCAGCGGTGACCTCCTTTGGCGGACGGCGAGCCAGCCGCAAACGGCAGTGTCGGGAAGCAGGATTCCCGGCTCGGAAGCGTCTGGCAAACCAGCAGCCTGACCGATACAAGCCGTCATGACTTCTGACTGCGTACTTCTCACGAGAAAAACCCGGGCCCCCCGACAATCACTGGTCCAGACTACGCAAGCCGTGGGGTTATTTGCACTTTTCGCCGGGCCTCGCGCGTTCCGCACGTCCCTTCCAGGCCCATCGTCAGCGCCGCTCAAGGCCCCGCGAGCAGGGGGTTCTCCAAGGAAAGTTTGCCGTGAACAAGAATTGGGATCTTCCCTTTGGGGAATGGCTGTCTTAGACTCACCGCGCTCTCGTGATGGGACCGCGCTATTGGATCCCTTCACGGACCTTCGAGCACTTGCCCTTCCCCCAGGGCTTTGCACGAGAAAGTGAGGATTGTCAATGGATTGGCGCCATCGTGCCCGCTGCCGAGACGTGGACCCGGAACTCTTCTTCCCGGTCGGCACCACAGGGCCGGCGGAGGCCCAGGTGCAGGCGGCCAAGGCCATCTGCGCGCTTTGCCCGGTCCGTGAAGAGTGCTTGCAGTGGGCACTGGACACCGCCCAGGACGCGGGCGTCTGGGGAGGCCTCTCCGAGGAGGAGCGTCGGGCATTGCGTCGCGGTCAGCGGCGGCGCGTGCGTATCGCCTGACGAGACTCAGATTCCGTACCGTTTCTCGTCGCACCGCTTGGATGCACAACTGAATGTGGGATCACAGGGCCTGGCCACGAGCCAGGCCCGACCATGTTGGGGTTGAGCGTACCGTCCGGATCGCGTTATTCTTTCCATCCAGTGGAACTGGTACGATCCCTACGGCATGGGGGCCACCTGGGTTGAGCCGGATTCCTCGGACATGGCCCCGTTCCGAAATCGAGGAGCGGGACGCCGATCCTTTCGAAGGGACGCATGGGCGACGCCGTTCGCATCCTGATAGCCGACGATCATCCGCTGACCCGTGACGGGATCAAGGCGGCGTTGGCCATGGATCCGACCCTCAAGGTGGTCGCCGAGGCCTCGGACGGCCACGAGGCGGTGGGCCTCGCCGCATCCGTCAAGCCCGACGTGGTGCTGATGGACGTCCGCATGCCAAGGCTCGGCGGCATCCGCGCCACCGAGCAGATCATGCGCGAAGTACCCTCCACCAGGGTGGTGATCCTGACCGTCGAGGAGACCCAGGCCCGCGTCGGCGAGGCGATCCAGGCGGGCGCCGTCGGCTACCTGCTCAAGGACATCGACGCCGGCGAGCTCGGACGGGCCGTCCACCTGGCGGCGCAGGGCAGCGCCGTGATCCACCCCAACCTCACCCGCCAGTTCATCGAGGAGATCCGGCAGCTCACCCGTGGCGAGCAGACGGTCGCCTCGCTGTCGGTACGAGAAGTCGAGGTCCTCCAGATGATCGCCTACGGCAACACCAACCGCGAAGTGGCCGACGCGCTGCACATCTCGCCACAGACCGTGAAGACCTACCTCGAGCGGATCTTCACCAAGCTCGGCGTCTCGGACCGCACCCGCGCGGTCGCGGTCGCGCTCAAGCACGGGATCGTCGAGTAGATGAGCGGCCTCGGCACCCTGGCGCTGTTCGTCCTTGTGATGCTGGCCGGTCTGGCCGCCGGCGCGATCCGCGGCGGCAAGCCCCGCACCCTGCTCGAGACCCGGCTCCAGGCCAGGCCGGTCGGCCTCGTCTGCGTTGCCGTGCAGGCGCTGGTCGGGGGGCTGGCGCTGCGGTCGGTAGGGATCCCGAGGGGTGTGGGCGCGCTGCTGCTGGGCGCCGCCCTGGTCGGGCTGCTGGGGGTGGCGCGCGCCAACGGCAGGCTGCCGGGCGTGCCGCTGCTGGCCCTCGGGCTGCTGGCGAACCTGCTGGTGCTGGTGCTGAACCTGGGCGTGCCGGTGCCCGTCTCCACCCTGGAGCGCGCCGGGGTCGCGGTCGAGCGGCCGCTCGAGCACCGGCCCGACGCCGAGCACGTGCTCGACGGTCCCGGGACCCGCCTGTCGCTGCTCGGAGACCGGCTGGCAGTACGCCCGCTGCGCGCGACCGTCAGCTTCGGCGACATCGCCGAGCTCGCGGGCCTGTTCCTGCTGGTCCAGGCGCTGGTGATGGGGACGGCCCGAGGCTCCGAGGAGGAAGACGCAGCCGCCCACGCGCCAAAGGCCCGGACGGTCCCCTGGTCGACGTGGGCGGACTAAGCGCTCAGCTCGCGCCGGCTAGCCGATGACCTCTTCGCGGAGGTCGCTGGCCAGCTCGCGGATCTTCGCCTCCGGGTAGCGACGGTGGCCGCCCAGCGTCTTGAGGAACGGCAGCTTTCCTTCCTTCGCCCAGCGTGACACTGTCTTCGGCGACACGTGGAGGATGTCCGCCACCTCGGCCGTGCGCAGATACGCGGGAGCTTCGATCTTGTTAGCCTTGCGGGCGATTGCCACGGTACGTCCCTTCTCGTGTCCAGAGCCAGCCCTGAACCCTCGCTTCCGGGCCAGCCCGGAATGGACCGGGGTGTTCGTTCGAAACGACAGTTGGGACGTGCGGCGGAGACGGCCCTGTCGATCGTCCTGCAATGAGCAGTACGAACACGGCGATTATTGGTAGCGGACCTTGAGCCTGCCATAGCCCGGTTGGGCCGTTTCAGCTCGGATGCTACCTACTGCCAATTCTCTACGTTGTTTCTGCAGGTCCGCAGGTCAACGCCCCTGAGAGCAGTACAAGCAAACCGTGGTGCCCGGGGGACAAAGAAGTGGTCAGCGATTCCTCCCGGGTAGCCGAGCTTTGAGCCAATCGCCCATGATCGCCAGCCCCTCGTCGAGGCGGGTCCAGGGCTGCCAGCCGAGTATCTTTCCGGCCCTGCCGGGGTCGAGCGCACAGCGCCGTGGGTCGCCGGGCCGCGCCGGCGACCACTCCGGCTCGCCGGACCATCCGAGCATGGTCGCGAGCTGCTCGACGACGCCGAGCACCGAGGTCGCGCTGCCGGTGCCCACCAGCATGCGGCCGTTGGCGTCCGTGTGGACCGCCCTGGCCAGCGCGTCGACCGCGTCGTCGACGAACAGGAAGTCCCGTTCCTGGCGGCCGTCGCCCTCCACCCGGGGCGCGTGGCCCTGGAGCATCGACCATGCCGTCCTGGCCACCAGGCTCGGCCCAAGCGCGTCCTGGCGCGGTCCGTAGACGGTGCCGAACAGCATCACGGCGACGTCGAGGCCGCGGGCCGCGTACGCGTTGGCGTAGGCCTCCAGCGCCAGTCGCCCGGCGCCGAGCGGGTGCACCGGTCCCGGGCGGTCGTCCGGCTTGGTGGTGCCGGTGAGCTGGCTCGGGTAGAGGTAGGCGCCGGATGAGGCGAGCACCACCTTGGCACCGCCCGCGGCCGCGGCCTCGAGGACCTCGACCACGCCGGTGGCCACCATCCGCGCGTCGTTGGACGGCTGCGTCCATGCACGAACCGGGTCGGCGGGCATCGCCATGTGCACCCAGGCGTCGGCGCGGATGCGCTCCGCGAGCACTGAGAGGCCGCCCTGGGTCACGTCCATGCGGTGGAAGCGGACGCCGCCCCGCCGCCTGGCCTCGGTCAGGTTCGCCAGGCTGCCGTGAGAGAGGTCATCGACCACGACGATCTCGTCGCCCTCGGCCTGGAGCCGGTCGACGAGGTTCGCGCCGAGAAACCCGGCGCCACCGGCCACGACGACGAGCAACCCCCGCTCCTCTCTTGTCGAGATCTCCGGCATCCTACTTCGGCGGACGCATCCGACGTGGGGGCCAATAGGCGAATCGCAC
Organism: Actinomycetota bacterium; assembly: GCA_040414855.1. Taxonomy (GTDB): domain Bacteria; phylum Actinomycetota; class CALGFH01; order CALGFH01; family CALGFH01; genus DASVXQ01. Next base: position 54,023 of record JBEDUQ010000304.1, read on the forward strand.
GATTGCGATGAGATCGTTGCGCCGCACCGGCCCGAATGAGCGGCTGTCGGTCGAGCGGTCCCGCCGGTCGCCCAGCACCGCGAACTCATCCGCGCCGAGTCGCAGGTCCAGGTCCGGCGTTGGCGCCGGCGCTGCGATGCCCCCCTCGGGCGAGGCGGTCGCATCGGGGCCGGTGGGGTGGGCGGGGTGGGCGGGGCCGGCGGGCGTGGGCCGGGACTCGGCGGCGGCGTAGGGGTCCGGGACCGGGCGGCCATCGATCTCGAGCTGGCCGGCGAGCAGTCGCACGTGCTCGCCCGGAAGGCCGACCACGCGCTTGACGACCTCGCGCTCCGGCCGGCGGACCACCACCACGTCACCCCGACGCGGGGCCCGGCGAAGGGGTCCGACGGCGATGCGCTGTCCAGGAGCCAGGGTCGGCAGCATGCTCTCGCCCTGGACGAGCATGGGCTCCAGGCGGGCCCGGCGCGCCGCGGCCGTCAGCAGCACGAGGGCTCCCAGCAACCCGAGCGCGCCCAACCCCAACGGGCGCTTGGCTCCTGGACGCATCTTCAGCCTTTCCGTGTTCTCGTGACTGACGCATGATGCGGGATCTGACCGCGTGCCGGCCAAAAGCTCGCGGTGGTACCGTCGATTGCGCACACACGACGAGCACGGAAGGACGATGCCAATGATGGTCAAGCGCTTGGCCGCGTGGCTTTCGCCGGACCGAGTTGCCCACGCCCACTGCGATCTACCGTGCGGCGTGTACGACCCGGCTCAGGCCAGGATCGAGGCCGAGTCGGTGGCCAAGATCATCGAGAAGTACCACGCCAGCGATGACGAGGTCTTCCGGACTCGTGCCCTGGTCATCAAGGAGGAGCGGGGCGAGCTGGTCAAGCATCACCTGTGGGTCCTCTGGACCGACTACTTCAAGCCGCAGCACCTCGAGCAGTTCCCGAACCTGCACGACCTGTTCTGGCGCGCCACCAAGCAGGCCGGCGAAGCCAAGCACTCGGTCGATCCCGCGGTCGCGCAGAAGCTGCTGGAGCTCATCGAGGAGATCGACGGCGTCTTCCAGAAGACCAAGAGCTGACCATCTTCTGTTTCACGTGAAACGGCCGGCCCTGCGTGGGCCGGCCGTTTGCGCGTCCTTGTTCGTTTGCTCGGCGGACTCACGAGCTGGCCAGACGCTTGCCTCGGTAGTTGGGGAAGATGAGCGGCTGGTGCTGCCAGCAGAAACCGCTCTTGTTGTAGATCGACAGCCGGGTATCGCAGTCCGCCTCACGGCAGACGCGCCCGACCCGCTCCACCTTCGAGGGGGGTGGATCATTCCCAGGCCGCTGGCCCTTAACGTTCTCGGATCGCACGAAATCTCACCGTCCTTCCCATCGTCCGATGGGACCCACATATCACGAGGAACCGGCTTGCCTCGGCGGCGATTCCCCATCCTCGCTCATATCTATACGCGCGCTCGCATCAAGAGGGTTTCAAGGCGAGCCTGCCGGTCGCATGTTCCCGCCGCGCCGGAGCGCTCAGCCCGACACGCGGCCGCGGGAGCTGCTCAGGCGCCGGAGGGGCGGCGGATGCGGATGACCGCCTCGACCCGTGTGCGGAGCGTCTCGACGACGGTCTGCGGGACCGGCTCGTCGGCGCAGCGGCGCACCAGTTGCTTGAAGCGCTGATCGAACTCGACCATGCGGCGGCAATGCGCGCACTCGTCCATGTGCGCCTCCAGTTCCGCGCAGGTCGGCGGGTCGGTCTCCTTGTCGAGGTAGAGCCAGAGGTGGCGACGCAGATCGTCGCAGCCGCCTACTTCGGGCGAACCCATTGCTGTCCCTCCTCGAGCAGCCCGCGGTCCGACGCGAACTCCCAAAGTCGCTTCTGGAGCTGGCGGCGGCCGCGATGCAGCCGAGACATCACCGTACCGATCGAGGTGTCCATGATGTCGGCGATCTCCTTGTAGGAGAATCCCTCGACATCGGCGAGCAGCACCGCCATGCGGAACTGCTCGGGCAGCGCGTCGAGCGCCTCACGCACCTCGGCCTCGGGGATGCGCTCGAGGAGCACTTCCTCGGGCGATTCCGAGCCACCACCGTCGGCGTTGGCGATGCGCTGGTAGAGCGAGAAGTCGTCGACGTCATCCGTGGATACCGACTGCGGCTCGCGCTGTTGCTTTCTGTAGGTGTTGATGTAGGCGTTGGTCAGGATCCGGTAGAGCCAGGCCTTCAGGTTCGTGCCCGGCTCGAACTGGTGGAAGGCGTTGTAGGCGCGCAGGAAGGTCTCCTGGACCAGGTCCTCCGCGTCAGCGGGGTTACGGGTCAGGCGCAGCGCACCGGCGTAGATGGTGTCCAGCAACGGGATCGCCGACTCGGTGAAGCGCCGCTGGCGCTCCTCCGGAGTCTCGTCCGCGGGAGCTCTGCGACCGGTGTCCGGCGCCGGCCTGCTCTCGGGTTGGCCGGACTGCGGCGGGATGGCCTCCCGCCCGTCCTGCTGGCCAACCTCTCGGGCAGATGGTTGCAACCGGGGTCCTTCCCGTTGATCCAGTCGCGGCAGCGACGACGCTAGCGCCACTGGCGGTATGCCTGCATCCAGGCGGAGCGCCGGCCAATGTTCCTGCGCAGGATAGCAGGACCACGCTAGCGCGTTGACCGGTGAATCCGGGCGGATGGACGTCTGCAAGTAGATACCTCGTGTTGTCGGCTCAGGGCTCATGCTCGGGTGCTACACCCCCAAGAACAGCCCCTGACCGGGCGCGCATTCCCAGCTCACCCGATTGGCGCGTGCCCGCCCGCGCCGGTCCGGGCGCCGGCCACGCCGGTCCGGGCGCCGGTCCCGGCACCGGCCACGCCGGCTCAGTCGTTGCCGGTCACGACCTCGACGCGCTGATACCCCGACGAGCCGCTCGGGAAGGGCGGGGCGGCGGTCTGGATCTGGAGCTGACCCTGACCGTCCACCGCGCGGACCATGACGTCCGTCTTGCCCGAGCTTGTCGGGCGCCAGGGCACGCGCCACTGCCGCCAGCCGGTACGCGAGAGCTTGCGGCGCAGGGTCGCCGCCGTCCACGTGCGCCCGCCGTCGAACGACACCTCGACGCGCTGGATGCCGCGCTCCCCCGCCCACGCCACGCCCGCGACCATCGTGTCCCCCTTGACCGCCGTGAGCTCCGCCGGCACGTCGATGCGGCTGGCGGTCTTGATGATCGCGATGTTGTCCCAGCCGGCGCCCGCCGCCCAGTAGCCCTTGAAGTCGTAGTCCACGACCTCGATGCGGTCGAGCCACTTGACGCTCTTCATGCCGTAGATGCCCGGCGCGATGATCCGGACCGGGTAGCCGTGGGCGCGGGGCAGGGTGCGGCCGTTCATGCCGTAGGCGACCACGGTCATGCCGTCGGTGGCCTTGGCGACCGGCAGCGAGTCGGTGTAGCCGCCGACCGCGTGGAACACCACCCGGACCGCCTTCGCCGGCACGCCGCCGGCCCGGTCGAGCAGCGCGGCCAGCGGCACGCCGGTCCACTTGGCGGTGCCGACCAGGTTCCCGCCGACCTCGTTGGAGATGCACTGCATGGTGACGATCTGCTCGAACGCCGGCATCGACAGCAGCTCGTTGTAGCCGATCGTGTACGGCTTGGGGACCATCCCGCCGACACGGAGCTTCCACGACGTCGGGTCGACGTCGGGGTCGATGATCGACGTGTCGACGACGTAGTGGCTGTGGTTGGAGGTGATCTCGGGGGAGAGGCCCGCGATCGACCGGAAGGGCGCGTCCTCCGGCGGGTCGGGCGGGACGCTGGCGGTCCGCAGCGGCGCGGCGCCCGAGGGCCGCACCAGCGCGTTGCCGCCGCGGTCGCCGAGCCCGCCGCCCGAGAGCCGCCGGAACGCCAGGCCGACGGCGAGCAGGCCGAGCGCCCCGACGCCCGCCCGGAGCACCTCGCGCCGGGTGCGCCCGAGGCCGCGTGCCCGTGGCGGCGCCTGGTCGCGCTCCAGCCGTTCCAGCGAGCCCCGCAGCGAGAGGGCGAACAGCACGCCGGCCACCGCCAGCACGGCGGCGTAGGTGGTCAGCGACGGCGCTCCCGGCTGCGACCGGTAGCCGCCCAGGGCAATGGCCGCCAGCACCGCCGCGGCCGCGAACGCGGCGATCAGGCGCCGGCGCAACGGCACCCTGGCCACGAGGATCCCCGCCACCCCGCCGACCAGCACGCTGCCGACGGTGAAGCCGGTCGCGAACAGCCGCAGCGCCCAATGGCCGAGCCGCTCGATGAAGTAGACCGAGACCGCCCCCGGGATCACCTCGACGACACGCTGCGCCAGACCGAGTGCCGGGAACGGGATGTTGGCCTGCACCAGATGCGCCACTCCCAGCAGCGCGGTCGGCACCAGCATCGCCGCCGCCCCAGCCAGGAACGCCACCCGGGCGCGCAAACCCTGACCTTGTTCCATACAGGAAAAACCATAGTCCCCGGCAAAGGATTGCGCGGGACATCCGGGGATGGGGGTCAGGACCTCGCCGCCCGGCTGGGCCGTGCGGCGCCGGCGGAGCCGTGCGACGGACGAGGAAGGGCGGTGCTGGAGGGGACCGGCCGGGCGGCGGCCCTGCTCAGAACGAGCGGGCGGCGGCCCGGCTCGGTCCGTCAGATCAGCCGGCGACGCCGCCTTCGCGGGTAGCGCGATCGGTACCTGGACCGGTACCCGCTCGACCGGCGGTAGCGCCGGCCGCGGAAGCCGCCGTTGACCGCGTGGTAGATGACCAGCAGGATCACCGACCCGACCAGCCCGACCACGAACGTGTAGAGGTTGAAGCCGAGGTGCCCGGAGCGGTGCAGGACCTCCGAGGCGAGGAAGGCACCAAGGAAGGCGCCGAGCACACCGATGATCGCGGTGACCACGATACCGCCCGGGTCACGGCCGGGAACGAGCCATTTGGCCAGGACACCGACGATCAGTCCCATGATCGCGAGGGCGATGATGCTTGCGAGCATGTCGGGCTCCTTTGTCACTGACCGGCCGCCCGGGTTTGCGGTCTCCTCGGCGATCCCAGCAACCCGGCACGAAACAGACTTGCCCGCCCACCCGCGCACCAAAACGTGGGTGTGGACGGCTCCGGGTGGAATTACATCTGACGCATGAATTCCACCCGGGCTTGGCGCCGGCTCGGTCAGCGGACGTCCGGAGTTACGTTGTGGACTCAATGGGGCTTCTGTCGCTTCGTTGAGGTTCGTCGGGTGCGGGGGCGCGTCGTGGGTGGGGTCGGCTCGTCGGGTTGGGTCTGCTGGACGGCGTGGTGCAGCGCGGTGATGAAGGCCGTGGTCGCGGGGGGATCCGGTGGGTGGCCGTAGGTGGCCAGGTAGACGCGTCGCCGGAAGTCGCGCAGTGCGGTGGCCTGGATTCCGGGGGCCCGGTGGGTGCGTAGGGCCAGCCCGGGCATGGTGGTCACGCCCATGCCCGCCGCGACGAGGGCTTGTTCGACGATGACGTCGTCGCTGGTGTAGGCGATGTGCGGGCTGAAGCCGGCCTTGTCGCATGCCTCGACGAACTCGCGACGGCAGTGTTCGCAGCCGGCGATCCAGGCCGAGTCGCGGTGGTCGGCCAGCGCCTGGCCGGGTTCGAGGCTGAGCAGGTACATCGGGTCGTCGAACAGGTGGGTGGCGCGGATGTCATCCGGTGTGGTGTCGTCGTAGCGGAAGATGACGGCGGCGTCGACCTGCCCGGCCCGCAGCAGGTTGCATGCCACCTGTGGGTGGGCGTCGGTCAGGTGCAGTTCGATGCCGGGGTGCTCGCGGCGCAGGGTCGCTGCGGCGTGCGGGATCAGGGCGGCGAGCGCCGATTGGAAGCCGGCGACCCGGACTCGGCCGGTTCGCAGGCCCACCATCGCGGACAGTTCGGCTGCGGCGTTGTCGACCCGGCCGACGATCTCGGTGGCGCGGCGTGCCAGGTGCTCGCCCTCCGGCGTGAGCCGGATGCCCCGGCCGATCCGCTGGACGAGTTGGGCGCCGGTCTCGGCCTCCAGCCGGGCCAGGTGGTGACTGACGGCTGGCTGGGAGTAGTTCAGTTGCTTGGCGGCCTTGGTGACCGAGCCGTGCGCGGCGATCGCCGCGAGGACCCGTAGCCGCACGATATCCAGCATTCATCAAGAGTACACATGAGTAGGCCAAATTATTGTCATTAGACGAATGAGTCCTTCTGGCGGGACGCTGAGCGGGACGAACCCGCTCGTGAAGGAGGACGCGGCCATGACAACCGCCTCGCCCGCCCACCACCTCGCCGTCTCGGCCGCCGGGCCGGCGCTCACCGATCTCGTCGCGGCGGTGCGCCAGGCGATCGATGTGCGAGCCGGCTGGGCGCACACCGCGCAACTGGTCGCCGACCAGCTGCGCGCGCACCTGCCCGACCCCGACATCCTGACCCCTGACCAGCGTCGCGGTGATCCCCACCGACCCGCCGGCCACGTGCTGCACGCCGAGCCCGACGGGACGTTCTCCATCCTCGGACTGGTCTGGCGCCCCGGGCAGAGCACGCGGATCCACGACCACATCACCTGGTGCGTCGTTGGCGTGCTGGCGGGCACCGAGCACGAAGAACTGTTCGACGAGGCGCTCAACCCCGTCGGTGAACGGGACAACCACCCAGGCGAGGTCAGCGGCTTCGCGCCACCGGGTGACATCCACCGCATCCGGAACAATGGTGGCGAGACCGCCATCAGCCTGCACATCTACGGCACCGACATTACCCTGGTCGGCTCGAGCGCCCGCCGGTACTACAACTGACCCGCAAGCCATCCACGGAGAGAACGACGCCTTCGTGCGCCCGGGCACAGATTCACCGTCAATCCGAGGAGGAGACCGACCCATGGACCAGCGCGCTATCGACGAGGTCCTGAACCAGCCACTCAGCCAGGAACTGCTGGCCCGTGACCTGACCCGGCTGGCCTTCATCGGGCTCGACGGCACCCCCCGGTCGATCCCGATCGGGTTCGTCTGGAACGGCTCGGAAATCGTCATGTGCACCGCGAAGAACGCCCGGAAGCTGCCGGCGTTGCGCCGCAACCCCGCGGTCGCCCTGACCATCGACACCGAGGCGCACCCGCCGAAGATCCTGCTCATCCGCGGTCAGGCCGAGCTGGACGTCGTCGACGGCATCCCTGAGGAGTACTTCCAGTGGAACGGCACCTACGAGATGACGCCCGGGCAACGGGCCGAGTGGGAGGCCGGCGTGCGGTCGCTCTACGACGGCATGGTCCGAGTCGTGGTGACCCCGACCTGGGCCAAGCTGATCGACTTCGAGACAACCCTGCCCACCGCCATCGAGGAGCTCATGCGGCAACAGAGGGAACGCCAGCGCGCCTGAACACGCACAGCCGAACCTGAGAAGAGATCATCCATGCGAAAACTCATAGTCCAGCAGTGGGTTACCGTCGACAACATCGCCGCGGAGGAGGAGGACGGCGGGCTCAGCTTCGTGTCGGGGGAGCCCTTTTCCGAGACCACCAACCCCGCGTTCAAGGCAAGCGTGATGGGGTTCATCGACTCGGTCGACACGATGATTCTCGGCGCGAATAGCTACGCCCAGTCCAAGGGCTACTGGCCGTACGCCGATGAGCAGCGCGAGTACGGCGAGAAGCTCAACAACCTCACCAAGTTCGTCGCCTCGTCGAAGCTGGATGACGCCCCCTGGGGCGACTTTCCCGCCGCGACCGTGACGCGCGACCCGGCCGCCACCATCCGGGAGCTCAAGGAGCAGAGCGGCAAGGACATCTGGCTGTGGGGGAGCTTGAAGCTCATACACTTCCTGCTGGACGCCGGCGCCGTCGACGAAATCCGGATGCTGGTCTGCCCGGCGTCACGCGGCAAGGGGACGCGCATTTTCGAGGATTGCCAAGACCTGAAGCTGGTCGAGGCCACCTCGTTCGAAAACGGCGTGGCACTTCTGCGCTACGAGCTCAAGAAATAAATAGCCTGCCTCAAGTGAGCTGGGTCCGGCGGGGTGGTTCGAGGGTGGCGGCGATGGCGGCGGCGACCTCGGGCGCCTGGCCGGTGTCGAGCGCGGCGGTGGTCACGCGGATGCCGGGGCCCGACCGGAGCCGGAACGGCTCGCCGGCGCGGACCGCCCAGCCGCTCTCGAGCATCCGCTGCACGGTGGCCGTCTCGGCGGTGACGGGGATCCAGACGTTCATGCCAGACCGCCCGCTGCTTCCGATGCCCAGCTCGGCCAGGGCGAGCCGCAGGGCGCTCCTACGCGCCGCGTAGGTCTCCCGAGCGCGCTCCAACAGCTCGGGCGTGTCCGGCGCCGACCACAGCGCGGCCACCAGCCGCTGCGACAGGTGGCTGACCCAGCCCGGCCCGAGCAGCTGCCGACCCTGCACCCTCGCCACCGTGGTGGCGTCGCCGGCCAGCACCGCGACGCGCAGGTCCGGGCCGAGCCACTTCGAGACCGAGAGCAGGTGCGCCCACCGGGGCCTGCCGGCGGCCGCCAGGGTCACCCCCGCCGGTCCGGCGACCGGCCCGGCGTGGTCGTCCTCGATCAGCAACGCGTCCGGGTGCCGGTCCAGGACCGCCCGCAGCTCGGCCAGCCGGCCGGCGGAGGCGGCGGCGCCGGTCGGGTTCTGGGCGCGCAGCGAGGTGATCACCGCGGCGGCGCCTCGCTCCAGTGCGCGGTCCAGCGCCTCCGGGTGGAGGCCGTCGTCGTCGACCGAGACCGGGTCGAGCGCCAGGCCGAGCGCGCGGGCGAGGTCGAACGCGGGAGGATAGCCAGGGTCCTCGACCGCCACGCGGTCGCCCGACCGCAGGTGCGCCGCCAGGATCCGCTCCACCCCGTCGAGCGAGCCGTTGACGACCGCGACCGGCCCCACCGGCACGCCCTCGGACCGCAGCAGGCGGTCCGCCAGCTCGGCCAGCTCGGGCAGCACCGGGTCCTCGCCGTAGAGGCGGTGCCGGCGATCGATCGTCTCCAGCGCGCCGCCCAGCTCGGGCAGCAGCGCCGGGTCGCCGTAGCCGGTGGTCAGGTCGCGGGCACCCGGCGGCGGTGTGGCCACCTGGACCGGCAGGGGTGGGCGGCGGGCGATCGCGGTGCCGCTCCGTCCCCGCGCGGTGACGACCCCCCGGCCGCGGAGCCGCGCGTAGGCGGCGGCGACGGTGGCCGGGCTCACGCCGAGCTCTGCCGCCAGCCCGCGGATGGTCGGGAGCCGGTCGCCGGGCGCGAGGCGGCCCTGCCGGACCGCCACCTCGACGCTGGCGGCGATCTGGACCGCCGTGGACCCGATGATGCCGTCGATGCTCACAGAGGAGGATTCTAGAGGTCCGCAACGCCGGCCACCGGGGCGCTGATCGGCGATGATCGGTCCCCGGGGAGCCGGCCGGAGGGGGGCGATGGCGTGGCCGAGGCCTACCGCGTGTTCGACGACCGCTTCCGCCCACTGGCGAGCGGGGACGCCATGGTGGGGCGGATCTGGTCGGGGTGCCGCTGGGCCGAGGGGCCGGTGTACGTGCCAGCCGGCCGGTACCTCGTCTGGAGCGACGTCGCCAACGACCGGATGCTGCGATGGGATGAGACCACCGGCTCGGTCGGCACCTTCCGGGAGCCGTCCGGCTACGCCAACGGCAACACCCTCGACGGCTCGGGACGCCTGGTCACCTGCGAGCAGGGCAACCGGCGGGTCACCCGCACCGAGCACGACGGCTCGGTCACGGTGATCGCCGAGCGCTACCGGGGCATGCGGCTCAACAGCCCCAACGACGTGGTGGTCCACTCCGACGGGTCGGTCTGGTTCACCGACCCGAGCTACGGGATCGACAGCGACTACGAGGGCTACCGGGCCGAGAGCGAGATCGGCGCCTGCAACGTCTATCGCGTCGACCCGGCCAGCGGCGAGGTCCGGATGGTTGCCGACGACTTCGAGCGGCCCAACGGCCTGGCGTTCTCGCCGGACGAGCGTCGCCTCTACATCGCCGACAGCCGCGCCGGCCACATCCGGCTGTTCGAGGTCGGCGACGATGGCGCGCTCTCGGGCGGCGAGGTCCTGGCGACCTGCACCGCGGGCGTCTTCGACGGGTTCCGGCTAGACGTCGACGGTCGCATCTGGGCCGGCGCCGGCGATGGTGTCCACTGCATCGAGCCGGACGGCACGCTGATCGGCAAGATCCTGCTCCCCGAGACGGTTGCCAACGTCGTCTTCGGCGGGCGCAGGCGCACCACCCTGTTCATCTGTGCCACGACCTCGGTGTATTCGCTCATGCTGCCGGTCAGGGGCGCCCCGCTGCCGCTCGACCACGCGTCCCGGGCCGCCGGCGACTCGGCCACCGACGTCGTCGGCTCCCGCACCGAGGGCAAAAGGGAAGGACCCGCGGAGTCCGCGGGCCCTTCGTAGTGGCGGGGGAGGGATTTGAACCCTCGACCTCTGGGTTATGAGCCCAGCGAGCTACCAGACTGCTCCACCCCGCGTCGTTGCTGGCGCAAGGTAGCACAGCGGGAGCGGTGGCGCAAAGGCCTCGCGACGCCCGTCCGGCTAGCGGCCGGGTGTGGTCGTGGCCGGCGCCTTGCCCTTGCTCGACCCGAGCGCCTGGCCAAGCAGCTTGCCCATCTCGTTGACGTGCTGCTGGTAGCTGGCGAGGTCGCCGTTCTTGAGGGCTGTCTGGGCGGCCTGGTACTCCTGGTTGGCCTGCTCCAGGAGCTGCTGGACCGTCGACGACGCGTTGGGCGGCGTCTGTGGCGGCTGGTTGACTGGCGGTTGGGTGGGCGCCGGCTGGCCGGTCACCACCTCTGAGATCGCGCCGGACAGCGTCTCCGCGTAGCCGACGTCGGTGTTGAGCACGACCGCGACCTTCTCGAGCAGCGGGATGGTATTGACCGACGCGCTCTGGCTGGTCCCGGCGCTCTGCACGAAGATCGGCTGCACGTACAGCAGCGAGTCCTTCACCGGCACGATCAGCAGGTTCCCGAGGATCACCTTGGAGCCCTGCTGGTTCAGCAGTGACAGCTCCGACGCCACCCGCGTGTTGGCAAGAATTCTCGAATTCACTTGGGTGGGCCCGTCGATCGTGCGCGACGGGTCGAGGCTGAACAGCGAGAGCTGCCCGTAGTCGTCCGGGTCCGAGCTGGCCGCCATGTAGGCGACCATGTTCTGTTTGTTGTTCGGTGTGAACGGCATCACCAGCGAGAACTTCGGCTGCGACTGGCCGGGCAGCCGCGTCAGCAGGTAGTAGGGCCGCATCTTGCTGGCGTTGGACGGCGGCGCCAGCGAACCGGGCGCGACCGGCCCCTGGTCCCGCGCCTGCTGGATCTCGCCCGAGCGGTCCTCGGGCAGCGCCCAGAGGTCCTTGCGCGAGTACAGCTCGTCCGCGGTGTTGAGGTGGTAGAGCGTGTACCGGTCGGTCTGGATCGAGTAGAGGTCCTCGGGGTAGCGCAGGTGCGGCAGCAGGCTGGCCGGCATGCTCGCCTTGGGGGCGAACAGGTTCGGGAAGGCCTTGCGCCAGGTCTGGAGCACCGGGTCGGACTCGTCGAACGCGTACAGCGTGACCTTGCCGGTGTAGGCGTCGACCACGGCCTTGACCGAGTTGCGGATGTAGTTGCCCGAGCCCTTCACGCCGCCGCCGGTCGAGGCGTCGTGGCGGGCGGCGTCGGCGAAGTCGATGCGCTGCACGTAGGGGTAGTCGTTGCTGGTGGTGTAGCCGTCGCGGACGAACATGATGCGGCCGTCGACGACCACCGCGTACGGGTCGCCGTCCCACTGGAGGAAAGGCGCGACCTTTTCGACCCGCTCGCGAATGTCGCGGTTGAACATCAGCCGCGACTGCGAGGTGACGTTGCCCGACAGCAACAGGTTCACGTCGCGGAACCGCAGCGCGAAGGCGAGCCGCCGCGCCATGCTCGAGAGCTGGACGCCGCCGTCGCCGTCATAGTTGAAGGTCTGCGTGTCGTTCCCGCCCGGGTTCGGGCGGTCGACCTCGGGCTGCTTGGTGTCGACCACCACGTAGTCGGGCCCCGTTTCCGGCGGCTCGCCGAAGTAGACCCGCGGCTGGGTCACCGGGATCTTGGCGTTCGACTGGTCGAAGTCGGAGACGATGAAGTCCGGCTGGCCCTGCTTGGCCGCGGTGTTGACCTGGGTCGCCACCACGCCATAGCCGTGGGTGTAGGCGAGGTGCAGGTTCTGCCAGGTCTTGGCGGCCGCCGGGAGCAGGGTCGGATCCACCTCGCGGACCGAGACCATCACCTGGCGGAGCTGGCCGTCGACCGGGTAGCGGTCGACGTCGACGTCGCTGAACGAGTAGTACTGCGCGATCGCCTGAAGGTTCTTGATGGACGGCTTGAGGACCTCGGGGTCCCAGAGACGGATGTTGTCGATGGTCGCCCGGTTGGCGGTCACGTCGTCGGCGTTCAGGTTCGCGCCGTCCTCGAAGGGTTGTGTTCGTATCTGGTCGAGCCCGAACGCCTTGCGGGTCGCGTCGATGTTCCGCTGGATGTAGGGCCGCTCGCGCTGGAGCTCCTGGGGCGCGACCCGGAAGCGCTGGAACAACGCAGGGGTGATCCCGCCGATGATCACCGACACGCCGGCGAGCAGGACGATGCTGAACAGCGGCACCGCGATGCCGCGCGTCCGCATGCCCCAGAAGAACGCCAGCGCGCAGATGAGCGCCACCCAGAACAGCACCTCGAAGGCCGGGATCTGGACCTTCACGTCGGTGTTGGTGGCGCCTGTGACGGCGCCGCGCGTCGAGTGGACCAGCTCGTACTTGTTCAGCCAGTAGCCCCATGCCTTGAGCGCCACGATCAGGCCGAGCAGCATCGTGAGGTGCGACTGCGTCGCACCGGCGATGCGGTTGGACTGCGCCTGCGGGCGGATGCCGCCGAGCAGGTAGTGGCCGGCCGCCGACAGCAGCAGCGCCAGGACGAGTGTGGTGAACAGCCAGCCGAAGATCGCCTGGAGGAACGGCAGCCGGAAGACGTAGAAGCTGATGTCCTTGCCGAACTGCGGGTCCTTGTCGTGGAACGGAACCGAGTTCCGCCACAGCAGGAAGGTCTGCCACGCGGACGACGCCTGGAGCCCGACCACCAGACCGAGGAAGGCGGCCACCCCGATCCGGAGTGGCCGCACGTAGGGGCCGAGCACCTGCTGGACGCGTTCCTGCGGGCGGCCGACCTGGCTGCCGCTGAAACGCGGCGCGAGCCGTTCGACGAGCCACAGGTTGATGCCGACGACCAGCCCGCTGCCGATCCCGGCCAGCAGCCCGAGCGTGACCTTGGCGCGGATCTGACCCCAGAAGATGCTGGTCTTGTCGACCTCACGGAACCAGAGGAGGTCGGTGTAGAAGCTCGAGAGGCTTCCGATCGCGGCCAGCAGAACGAACGCGAGCAGCAGGACCGCGAGCGTCCAGCGGCGTGGAGGGCGGCGAGCTGCGACCAAGTGAGGGGCCTTTCATTCGAGGGCGAGCGCGCGCAAATCAGCTCTGGCCAGCCGCTTCACGCCAGCTGGCCCTGATCAGACCCTAGCACGGCGCTCAGAGTTCGGCTGAAGCTATCCACAACCCCCTCGCACCGCCCGAACCTGGCTCAACAGTGAGGGACCGGGACGCCAGGTTTGGCTTCGAGATAGGCGAGCGCGTCGCTGACCTTGGACACGGGCACCAGCCGGATGCCCCGGGGCGGATGGGCCTTGGCCTCGTTGCAGTTGTCGCGCGGCAGCAGGAACACGGTCGCGCCCTGCCTCCTGGCCGCGACGATCTTCTCGGCCACGCCGCCGATCGGGACCACGGTGCCGTCCTCGGTGATCTGGCCGGTGCCGGCGATCCGCCTGCCGCCGGTCAGGTCGCCGGGGGTGAGCCGGTCGTAGATCGAGAGCGCGAACATCAGCCCCGCCGAGGGACCGCCGATGTTCTCGGTGTCGATGGTGATGGGGATCGGAAGCTTGCCGTACTCCTCGCGCAGCACCACGCCGATGCGCGGCTGCCCGCCGTCCAGCCCGACCCGGACCTTGACCGGCACCTCGGCGTCGCCGCGCCGCACTCCGAACGCCAGCGTGTCGCCGGGGCGGTGGCTGGTGATCACCTTCTGGAGCTGGTCGATGCTGGTCACCGCCCGCCCGTCCGCGCTGACCAGCCGGTCGCCGATTCGGAGCTTGCCGTCGGCGGGTGCGCCGGGACGCACGTCGGCGACGTCGACCGCGCTCGGGTCGACGCGATGTCCCAGCAGGCGCAGGGCCACCACGGCTGCCAGCACCTTGGACTCGTCCATGTCGGCCGCGTTCTGCTGGTTCACCTGCTGGGTGCTCTCGCCCTGCGGGTAGACCTCGCTGCGCGGGCGCAGCTGCACGTCGCGGTTGGCGAGGTCGAGGATCGCCTCGAAGAAACGCACGTCCGAATCGATCCCCACAGAGGTCAGGTAGAGCTTCCCCCTGGAGTCGTAGACCTGGGCGCCGCCCTGGACCTTGACGCGGCTGAGCACGTCCTCGGCCGGTCCGGGCGACAGCGCCACCACCGGCATCTGGTAGAAGTTCAGGGCGAGTACGACCAGAACCAGGGCAATGGCTCCAACGCCCGCGGTCATCCGCTGCCGCACGCGACCTCCTCTACGCCAAGCGGCCTCGTACCGGCCAGTGACCCCGGGCGCTGTGCGCCCGCGTCCATTTTCTTACAAGTCGGCCTGAGAATCGACGAACAGCGGTCCGAGGTCGTCGAACGACTCGATCACCCGGCCGGCCCCGAGCGCGACGCACTCCAGGGGAGTATCGACACGGCGGACCGGGACCTCAGCCGCCTGCGCGATGCGTTCGGCCAGGCCGCGCAGCATGCCCGATCCCCCGGTCAGGAAGACGCCCTTGTCGATCACGTCATTGGCCAGCTCCGGAGGGGCTTCGGAGAGGGTGTCGAGCACCGCCTGCACGATCTGCGAGACCGGCTCCTCGAGCGCCTCGCGCGCCTCGCCGGCGCTGAGCGCGACCGTCTTGGGCAGGCCGGTCGCCAGCTCACGGCCGCGCACCTCGAACTTGTCCTGCTCACCAGGCATGGGCACGGCCGAGCCGATGGCGATCTTGACGTTCTCGGCGGTGCGCTCGCCGATGGTGATGGCGTACTCGCGCCGGAGGTAGTGGACGATGGCGGCGTCCAAGTCGAAGCCCGCGATCCGCAGCGACTTGGAGGCGACGACCCCGCCGAGCGAGATGCAGGCCACTTCGGTGGTGCCGCCGCCGACGTCCACGATCAGGTTGCCGGACGGCTCCTGGACCGGCAGGCCGGCGCCGAGCGCCGCGGCCATCGGCTCCTCGATCAGGTAGGCGAGCCGCGCGCCGGCATGCAGCGTGGCCTCCCGCACCGCCTTGCGCTCGACCTGGGTGATCGCCGAGGGGACGCAGACGATCACCTTGGGCTTGCTGACCCTGCCGCGACTGGCGCGCTGGATCAGCATGCGAATCATCCGCGAGGTGGTTTCGAAGTCCGAGATCGCTCCGCCCCGCAGCGGCCGCACGGAGACGATGTGGCTCGGCGTGCGGCCGATCATCGCGTAGGCGTCGTCGCCGAGTGCGAGGATCACACCGGTGCTCTCGTCCAGGGCCATCACCGTCGGCTGCCGCAGCTGGATGCCCCTGCCTCGCACGTACACCAGTGTGTTGGCGGTGCCGAGGTCGATGGCGAGTGCCCGGCTCATCCCCTGGTCACGCCCTCCCTCCCCTGCGGCGCACCAGGGCGGCCAGGGCGGCGACGAAGGCCATGGCCGCGGCGGCGCCACGGACCACGTCCCCGCGCCGGACTTGCACGCGGCCGAGCCGCACGCCCTCGGGCAGGGCCCGGCCAGCTTCGACGATCGCCTGCCTGGCCGACTTCGTCGGCGCCCAGCCAGCCTCGCGGAGCTTCCGGTTGCCAAGCACCCACGGGTGCATGTGGTAGTTCAGCTCACCCGGCGTGGTGATGGTCACGCCCATGGAGGCGAGCCGCTCCCCGACCGCGAACGCGGCCGACTCCGGCACCTCGACGCGCCGGCGACCCGCCAGCCGGGCGGCCTCGCTGGCCGCCAGGGAGTCGTCCGGCGCGACGTTGTAGACCCCGCCCGGAAGCGCGCCGCGGATCGCGAGCAGCATGGCGCGGACCGCGTCGTCCGGGTCGAGGCTCTGGACCTGCGGGTCGTAGCCGCGGACGCCGATCATCGCCGGGCCGCTCAGCGCCCGCGCCAGGAAGGAGCGCCAGCTCGGCGCCCACACCGCCGCGCCGCGGAGCACCACGCGGGTCGCCTCCGCCCGGCCGACCGAGAGGTCGAGCACTTGGCGCTCGGCCTCCTCGAGGGCGCGCGCCGGCGCGAAATCGAAGTTGGCGCGGAGCGGCGCCTGCTCGTCGAGCGGCACCGTGTTGTCCGGATGCGCTCCGTACACCACCCCGCTGGACCACATCACCACCGTGGTCGCCCTGGTCGCCGCCTCCAGCGTCCGCCGCACCGAGGCGGTCAGCCGCTCGCGGACCGCCCTGGCATCGCGCTCCCCGACCTCCAGCAGCGGGAACAGGACGACCGCGTCGGCTTCCGCCAGCGCGGTCTCGAACCGCTGGTCACCGGGGCCGGCGGCGACGTGCTCGAACTTGGGGCCGAGCAGCGGGGCCGACGGTCCCCGCTGGATACCGAGGATGCGCTCCGTGCCTGGCTCCTCCTCGAGCGCGAGGGCGAGCATCGCCGCTCCAGGGTGAAGCGCCCCAACCAGGGCAATCGTCCGTGCCACTACGCATTCGTCCCTTGCTCGGAGATGTCCCGGAAGCCGCCGGCGGCCGCGCCGGCGCCGATCTCAGGCTACCCCGAGCTGGCGAAAAGATGATCGCTGTTGGCGAGTAGGATTGAGCATCATGAGCGATAGCCCTGGGGAAGGCGGCGACTTCTTCAGCCGGATACCCCTGTTCCGCGAGTTCGCTCGGTTGCTTTCCGGCGAGCCAGGACCGGTCAACTGGGAGCTTGCCCGCCAGATCGCGGTCGCGACCGCGATCGGCGCTGACACGCTCGGCGCGACGCCGGCGTTGCCGGTCCCGAAGTTCTCGCCCGAGCCGGGCGAGCGGCGCGCCTGGGACGACAACCTGCGGCTCGCCGAGCTGTGGACCGACCCGGTGAGCAGCCTGCCCGGCCCGGGCCAGCCGCTGGTGGCGCAGCCCACCAGCCGCGCGGACTGGGCGGAGTCGGCGCTGCGCGGTCTCCGCCCGCTGGTCGAGCCCGGCGCCAGCCGCATGTCCGACGCGCTCGGCCCCGGCGCGGGCGGCGGCGTGCCGCCCGAGATGGGCCAGATGGTCGGGCGCCTCGGCGGCCTGATCGTCGGGCTCCAGGTCGGCACCGTGGTCGGCCAGCTCTCCCATCTGGTGCTGAGCGGCTACGACCTACCGCTGCCCCCGACCGGCGACAGCGGCAGGCTGGTGTTCCTGAGCGAGAACGTCAGCGAGTTCGAGCGGTCGATCGGGCTGCCCAAGGACCAGCTGCGGCTGTGGCTCGCCTGCCACGAGGTCGTCAGCCAGCGGGTGCTGACCGGCGTGCCGTGGCTCGGCGAGCACATGACCGGCCTGGTCCGCGAGATGGCCTCGCTGACCGAGCCCGACCCGTCCGGGCTCATGGACCGGCTCCAGGGGCTCGACATGAGCCGGCCCGAGAGCCTCCAGGACCTGCTGGAGGGCGGTGAGGAGCTGACCGGTCCGCCGAGCCCGGCCCTCCAGGCCGCCACCGCGCGGCTCGAGGTGCTGCTGGCCCTGGCCTCCGGTTACCCGCTGGTGCTGAGCGAGCGGGTGCTCTCCGGCCGCCTGCCGGCGCTCCAGTCGATCCAATCCGCCGTGCGGATAAGACTGTCGGACGATGAGGGCGCGCACGCGCTGTTCGCGCAGCTGCTGCGGGCGAACCCGGAGCGCGCGGGGGCCGCCCTGGGCGAGCGCTTCTGCCGTGAGGTCCTGGCCGCCACCGACGTCGAAGGTCTCGACCGCGTCTGGGCCCATCC
>JBEDUQ010000305.1:0-4584 GCA_040414855.1 Actinomycetota bacterium
GAGTGTGGCGAGACCCTGCAGGCGGCGCTGCTGCCGTTGGCGCGGCCCTTGGGACCCGACGACCAGCGGTCGGGGGCGCAGCGACGCGCGGATGCGCTGGGTGAGCTGGCACGCCAGGCGTTGCGGGCCGGCACGCTGCCCCAAAACGGCGGGCTGCGGCCCCAGTTGACGGTCACCGTGGAGCTGGCGAGCCTGGTGGCCGCCACCAACGGCCACGGTAGCGTCGGTGGGGTGGGCGAGTGGGGCGGGGTGCTGTCAGGGGAGACGGTGCGGCGACTGGCATGTGACGCGACCGCGACCCGAGCGATCGTGCACCGCCACCCACCCACCGGCGGCGGCGATCATCAGCGTGCCGACGCCAGCGGCGGCCACACGGGTGGTGGTGCCGGCGGCGCTCACCACGGCGGTGCGCTGACGGGCCGCTTGCGGCAGGCGATGCGGCTGCTCCCGGTCACGCTTGGCGGCGCGCCCAGCCAGGTGTTGGACCTGGGGCGCAGTACCCGGGTGGTCCCGGCGGGGCTGCGGCGGGCCCTGGTGCTGCGCGACGGCGGCTGCGTGGTCGCGGGCTGCGACCGCCCGCCGGCGTGGTGTGACGCCCACCACCTGCACCACTGGGCCGACGGCGGACCGACCAGGCTGCAGAACCTGGTGCTGGTCTGCGGCCGCCACCACACCCTGCTGCACGAGGGCGGCATGCGGATCCGGCGTGACCCAGGCTGCGGCCGGGTGACCCTGACCCCACCCCAGCTGCGGTGGCGCCACCGCGACCCCCCAGCCCTGCCCAGACCCCCGACCCACACCAGACCACCATGACCTCGCACACACATCGCCGATAGGCTGGTGGATCCACACCCATACAGGTCGCCGTCAGGGCGATGTCGGGGCATCGCGACATTGTCCCAGCGACGGCGCGGCGCGTGACGGCCGGCGTCGCGATATGCTGATTCCCGACGAAAGCGGATCAGATGGTAGAAGTGTCGATCACCGGGCGGCACGGCCAGCTTCCCGCGCATCTTGCCGTTCCGGCCGGCGCCGGCCCATGGCCGGGCGTGGTGGTGACCCACGAGGCGTTCGGGCTCGTCGACGACGTGCGTCGCATCGCCGACCAGTTGGGCGACCACGGCTACCTCGCGCTCGCCCCCGACCTGTTCGCCTGGGGCAAGAGCAGGTTCGCCTGCGTGCGCGCCGCCTTCCGGGAGCTGGCGGCGGGCTCGGGGCGGATGTTCGACGACCTCGAGGCGGCGCGCGGCTGGCTGGCGGCCCGCGACGACTGCACCGGCCGGGTCGGGGTGATCGGCTTCTGCATGGGCGGCGGCTTCGCGCTGCTGGCCGCGCCCGGGCACGAGTACGGCGCGGCCAGCGTGAACTACGGCCGGGTGCCGACCGACGCCGAGCGGGTGCTGGCGGGCTCGTGCCCGATGGTGGCCTCGTACGGCGGCCGGGACCGTTCGCTGCGCGGCCACGCCGAGCGGCTGGAGGCCGCGCTGACCAGCCTCGGTGTCGAGCACGACGTGAAGGTCTATCCCGAGGCCGGGCACAGCTTCCTCAACCGCCACCAGAGCGCCCTCGCGCTGGTGTTCTCGAAGCTGGCGGGCGCCGGCTATCACGGTCCCTCGGCCGAGGACGCCTGGGAGCGGATCCTGCCGTTCTTCGACACCCACCTCGGCGCGGGCGACGCCAGGGCCGAGCGGGAAGCCTAGGCGCTGCGGCGGTCCGGGGCGCTGCGGAAGCGGTCCTCGGCGGACGAGCCGCTCGACCTGGCGTGGCTGGGCCGCGGCCGGTGGCCGGGGTGGCGCAGCCGGGCGGCCAGGCGGCCGTGGATCCTGCCCAGCTCGACCGGCGGCAGCCACCAGGAGGTCAGCGCGCCGAGCACCGCGCCGTAGACCCAGTGGCCGGCGTAGCCGCCGATGGCGGTGACCGGGGTGAGCGGGAAGAAATGCGCCTGTGCCACCGGGAAGAAGTACAGCAGCCCGATCAGCCCGGTGCAGATCAGCGTGCCGTAGGCGACGCCGGTCCTCCAGCCGCGCCAGGGCAGCATGGCGTAGGCGATGCCCATGCCGCCGCCGTTGCCCAGGAACCGCCATAGGTAGCCCCACGCGAAGTTCGCGTGCGGGTCGGAGAAGACCAGGCGGCCGATGCCGGGGATCGGGTCGCCCCAGATGCCGACCTTGACCAGCGCCAGGCGCAGGCAGTCGTAAATGATCGTGGCGACGATCCCCGCGATCCAGCCGACCAGCGCGCGCCGGCCCCAGGCGGGGTGACGCATGCCCATGTTGAAGATCACTCCGGCGGCCGGGATGACGATCAGCGAGGCGGCGATCGGCAGCGGGACCTTCTCGGCGTAGGCGGCCGCCAGCGAGGTGATCGCCGCGTAGCCGACGACCACGAACAGAAGCCGCGGGTACAGAGACGGGACCCGCTTGACCCGCTCGACGATCGCCTGGAGGGCGGCGAGCAGCTTGGCGTCCTCGACCGCGGCGATCCGGGCGGCCGGGGTGATGCCCCTGGTCCAGCCCCGCTCGGTCCCCTCGGGCTTCCCAGGAGGCTCGGACCGCGGGCGGTGCTGAGGGTCGTCGCGCCGGATGGGCCGGGGTTTGGCCGGCGTTTGACCGGCCCCGTAGGACCGTGGGCGCGGCGGTCCGGGGTCCCCGTAGGCCCCGCCGTCGGTCTCGCCGTCGCTCTCGCCGTAGACGTCGCGGGCGTCCCAGGCGCCCGAGTCCCAGGTCCCAGGGTCGAGCTTGTCGGCCTCCGTGCGGCCGGGGCCGGCGGGCCGGACGCCCCAGTCGGGGGCGTGCCAGGCTTCCTGATGGCGCGGCTCTTCGGGCTCTCCGGATGGGGCGTAGCCGGCGCCCGGCTCTTCGTCGAGGCCGAGGTCGCCGCGCCGGAAGCCGGGGTCGGTCGGCCAGTCGTCGCCTCGGTACCTCCCCCCGACCTGGTAGAGGGGCGGGCGGCCGGAAGGCGGCGGCTGGCGGCCCGAGGGCTCGCGGCGGCCGTCGCGAGCCGGAGCCGCCCGGGGGCGGTGGTCACTGGCCGGGCTCGGGCGGTCGGGAGCCGCCCGGCGGGGGTGGTCACTGGCCGGGCCAGTGCGGTCGGGAGCCGCCCGGGGGTGGTGTTCACTGGCCGGGCCCGTGTTCAGCGCGCCGTCGCTGGAGTGGACGTAGGTGCGGCCGAGGGGCCACACGCCGAGCGATGGAGCGCTCCCCTCGCGTCCCTCGCGTCCCCCCTCGTCGTCCTCGTACCAGCCGTCGTCATAGGACCCATCCTGGTGGCTTGTCTGGTTCATGGGCGTGCTTTCTCGCGGTCGCGGTCGCTCGAGGGCTCGCTCGAGTCGGGTGCCAGGTGGGAATCCCCGCCGCCCGCGACTGATTCCCGCCCACGTCGAGAATTTTCCGAACCGATGCGCCACGGCGGGGGCATTGCCCGGGTGGGTATCGTGGTGTGGTGAAGCACCGCGCGGCCACGAGCCCGTGTGAGTGAAAGGAACGTCATGCCCGAGGCCGTCATCGTCGCCACCGCCCGCTCTCCGATCGGTCGCGCCTACAAGGGGTCGCTCAAGGACCTGCGGGCGGACGACCTAGCGGCGCGGATCGTCAGCGCGGCGCTGGAGCAGGTGCCGCAGCTCGACCCGAGCCAGCTCGACGACCTGATGGTCGGCTGCGGGCTGCCGGGCGGCGAGCAGGGCTTCAACCTGGCGAGGGTGGTCGCGATCCTGCTTGGCCGCGACAACCTGCCGGGCACCACCGTGACCCGTTACTGCGCGTCGAGCCTCCAGACCACCAGGATGGCCTTCCACGCGATCAAGGCGGGGGAGGGGCGGGCGTTCGTGTCGGCCGGGGTCGAGATGGTCTCGCGCTACCTCAAGGGCAGCTCGGACTCGCCCCCGCCCGCGCCCGGCGCCGACCCGCGCGAGAAGCTCGGCAACCCCTGGGTCAACCCGGTGTTCGCGCAGCCGCAGCAGCGCACCAGCCGCCGCGCCGCCGGCGGCGCCGAGCCGTGGAACGACCCGCGCAAGGACGGCGCGGTCCCCGACGTCTACATCGCCATGGGCCAGACGGCCGAGAACGTGGCGGAGATGCTCGGCATCACCCGCGAGGACCAGGACGAGTTCGGCGTGATGTCGCAGAACCGCGCCGAGAAGGCGATCGCCGAGGGCTTCTTCGAGCGCGAGATCATCCCGGTGACGCTGCCGGACGGCCGCGTGGTCGAAAAGGACGACGGGCCGCGCGCCGGCACCACTATGGAGGCGCTGGCCGAGCTGAAGCCGGTGTTCCGGCCGGACGGCACCGTGACCGCCGGCAACTGCTGCCCGCTCAACGATGGCGCGGCCGCTGTGGTGGTGATGTCGGACGAGGCGGCGCGCGACCTGGGCATCACCCCGCTCGCCCGGGTCGTCTCGACCGGGGTGTCGGCGCTGTCGCCGGAGATCATGGGGCTGGGCCCGGTCGAGGCTTCCCGCCAGGCGCTGGCCAGGGCCGGGATGACCATCGACGACGTCGACCTGGTCGAGATCAACGAGGCGTTCGCCGCCCAGGTGATCCCGAGCTACCGCCAGCTCGGCATCGACCCCGAGCGCCTCAACGTCCA
>JBEDUQ010000306.1:0-2019 GCA_040414855.1 Actinomycetota bacterium
GCAGGTAGGTCACCGCCGCGGCGATGATCAGGATGTACAGGTAATCCCGCATGGCGGCGCCGGATCAGGGGCCGGTGCCAGCGTCTTCGCCGGCCGGGCGCAGCGGATGCGGCTCGGCGGGCTTGACCTCAGGCGCGTCAGGCTGCTCCGGTGGGCTCGGCAGGTCGATTACCGGGACGACCTTGCGGAGCTGGTCGACGCTGACCATGCCGGCGCGGAGCATCCGCGGCACCGTCCCGGTCAGGTCGAGGATCGTCGATGGCACGTTGTCCGAGCACGGTCCGCCGTCCAGGTAGACGGAGACGGCCGAGCCGAGCTGCGACTCGGCCTCGGCGGCGGTGGTGGCGGCCGGGGCGCCGTGCCGGTTCGCGCTGCTCACCGCCATCGGCCCGGTCTGGCGCAGCAGTTCAAGCGCAATGGAGTGCAGCGGCATGCGAACGGCAACAGTCCCCAGGGTGTCGCCAAGGTCCCACTGCAGCGTCGAGCTCGCCCGGAACACCAGGGTCAGCGGCCCCGGCCAGAACTCGTCGATCAGGTCCTGTCCGAACGCGCCCAGTGACTCCGCGAGGGCCGCCGCCGCCCGCACGCTGCCGACGAGGACAGGCGGCGGCATGTTGCGGCCCCGTCCCTTGGCGGCGAGCAGATCGGACACGGCCGCCGGCCGGAACGCGTCGGCGCCGATGCCGTACACCGTGTCGGTGGGCAGCACGACGAGGCCGCCCGCCTGGACGGCGGCGACAGCCGCCGCGATCCCGGCTTCGCGCTGTTGCGCGCTGCCGCAGTCGTATCGAACGCTCATCTCTTCCATCCTGCCACGGAGTCTATGCGCCATAGGCCAGGCTCGGCGGACCAGATGTTACGGGCCCGGCCAGACCGCGGTCACGAACCGGTCACGGCCTGCCAGATCCTTGTTGTTGCGCGTGTCGCGCCAGCCTGATTCCTCGGAAAATACCCAGTACACGGCCGCGCCCTGCGGGGCCCCGTGCTCCACGGCGACCAGCCCGCCGGGGCGCAGCAGCCAGCGCGCCACCCGCTCGACGGCGCGGATCGCCTCCAGCCCGTCGGAACCGCTCCACAGCGCGGCAGGCGGGTCGTACTCGCCCACCTCGGGCGGCACCGTGGAGCCGAGCGGAATGTACGGCGGGTTGGAGACGACCACGTCGACGGAGCCCGCCAGGGGCGCCAGGTCGGCCAGGCCTGCCGGGAAGTCCGCGGACACGAAGTCCCCGGCGTGCAGCAGCACCCGCCCGGCGGTGTAGGAATCCACGTAGCGCGTGATGTTCCGCTCCGCCCAGGCACGGGCCAGCGGATCTCCCTCGACCGCGTGCACCGAGGCACGCGGCACCTCCTGGGCGATGGAAAGCGCGATGGCTCCCGAGCCGGTGCCCAGGTCGACCGCCACCGGCGAGGCGACGTCCATCTCGCGCAGCCGATCGATGACCCATCCGGTCATCACCTCGGTCTCCGGCCTGGGCACGAACACCCCGGGGCCGACGTCGAGTTCGAGGTACCGGAAGAAGGCCCGCCCGGTGATGTGCTGCAGCGGCTCGCGGTTGGCGCGACGGGCGACCTCGGCCCAGAACCGCGCGTCGAACTCGGAGTCCGGCACGGTGTGCAGCTCGCCGCGCTTGACGTTGTGCACGTACGCCGCTATCAGCTCGGCGTCGGCGCGCGGTGACTCGACGCCCGCCTCCGCCAGCCGAGCGGTGGCCAGCGCGATCTCGTCAAGCAGCAAGCTCACTCTGCTGACCCCCGCTCGCCTCCGGGCGCTTTAGCCCGCCGTTTTTTCCCTCGTCGCTCGGTCGCTTCGCTCCCTCGCTCCTCAGTCCAAAAACGGCGGCGCGCCCTTTGGCTCGCGGGAGGTAGCGTCTTGCTGTTATCACTGCTCGGCTAGCTTCGCTTCCATGTCCGCGGCGGCGAGCGCGTCGATCACCGCGTCCAGGTCTCCGTCGATGACCTGATCCAAGTTGTACGCCTTGTAGCCCACGCGGTGGTCGGAAATCCGGTTCTCGGGGAAGT
>JBEDUQ010000307.1:0-22164 GCA_040414855.1 Actinomycetota bacterium
CCGCGCCGATGGTCGTGATCGAGCTGGTCGAGCAGGGCGAGCCGGTCCGTCGCGGCGAGGACGACGAGGCTCAGGGCGGCCGCAGGCGCCGCTTCGGTCGGGGTCGCAGCGCGGCCGGCGACGCGGAAGCGGCACCTGAGGGCAGCAACCGGGCGGCTCGCCGCGCGGCGGCCCGCCGCCGTGGTGGCGCGGTCGCGGCTGCCGAGGGCGCCGAGGGTGCCGAGGGTGCTGCCGCGGCCGGGGAGCGCGAGGACGACGAGCTCGCGCCGAACGTGCCGACCGACGCCGAGATCGAGGCCGGCATGGCCCCGCTCGAGGCCGCCGAGGAACACGAGGCCGAAGTCGGCGAGGACGAGGAGGCCGCCGAGGAGGCCGCCGAGGAGGCCGCCGAGGAGGCCGAGGCCGGCGCCGCCGCCGAGGTCGAGGCGGCCGAGGGCGAGACCCCCGAGGCGCTCGCCGAGGGCGACCAAAACCAGGGCGCCGGCGACGAGGACGCTGGCGACCAGGGCAAGAAGTAGCCGGGATGGAGGAAGGGACCGAACCGAAGCGGCGACTGCGTCTGGTGGTCGCCTACGACGGCGGTCCCTTCTCCGGTTTCGCGCGCCAGCCCGGCCGCCGCACGGTCCAGGGCGAGCTGGAGCACACCCTCTCCGAGCTGGCCGGCTCGCCGGTCGCGATCGTCTGCGCCGGCCGCACCGACGCCGGCGTCCACGCCCGCGGTCAGGTGGTCCACGCCGACCTTCCCGAGCGGCTCGACCCGCAGTGGGTCAAGGGCGTGCTCAACGCGGTCGCCGGACCGGCGATCATGGTCCGTGAGGCGTCCTGGGCTCCGGGGAGCTTCGACGCGCGCTTCTCGGCGCGGCGGCGCACCTACGTCTACCGTATCGACGACTCCGGCGGGCCCGACCCGCTCACCCGCGGGTTCGTGCTTGCCTGGAAGCGGCCGCTGGACCTCGACCGGATGCGCGCGGCCGCGTCGCCGTTGATCGGCGAGCACGACTTCGCCGCCTTCTGCCGCCAGCGGCCGGGCAGCTCGACCACGCGCAGACTCCGCCACATCGGCATCCGGAGGGTCAGGGGCCTGGTCGAGGTGCGGGTGGTCGCCAACGCCTTCTGCTGGCAGATGGTCCGCAGCATCGTCGGCTACCTGCTCGGGGTCGGCGACGGCCGCCGTGACCCGGCCGGCGCGGCCGAGGTGCTCGCCAGCGGGGACCGCGCCAAGGTCGGCGACATCGCTCCACCGCACGGCCTGGTGCTCGAATCCGTCGGCTACCAGAGGACGGCCGAAGTTGACCTGAAGACGAGGTGACCGCTAGCCTTGACGTTCGGCGTGACAGGCGTCGTCCAACGGTTCGATGCCAGTCACCCACCATTCCACGGATCACCAACGGAGTTGTCCGCATGCCCCTTGCAAGCCAGCGCACGTTCTCGCCGCGTCCGCATGACATCAGCCGCGAGTGGTACGTCGTCGATGCCGACGGGCTGACCCTCGGGCGCCTCGCCGCACGGGTCGCGGCCATCCTGCGCGGCAAGCACAAGCCGATCTTCGCCCCCCATATGGACACCGGCGACCACGTGGTGATCGTCAACGCCTCCAAGGTGCGGCTGACCGGCAACAAGGTCGAGCAGAAGCGCTACTACCGGCACTCCGGGTATCCCGGCGGCCTCAAGACGGTCCCCTACACGGTGCTGCTCTCCGAGCGTCCGGCGCGCGCGGTCGAGCGGGCGGTCAGGGGGATGCTGCCGCACAACCGGCTCGGCCGGCAGATGATCAAGAAGCTCAAAGTCTACGAGGGCCCGACCCACCCGCACGCGGCGCAGAGGCCGAAGCCTCTGGACCTCGGGCCGGAGTCGGGCGCCAAGCAGGAATAGGAGGACGCGAGTGGCTGCTCCCGCGGAGCTCGCCCGTGGCACTGGTCGGCGCAAGGAAGCGGTGGCGCGGGTTCGACTGGTCGAGGGGACCGGCACGTTCAAGCTGAACGGCCGTCCGCTCGAGGATTACTTTCCCAACCCGACCCACCGCCGCATCATCACCGAGCCGCTGCGGGTCACCAACACCCTCGAGCGCTACGACATCATCGCCAGCCTCGACGGCGGCGGCGTGTCGGGACAGGCCGGTGCCCTGCGCCACGGCATCACCCGGGCCCTGGTCGAGCTCGACGTCGAGCTGCGTCCCGAGCTGAAGAAGCGTGGCTTCCTCACCCGCGACCCTCGCGTGGTGGAGCGCAAGAAGTACGGGCTCAAGAAGGCCCGCAAGGCCCCGCAGTACTCCAAGCGCTGATCCGAACGACGCCGGACAAAGGACCCTGGTGGTCCCCGGCAGGGGTGGAACCGTCACGTGCCAAAGCTCTTCGGGACTGACGGCGTCCGTGGGCTCGCCAATGCCGAGCTGACGCCCGAGCTCGCGCTGGTCCTCGGCAGAGCGGTGGTCGGGGTGCTCGAGCACGAGCACCCCGAGCCGCCGCTGGTGGTGGTCGGCCGCGATCCACGGGCGTCCGGGGTCCTCCTCGAGAACGCCCTGGTGGCCGGGATCATGAGCGCCGGCGGCCAGGCGCTGCTCACCGGCGTGCTGCCGACCCCGGCGATCGCGTTTCTCACCAAGCGCTACGGCGCCGCGGCCGGGGCGATGATCTCCGCCTCCCACAACGCGATGCCGGACAACGGCATCAAGTTCTTCGGCCCGCAGGGCTTCAAGCTGCCCGACGCCCTCGAGGAGCGCGTCGAAGCGGCCCTCGGCCTGGTCGACCAGGGCGCGCCGCGGCCGACCGGCGGCGAGGTCGGCGGGCTGCGCCACGCCGGCGACGCGGCCGAGGACTACCTCGCCCACCTGCTCGAAGGCGTGCACGAGGACCTCGGCGGCCTGAACGTGGTGGTCGACTGCGCCAACGGCGCGGCCGCCCGGGTGGCGCCCGAGGCCTACCGCCGCGCCGGCGCGACCGTGACCGCGATCGGCGCCGAGCCGGACGGGCACAACATCAACCAGCGCTGCGGCTCCAACCATCCCGAGCACGTCCGCGCGGCGGTGGTGCGCTCGGGCGCGTCGGTCGGGCTCGCCCACGACGGCGACGCCGACCGCCTGGTCGCGGTCGACGAGCACGGCGAGCTGATCGACGGCGACGTGATCCTGGCGATCGCGGCGCTCGACGAGCGCGAGCGCGGCGGCCTGCCGACCGGCACGGTGGTGACCACGGTGATGACCAACCTGGGCTTCCGCCTGGCGATGGCCGAGCGCGGGGTCGAGGTGGTCCAGACCGCCGTCGGCGACCGCTACGTGCTCGAGAGCATGCGCTCCGGCGGCCACACGGTCGGCGGGGAGCAGTCGGGCCACATCATCTTCCTGGACCGCGCCACCACCGGGGACGGGATTCTGACCGGCCTGCGCCTGCTGGAGATCATGGCCCGCAGCGGGCTGTCGCTCTCGCGGCTAGCGCAGGTGATGCGGCGGCTGCCGCAGGTGCTGGTGAACGTCCAGGTGCGCATGCGCGACCGGCTCGCCGACGCCGAGGCGGTCTGGCGCGCGGTCGGTGCCGAGGAGCGCCGCCTCGGTGAGCGGGGCCGGGTGCTGGTCCGTGCCTCGGGCACCGAGCCGCTGGTGCGGGTGATGGTCGAGGCCGAGACCGCCGACGACGCGCACGCCACCGCCGACCGGCTCGCCCAGGTGGTCGGCGCCGAGCTGGGCAGCCCCTGAGCGGCCTCAGCTCCAGAGGAAGAGCTGGTCGCCCGGCGCCACCCCGCCGTCCTCGCGGAGCTCGGTGAGCGCCTCGGCCGCCGCGTCCAGGGCCACTACCGGGCAGACCGGCGAGCGGCCGGAGGCGGCCACCGCGGCCGGGTCCCAGCGCACCAGCGGCTGCCCGGCGGCCACCGCCGCGCCCTCCTCGACCAGCAGCTCGAAGCCCTCGCCGCCGAGCTGGACGGTGTCGATGCCGAGGTGGACCAGCACGCCCTGGCCGCCGCCGCTCAGCACCACGAACGCGTGCGGGTGGAGCTTGACCACCGTGCCGTCGATCGGCGACCGGACCTCCGCCGGCTCCGGCAGGGGATCGACCGCGGTGCCAGGGCCGACCATCGCCCCCGAGAACACCGGGTCCGGGACCCCGGCCAGGCCGACCACGCGGCCGGCGACCGGCGCGCCCACCCGCAGCGCCACGGCTCAGTCCTCCATCAGGTCTTCGATGTCGCTCGCCAGCGTGTCGGCCTCCGGACCGACGACCACCTGGACGACCTGGCCGCTGCGGAGCACGCCGTGCGCGCCGGCGGCCTTGAGCGCGCGCTCGTCGACCAGCGACGGGTCGCGCACCTCGGTGCGGAGCCGGGTGATGCACGGCTCGATGTCCAGGATGTTGTCGACCCCGCCGAGCCCGTCGACGATCCGCTTCGCCTTGTCCATGCGACCTCTCCTTGCGCGTGGTTGGCTAACGATCTCGCGCACCGCCGGTCTGCGTCACCTTGGAGAGGCCGCTCGGCCGGTCGGGATCCAGCCCGAGGCGCCGCGCCAGCGCCTCGACCATGAGCTGCCCGGGCACCACCAGGGCCAGCGGCGCCAGCGCCTCCGGCAGGTCGGGGCCGGGAAGCACCGCGGCGCAGGCCTCGGCGAAGGCGGCGTCGCCGCCGATGCCATAGGCGCGGCTGCCGCGGGCGGCGACCAGCCCGGCCAGCCCGATGATGCCCGGCAGCACCGGGCCGCCGGACGGCGCCACCAGCAGCGCCGGGGTGGCGTTGCCGACCACCGCGATCGGCCCGTGCTCCAGGTCGGCGTGGGAGAGGCCGATCGCGGGCAGCAGGCAGGTCTCCTTGACCTTCAGGGCGAGCTCCAGCGCGGTCGAGTAGGTGAAGCCCCTGCCCGAGACCACCATGCTGCCGGTGCCGGCCAGCTCCTCGGCGATGCTCGCCGCGGCCGGGGCGCTGGCCAGCATCGCCTCGATCGCGGCCGGCACCCGCTCCTGGGCGGCGTCGAAGGCGGCGTCGTCGGGCCCGAGCGCGGCCGCCAGCTCGGTGAGCGCGGCGAGCTGGGCGGTGTAGGTCTTGGTCGCCGGCACGGCCACCTCGGGGCCGGCGCGGGTGACCAGGGCCAGATCGGCGACCGCGGCCAGCGGGCTGGCCGGGTCGTTGGTGACGGCGATGGTGCGGGCGCCGTGCTCGCGCGCCCAGCCGAGGGTCTCGACGATCTCGGCGGTCGCGCCCGACTGCGACAGCGCCACCGCGAGCGCGCCGCGCAGGTCGATGCGCGCCCGGTAGTGGGTCGCCACCGACGGCGCCGCCAGGCTGGCCGGGCGACCGGCGTGGATCTCGCACAGGTAGCGGCCGTAGGTGGCGGCGTTGTCGGAGGAGCCGCGGGCGATGAAGGTCACCAGCCGCGTGCCGGCCGCCAGCCGGCGCAGCTCGGACCGCAGCGGCCGCAGCGCCTCGATCGTCCGCGAGACCGCCTCCGGCTGCTCGGCGATCTCGGCCGCCATGATCGTCGCCATCGCTTCGCCTCCGTCGCGCGCCGTCGCTCGCCCGGCTATCCGTGTGGCCGTTCGCCCGTCGTTCCGCCCGTCGTTCCGCCCGGCGGTTCGGCCGGTGCGGTGCGCGGGTCGGGCGTCGTTCCGGCCGGTCCGCCGGCGCGCGGCCGGGCGCGCCAGACCTCGACCCCGCCGACCCAGGTCGCCAGCGCCCGCCACGACTCCGAGAGCCACACCAGGTCGGCGCGCGCGCCCGGCTCGATCCGGCCGAGGTCGCCGAGCCCGAGCAGGTCGGCGGGGACCGTGGTCGCCGCCCGCACCGCCCGCACCGGGTCGATCCCCAGGCCGACGACGTTGCCGACCGCCTCGTCCAGACGCAGCGTCGAGCCCGCCAGGGTGCCGTCGGCGCGCAGCGGCGGGCTGCCCTCGTGCAGCTCGACCACCTCGCTGCCCAGCTCGTAGCGGCCGGGCGGCATGCCCAGCGCCGAGACGGCGTCGGTGACCAGCGCCACCCTGTCCCGCGCCGCCTCCATCACCACCCGGCAGATGGCCGGGTGGACGTGGTGGAGGTCGGCGATCAGCCCGCAGGCGAGCCGCGTGTCGGCCAGCGCCTGCCCGGCCACGCCAGGCTCGCGGTGATGCAGCCCGCGCTGGGCGTTGAAGACGTGGGTGACCATCCGCGCGCCCGCCTCGGCCGCCGCCGCGACCTGCTCGGCCAGCGCGTCGGAGTGCCCGACCGAGACCAGCACCCCGGCGCCGGACAGGCGCTTGGTCGCCTCGATCGCGCCCTCCCGCTCGGGCGCCAGGGTCAAGAGCGACAGCACTTCGGCGCCGGCCTCCATCAGCCGGTCGACCCGCTCGGCGGTGGGGTCGACCAGGTGGCCCGCGTCGTGCGCGCCGCGCCGCCGCGGCGACAGGAACGGGCCCTCGAGGTGGACGCCGAGCAGGCGGCTCCCGCTGGGTCGCTCCGCGGCCGCCGCCTTCGCCGCTTTGGCCCTGGCCATCGCCGCCGCCAGGTCGGCGACCGGCGCGCTGATGAAGGTGGCGAGCACGGCGGTCACACCGGTGGACGGCAGCCCGCGGAGGACGCGCTCCCAGGCGGCCTCGTCCGCGTCCACCAGGTCGACGCCGAAGGCGCCGTTGAGCTGAAGGTCGATCAGCCCCGGGGCGAGCACGCCCTGGTCCAGCCAGAGGTGGTCCGGCCCTCGGGCGGGGCGGTGGTCGAGCACGCTGGCGATCCGGCCGTCCTCGATCGCGACGGCGCCCGGAGCGAGCAGCTGGCTCCCGGCGACCACGCGGGGAGCTGACACGATTCGCATGCGACCAGCCTAGGGCGAGCGTGTTGACACGTGGGATGGGGCGTGGTCTAGTCTGGCCTAGGCCACTTGTGTTGTCCAGGCTGACAGATGCCATGACAGGCACGTTCAGCCCGGTCCCCGCGTACCTCCCGACCCCGGCCGCCGGCTCGACGCCGCAGTTCCGACGCCAGCGCGGCGGTCCCGTCGCCAGCAAGGAGGCATCGGATGAGCTCAGCCGCCACCGAGGGACTGCCAGCGGCGCCAACCCCCCGCTCCGCGGTCTTCGCCGTTCTCCAGCGCATCGGGCGCAGCCTGATGGTGCCGATCACCGTGCTCCCCGCCGCGGCGATCCTGCTGCGCCTTGGCCAGCCGGACCTGCTCGGCAAGTACCACTTCGTGAACTTCGAGGTGCTCGCCAAGGCGGGCGGGATCCTGCTGGACTCGCTGCCGCTGCTGTTCGCGGTCGGTGTGGCGATCGGCTTCGCCAGGAGATCGGACGGCACCACGGCGCTGGCCGCCGTGGTTGGCTACCTGGTCTTCAACGCCGTCACCATGACCATGTTCGCCGGCAGCTCGATCAAGGCGCAGGTGCTGTCGACCTCGGCCGACTTCCCGTCGCCGGTGGTGGCGGCGCCCAAGCCGAACCCGACGGGGGTGATCGGCGGGATCGTCATCGGGGTGGTGGCCGCGCTCCTCTACCAGCGCTACTACCGCGTGAAGCTGCCGAGCTGGCTGGCGTTCTTCGGCGGCCGCCGCTTCGTGCCGATCATCACCGCCGTCGCCGCGCTGATCATCGGGATCATCTTCGGTTGGGTCTGGCCGCCGATCGGCACCGGCCTCAACAACCTCGGCGACCTGCTCACCACCCACGGGGCCATCGGCGCCGGCATCTACGGGGTCTTCAACCGGCTGCTGCTGCCGTTCGGGCTGCACCACATCGTCAACTCGCTGGTCTGGTTCGTCTTCGGCAGCTTCCAGGGCCCCGCCGGCGTCGTCCACGGCGACCTCAACCGCTTCCTCGCCGGCGACCCCACCGCGGGCGCCTTCATGGCCGGCTTCTTCCCGGTGATGATGTTCGGGCTGCCGGCCGCGGCGCTGGCGATGTGGCGCCACGCCCGCCCGGCGCAGCGCAAGGTGGTCGGCGGCATCATGGTGGCGGGCGCGCTGACCTCGCTGATCACCGGCGTGACCGAGCCGATCGAGTTCGCGTTCCTGTTCGTGGCGCCGGCGCTGTACGGGGTCCACGTCCTGCTCACCGGGGTGTCGCTGTGGCTGGCGGCGGCCCTCGGCGTCAAAGACGGCTTCGGCTTCAGCGCCGGGCTGATCGACTACGTGCTCAACTTCAGCAAGTCCAATACCGCCAAGCCGCTCCTGCTGCTGGTCATCGGGGCGGTCTACGCGGTCGTGTACTACGCGGTGTTCAGCTTCCTGATCGTGCGGTTCAACCTGATGACGCCAGGTCGCGATCCGGAGGGGGACACCGCCGAGGAGGCCGGCGACCGGCGCGAGCGCGCCCCGGTCGCGCCGCCGCCGTCCCCGGGCCCGCGTGACCAGGCCGGACCCGAGGGAGGCGCCGCGCCCGCCTGACGCCATTTCCTGGGCGGCCGGGTCCCCAAGCGGGGTGCCCGGCCGCCCATGTGCTCCAGACGCCGACCTCCTCACATGGCAACATACGAGCAGGAACTTCCGATGAGGTCGACGGGTACATGCCAGCGAATTCGAGCCAACCTGGAGCGACCCAGCCGGCGGCCGGGCGTCCAGCCCGAAAGGTGGCCGGCGCCGGCGTGCTGGTTCGTGTCCGGGGGCTGCTCCCGGCCCTGGCCCCCTCCGAGCGCAGGGTCGCCGAGGCGGTCCTGGCCGACCCGGCCGGCGCGGCGGCGCAGACCATCACCGCGCTGTCTCGCGCCTGCCTGACCTCGGAGACGACGGTGATGCGCTTCTGCCGCCAGCTCGGCTTCCCGGGCTATCCCGAGCTGCGGCTCGCGCTTGCGGCCGAGGCGGCGATGCTGGCGGGGGAGGAGCTGGGCGCCCGCGTCGCCGCCAGCGACATCGCGCCGACCGACGACCTCGCCCAGGTGGTCGCCAAGATCACCTACGCCGACGCCCACGCCGTCAAGGAGACCGGCGACCAGCTGGACGTCGCCGTGCTCGAGCGGGTCGTCGAGCTGGTCGCCAAGGCGCGCCGGATCGACGTCTACGGGGTCGGCGCCAGCGCCTTCGTCGCCGCCGACCTCCAGCAGAAGCTCCACCGCATCGGCCTGGCGGCGTTCGCCTGGGCCGACCCGCACATGGCGCTGTCGTCGGCGGCCCTGCTGCGCCCGGGCGACGTGGCCGTCGGCATCTCGCACAGCGGCACCACCATCGACACCGTCGACACCCTCGCCGAGGCCCGCAAGCAGGGCGCGACCGCGGTCGGGATCACCAACTTCCCGCGCTCGCCCCTGGCGCAGACC
Organism: Actinomycetota bacterium; assembly: GCA_040414855.1. GTDB lineage: Bacteria > Actinomycetota > CALGFH01 > CALGFH01 > CALGFH01 > DASVXQ01. The sequence goes on from JBEDUQ010000307.1 coordinate 9,193, forward strand.
GCCGACCTGGTGCTGACCACGGCCGCGCGCGAGACGACCTTCCGGTCGGGGTCGATGGTCAGCCGGCTTGCGCAGCTCACCGTGGTCGACTGCCTGTTCGTCGGCGTGGCCCAGCGCACCCACGAGGAGACCCTCGAGGCCCTGGCCCGCACCTACGAGGCGGTCCGCTCGCGCCGCCACAACCACAAGGGCGACTGACCGGGTTGATCCATACTTCCGCCTTCCGGGCGGGACCCGGCTGCTACGATTGCTTCCCGACCCGGGCCGAAGGGGCTCCAACCATATGCGATCCTATGACCTCGATCCGGAGCAGTCGGTCAGCATCGTCGCCATCTTCCTGTTCATCGACGCGGCGTTCACCGGCTTCCCGCTCCTGAACAACATCGTCCACGGCCTCGGCGCATCGCCGCTCGCGATCGCGCTGGTCGCCGCCCTGATCGCCGGCGGCGTCGGCCTGCTCAAGGGCCTGCGGTGGGGCTGGTTCGTGGCCCTGGGGGCCATCTCCCTGCTCGCCCTCTACGACCTGAGGTACCTGCGGCTGTTCGGGATCCTCATCGACGCGCTGGTGATCTTCCTGCTGACACGGCCGTCCCTCCGCGCCAAGTTCGGGATCCGATGATCGTCGGGGTCGGCGTTGACGTGGTCGAGATCGCCCGCGTCGCGCGGGCCCTGGACCGGCATCCGCGCTTCGCCGAGCGGGTCTTCACCAAGGCCGAGCGCGACGCCTCCACACGCAGGGGCGTCGGCGGGGTCGCGTATCTGGCCAAGCGCTGGGCCGCCAAGGAGGCCGTCTCCAAGGCGCTCGGCGTCGGGTTCTCGGGCTTCGCCTACACCGAGATCGAGGTGACCAATCTGCGGTCGGGCGCGCCGACGATCGCGCTCAGCGGCGAGCTGGAGGAGTGGGCCAGGGCGCTCGGCGTGGTGCGCTGGCACCTGTCGCTCTCGGACACCGACCAGATCGCGGTCGCCAACGTGATCGCCGAGGGGCCCGACGTGCTGCCGCCGCGCCCGTCGGAGCCGCCGGCGTGGATCCGCCGCCGGCTCGAACGCCGCGAGGCCGCCGGAGACGCGTCGTGAAGCCGCTGACCGACGTCCCGACCATCCAGGCCGCCGACGCAGAGGCGGCCGCGGCGGGGATCCCTGTGGCGACCCTGATGCGGCGCGCCGGCCGCGCGGTCGCGCTGGCCGCGGTCGACGTCATGGGCGGGGCGTCGGGGCGTCGGGTGGTCGCGCTGGCCGGTCGGGGCAACAACGGCGGCGACGCCATGGAGGCGGCGGCCCAGCTCGCCCGCCGCGGTGCCGGTGCCGAGGTGCTGCTGACCACCGAGGCCGAGCGGCTCGGCGACGAGGCCAGGCGCACCGCGAACCTGGTCCTCGACGCCGGCGGGCGGGTGCGCGTCTTCGAGCCGGAGCTGGCACGCCGCCTGCTCGCCGAGGCGGACGTGGTGGTCGACGGGGTCCTAGGGACCGGCTCCTCCGGAGCTCCGCGCGGGCTCGCGGGGGCGGCCATTTCCGCGGCGAACGCCGCCGGGGCGCCGGTGGTCGCCGTGGACATCCCCTCCGGCGTCGATGGCTCCACCGGCGAGGTCGCCGCCGAGGCGATCGACGCCCAGGTGACCGTCACCTTCCAGGCGCTCAAGCCCGGCCACGTCCTGCCGCCCGGCGCCGAGCGGGCCGGCCGCATCGAGGTGGCCGACATCGGCCTGCCGCTGCCTCAAGGCCCGTGGGGCGTGAGCGAGGCGTCGGACCTGGTCGGGCTGGTGCCGGTGCCGAGCGCCGAGACCCACAAGCGCTCGCGCGGGGTCCTGCTCGCGATCGGGGGCAGCGGCGGCATGGGCGGCGCGCCGACGCTGATGGGCCGGGCGGCCCGGCGGGCGGGCGTGGGCCTGCTGGTACTGGCCGTGCCCGCCTCGATCGCTGAGCGGGTCGGCGCGGCGGTGCCGGAGGCGCTCACCGTGGCCCTGCCAGAGAGCGACGGCGGCATCACGCCGGCGGCGGTCGACGCCTGCAAGCGCTGGCTCGACGAGGCGACCGCGATCGCGATCGGCCCCGGGCTCGGCCGCGCCCAGGGCACACAGGAGGCGGTCCGGGGCGTGCTGGCGGCGTTTCATGGCCGCGCGGTGGTCGACGCCGACGGGCTGTTCGCGCTCGGCACCGGCGAGCCGCTGGTCGACCGGGGGAGCCCGACCCTGCTCACGCCGCACGCCGGCGAGTTCGCCCGGCTCGACCCGGGGGCCGAGGGCACCCGGCTCGAGGCCGCCCCGGGGCTGGCGCGCCGCGTCGGCGCGACCGTCCTGCTCAAGGGCAACGACACCGTGATCGTCGATCCCTCCGGGCGCCTGGTGGTCAACCCGACCGGCACCCCGGTGCTGGCCTCCGGCGGCACCGGCGACGTGCTCACCGGCCTCACCGGCGCGCTGCTCTCGCAGGGCCTCGACCCGTTCGACGCCGCCCGCCTCGGCGCCTGGGTCCACGGGCGCGCCGGGGCGATCGCCGCCGGTCACCTGAGCCTCGTCTCGGTGGCGTCGGGCGATGTCGCCGACCACCTCCCGGCCGCCTTCCGTGAGCTGCTGGGGCGCGGGCGCGCCGGTTCCGGCACCGTCGCCGGCGGCCCTGCCACCTTCGGGCTCTCCATCTCGCTGCCGGCGCGACGGCCCACCCAGCCGGGCAGGCCGCCGAGACCGATCCCGACGCACCCCGGGATCCCCCCGGACTCTCCCGGACCGCTGCGGTGACGGGGCAGCGCCGCCCCTGGCCGGGGCTGCGGCCGGCGTGGATCGAGGTCGACCTCGACGCCATCGGCGACAACGTCCGCACGCTGGCGACCTGGGTCGCGCCGTCGGCACTGATGGCGGTGGTCAAGGCGGACGCCTACGGGCACGGCGCCGTGCCGGTCGCGCGCGCGGCGATCGCCGCCGGGGCCCGCTGGCTCGGCGTCGCGCTGGTCGAGGAGGCGCTCGCCCTGCGCGACGCGGGGATCTCGGCGCCGATCCTGGTGCTCTCCGAGCCGCACCACGCCGCCGCCGACGTCTGCGTCGCGCGGCGGATCGCGGTGACCCTCGCGACGCCCGCGGGCGTGCGGGTCTTCGGCATGGCGGGGCGGCTCGCCGGCCGGCCGGTGACCGCCCACATCAAGGTCGACACCGGCATGCACCGGCAGGGCTGCGCCCCGGAGGACCTTCCCGACCTGCTGCGGCTGGCGCTCGGCGACCGCGGGCTCCAGGTCGATGGCCTCTGGAGCCACTTCGCGGTCGCCGACGAGCCGGAGTCGTCCGCCACCACCGACCGCCAGCTCGCCATCTACCGGTCGGCGCTCGAGGTCGCCGCCGAGCTGGGCCTGCGGCCGCGCTGGCGGCACATCGCCAACAGCGCCGGCGCGACCCTCCGCGACGACGCCCGCTTCGACATGGTCCGGGCCGGCATCGAGGTCTATGGGCTGGCGCCGGCCCCGCCGCTCTCGGCCGAGGTGCGCGAGTGCCTGCGGCCGGCGCTGACGCTGCGCGCGGCCGTCTCGGCGGTGCGGCGGATCGAGGCCGGCGAGCGGGTCTCGTACGGGCACCGCTGGGAGGCGCCCAGGGCCACCACCATCGCCACGCTGCCGCTCGGCTACGCCGACGGGATCCGCAGAGGGCTCTCCGGCCGCATCCGGGTGCGGGTCGGCGAGCGAGATCTTCCCCAGATCGGCACTATCACCATGGATCAGCTCATGGTGGATGTCGGTGATGTCCCGATCGAGGTCGGCGAGGTGGCAACCCTGCTCGGCGATCCGGCTCGCGGTGAGCCGGGAGCCGCCGAGTGGGCGAGCCTGCTCGACTCGATCGACTACGAGGTGACCTGTGGCCTGTCGCCCCGGCTCCCCCGGGTGCACTACCGCGGCCGCTCGTGGGGGGACGGCCGGGAGGTGCTCATGAGGGAGGCGGGCCGGTAGTGGCGGGCAAGCAGGTCGAGCAGGTGAAGCGGGTCGCGGCGAAGCAGGTCCAGCAGGTGAAGCGGGCGAGGCCCACGGCCGAGACCGCCGCGAAGGCGACAGCGAGAGCCACGGCAAGAGCTACAGCGAGCGCGACCGCGAAGGCGACCGCGAAAGCGACGGAGAAGGCGAAGACGGTGGCGCGGGCGGCGGCGCCCCGGAGCGCGCGGCGAAAGCCGCCCACGCCGTCGCTCCCCATCCGCGGGATCGGCCTCGCCGCCGGCGGGGTGGTGCTCGGGCTCGGCGTCGGGCTCGCGCTCGAGCGCGCGATCGTCGGCCACGACCGCAAGCGCGAGGACTCCGAGGCCGAAGAGCGCTTCGGCCGCCTCCGCGGCACCAGGGAGACGATCACCAGCCACGACGGCACCAGGCTGTGCATCGAGGAGCTGGGCGCCGGCCCCTGCATCGTCTTCTCGCACGGCTTCTCGCTCACCGGCGACGCCTGGCACTACCAGCGGCGCGACCTGCCGGAGTCGTTCCGGTGCGTGTTCTTCGACCAGCGCGGCCACGGCCGGTCCGGGCATCCGCGCGAGGACGACTACTCCCTGGCCGCCTTCGCCGGCGACCTCAGGCGGGTGATCGACTGGACCGGCGAGGACCGGGTCGTGGTCGTCGCCCACTCCATGGCCGGGATGGCCGCGCTCCAGATGGCCGCGCTCCACCCCGAGGAGTTCCATCGCCGGGTCGCCGGCATGGTGCTGGTCGACTCCACCTACACCGACGCCCTCAAGGGCATGACCGCGTCGCTGACCTCGCGCGGCGCCGCCCAGCTCCAGCGCGCCGCGATCACCGCCAGCTTCCGGTTCATCGGCCACGACCCGATCCGCGCCAACCAGCTCCGCCGCCGCGGCAGCGACCTCGGCTACCTGGGCACGCGGCTGTTCGGCTTCGGGTCCAACCCGTCGCCCAGCCAGGTCGCCTTCACCGACCGCCTGCTCGCCGGCACCGACGTCGAGGTGTGGGCCAAGGTCTTCCCGAGCCTGGTCAACTTCGACCTCTCCGAGGGCCTGGAGCAGCTCGAGACGCCGACGCTGATCATGGTCGGCGACAAGGACCGCCTCACCCCGCCGGCCCAGGCGATGCACATGGCCTCCCAGATCCGCGAGTCGCGGCTGGTCGTGCTCGAGGACGCCGGGCACATGGCGTTCCTCGAGGAGCACGAGGTGGTCGACGCCGAGATCACCGCGTTCGTGCGCCAGGTCCTGCGGCCGACGCCGCGGCGCCGGGGGCTGGGCGGGGTCACGCGCCGGGCGCGCTGACCATGGCGCTGGGAATCGACGACCTCGCGGTCGGCCACTGGGCCGATCCCGTCGGGCTCACCGGCTGCACCGTGGTGGTCCCGCCGAGGGAGAACGTCACCTCCTGCTCGGTCAGGGGCGGAGGGCCGGGGACCCGCGAGACCGACCTGCTCAACCCGCAGTCGCACCTGGAGGCGGTGTCGGCGCTGCTGCTCACCGGCGGCAGCGCGTTCGGGCTGGCGGCGGCGCAGGGCGTGGTCGACTGGTGCGAGCGGCGGGGGATCGGCTACGACCGCTTCGGCCGGCCGATCCCGATCGTGCCGTCGGCGGTGCTGTTCGACCTCACCGTCGGCGACTGGCGGGCCCGTCCCGGCCCGGCTGCCGGCGAGGCCGCCTGCCAGGCGGCCAGCACGCTCGACGGGCCGATGGGCAACGTCGGCGCCGGCATGGGCGCCACCGTCGGCAAGATCGCCGGACCGGAGCACATGATGAAGGGCGGTCTCGGCCACGCGGTCCGCCGCGAGGGCGAGGTGACCGTCGGCGCGCTGGTCGCGGTCAACGCCGGCGGCGACGTCTTCGACGAGGACGGCAGCGTGATCGCCGGCGCCCGGGTGCCCGGCGGCGGCCGCGCCGCCCTGCGCGAGCGCCTCGCCCAGCCCGAGAAGGCGCGCGAGGCCGTGCTGCCCGAGCCGCTGCCGCCCGGCGGCAGCACCACCCTCGGCGTGGTGGTCACCAACGCGCGGCTCAGCAAGAACGAGGCGTACCGGGTGGCGGTCCAGGCGCACGACGGCATGGCGCGCGCGATCATGCCCGTGCACACGACCTACGACGGCGACACCGTGTTCGCGGTGGCGGTCCCGAGGGTGGACGCGTCGATGGACCTGGTCGCGATCCTCGCCGAGGAGGTCCTCGCCGAAGCCATCCGCGCCGGCGTCCGCGCGGCCGCCACCATCGCCGGCATCCCGGGCCTGGCCACGGAGACTCCCGCCCCTGGCTGAGCCGCTGAGCCGTCGGCCGGACCTGGTAGCCTTCGGTGAGTCTCCGTCGCCGAAATTTCGAGGAAGTGGGGGTCAGATGCCGCTCTACGAATACCGCTGCCTCGAGTGCGAGCACGAGTTCGAGGCGCTGGTGCCCGCCGGCCGCGCAGACCAGGCGAGCTGCCCTGCCTGCGGCGTCGCTCGCGTCCGCCGGCTCCTCAGCGTGTTCGCCGCCCCGCGCGGCGCCAGCTCATTCGGCGCCCCGGCGGCCATCGGCGGCGACGGGGCGGCGGCCCCGGGCGGCTGCTGCGGTGGCGCCTGCGGGAACTGCTGATGGCGGAGTCCAACGGCGACCTCGATCGGGTCGCCAACGAAGCGTCGACCTGCACCCGCTGCCGGCTGCACGAGAGCCGCACCCAGGTCGTCTTCGGCCAGGGCAGCCCGACCGCCGACCTGATGTTCGTCGGAGAGGCGCCCGGGTTCCACGAGGACCGCAAGGGCTACCCGTTCGTCGGTCCGTCCGGCCAGCTGCTCAACCGCCTGCTCGGCGAGATCGGGCTGCGCCGCGAGGACGTCTACATATGCAACGTCGTCAAGTGTCTCGCGTATGACGCACTGGTCCAGCTCGCCGACGGCTCTTGGCAGCCCGTCGGCCGTCTGGTCCGCTCGCGGTACCGCGGCGAGGTCATGTCCGTCGACGATGACGGCTTCCTGGTTCCCCGCCGGGTCACCGGCTGGCACGAGTCGCCGCTCGCCGGCAGGCGGGTCTTCTCGCTGGGCTACGCAGGCGCCGGCGCCAGCGCGGCGGTCCAGTTGACCGGCGACCACGAGGTCCTCACCGACCGCGGCTTCGTCCCGGTCCAGGAGCTTCCTCACGGCGCCCTGATCGCCACCGGCCGGGCGGTCGAGCACCTGCCGCGTCGGGAGCTCGTCGCCGCCGGGGTTCTGGAGGTCGCCGCGGGGGTTCGGGCGCCGGGTCCCGGCCGCATTGCCGGCGCCGCCGGGCCGGCCGAGCCTCCCGCGCCGTTCCCCGCCCCGGTGCGCTACGAGCTCGCCCAGGTGGAGGAGATCACCGACCGCTACGCCGGCGGGGACACCGTGTTCTGCATCGACGTCGAGGAGACCCACAACTTCGTGACCAGCGGCGGGGTGGTGCACAACTGCCGTCCGCCGGCGAACCGCGACCCCAGGCCCGACGAGATCGAGACCTGCAGGTCGTGGCTCGACGCCCAGCTCCGGCTGATCGACCCCAAGGTCATCGTGACCCTGGGGAACTTCGCCTCCAAGACGCTGCTCGCCACCACCACCGGCATCACCCGCCTGCGCGGGCGGACCTACGAGTTCGAGCACCGGGTGCTCTTGCCCACCTTCCACCCGTCCGCCGCCCTGCGAGCCGACACCAGCGGCCGCACCGAGAACCGCACCCTCAACGGCATGCGCGAGGACTTCCAGGCCCTCGCCCGTCTCCTCGCCGAGCGCAAGCAGGCCACCGCCGGCCCTCCGGACGCCCCCGGCTCGTCCGGCGCAGCCCACCGGTCTGGTGGCGCCGCCAGGACCGCCGGCCCGGACGGCCCTTCCTCCACGGCCGTCCCCAGCGGCCCCTCCGGCCCTTCCTCCGCGGCCGGCTCTTCTTCCGCTGCCGGTCCCTCGGCCGCGGCTGCTGCCTCCGGTGGGTCAGGTTTCGCCGGGCTGTCGGGGCCGGCCGATGCCTCTGGCCCCGCGGGTGTCGAGCTCGCCGAGGGCGAGCAGCTCGGGCTGTTCTGACCATGGGATCTCCGGATGAGCTGGTGCTTCGCGCGCCCGACGAGAGCGCGACCAAGGCGATCGGGGCGGCGCTGGCCGGCATCCTGGAGCCCGGCGACGTCGTCGGGCTGACCGGAGACCTCGGGGCCGGCAAGACCCGCTTCGTCCAGGGCGCCGCGGCGGCGCTGGAGGTCGAGGACCCGGTCGTCTCGCCGACCTTCATGCTCGTGCGCGAGTACGACGGCCGCGTCCCGGTCCATCACCTCGACGCCTACCGGCTCAGCGGCGCCGCGGAGCTGGAGGACCTCGGCATCGACGAGGTGCTGCCCGCCGACGCGGTCGCGTTCGTCGAGTGGGCCGACCGCGTGGTCGACGCGCTGCCCGAGAACTGGCTCGAGCTGGTGCTGCACACCCGGCCCGACGAGGTCCGCGAGATCCAGGTGCGCCCGCACGGCGACCGCTGGTCCGGCCGCGTCGCCGAGCTCCGCTCCGCGTTCGACCGCTTCCTCGCCGACCAGCGCGACGGCTCGCAGACCCGCGACGGCACGGAGACCCGCGACGGCACGGAGACCCGCAACGGCACGGAGACCCGCAACGGCACGGAGACCCGCAACCGCCATGGGCCGGGCGGCAACCGCGCGGAGACGCCCAGCGGCCGCGGCCCGGGCGAGGCCGACCTCGACCCCACCGACCTCGACCCCAGCGACGGCGACCCCAGCGGCGCCGACCATGGCTGACGAACCGGAGCGGATGCTGCGCCAGATGGTCGACCGGCTGGTCGCCGAGCGCCTCGTCCGGTCGGCCACGGTCCAGTCGGCATTCCTGGCCGTGCCAAGGCATCCGTTCGTGCCGAACGCCACGCTCGACGAGGTCTACGACCCCGACCGCGCGATCGTCACCCGCGTGGATGCGGCCGGCGTGCCGGTCAGCTCGTCCAGCGCGCCCAACATCATGGCGCTGATGCTCGACCGGCTCGACGTGCGGCCAGGAGACCGGGTCCTCGAGATCGGCACCGGCACCGGCTACAACGCCGCGCTGCTCGCGACCCTCGTGGGCCCGGGGGGCTCGGTCACCTCGCTCGACATCGACCCGGCGGTGACCGTGGCCGCAAGGGAGCGGCTCGTCTCAGCGGGCTTCCAGTCGGTGCGGGTCGTCGACGGCGACGGCTGGCTCGGCGAGCCCGGCGGCGCGCCATACGATCGCATCGAGGCCACCGTCGGCATCTGGGACCTGTCGCCACACTGGCTCGCGCAGCTCGCCGAGGGCGGCGTGCTGGTGGTCCCGCTGTGGTTGCGCGCGGGGACCGAGGCCGCGGTCGCTTTCGAGCGCCACGGTGACCGCCTCGTGAGCCGCAGCGTCGTTCCCTGCGGCTTCATGCGCCTCCGAGGTCCCCACGCCGGTCCCGAGCGCTACGTCCCCATCGGCGAATGGCTCGCGATCCTCGAGACCCCTCCGGCCCGCGGCGCCCCCGACCCCGCCGCCACCCACGACCCTGCCGCCACCCACGACCCTGCCGCCACCCACGACTCTGCCGCCACCCACGACCCCGCCGCCCACGGTGCCAAGGATCCCGCCCACGGCCAAGCCGGGCCCGGATCAGACCATGCCGGCACCGGCGAGGCCGAGCTGCTGGCCGGGCTGCTCGGGCTTCCCGCGACGCCCGAGCGGTTGGAGGGCGAGCTGCCGGAGGGGTGGTTCGCGCGGCTGGCGTTCGAGGAGGCGGACAGCCTGATGCTGGTCGGGGCGGGCGACCCCGACCGGCTGCTCCAGGGCATCTACGACCGTGAGGGCAAGAGCCTCGCCCTGGTCAGCGCCGGCGGCGAGATCGTCGTCCACGGCGGTCCGGCCGCGCTGCGGCGGCTCCGGGCGAAGCTGCCCGACCTCCGGGCCCGCCCCCTCGACCTGCACACCCTGCGAATCGAGGCGATGCCGCCAGGGACCGCCCCCGACGAGCAGCGCGACGGCCTGCTCACGCTGCGCCGACCGAGCTTCGACCTGGTCGTCACCGAGCTCGGCCGGTAGGACCGTCCCGGCGCCTCGAATCAGTCCTGTGCCGCGCGGTACTTGGTGGCCATGAGGCGGGCGCGGAGCCGCTCGTCGGTGGCCGCGTCGACAATTGTCCAGGCCATGGCGATCGCGCCGTCCATTACCGCCTTGTCGGCGACCGGTGTCGCGCACTGGGCCGTGAACTCGGACTGGTGGTTGACGGCGGGCAGCGAGTCGATGCCGATCGCCGGATGGATCGACGGCACCGCCAGCGACACGTTGCCCATGTCGGTGGAGCCCGCGGTGCGCTCGATGTTGCCGAAGTCGAGGAAGCTGCGACCGAGCGCCTCGGCGTTGGCGCGGTAAAGCGCCGCCAGCGCGGCGTCGTGATGCATCTCGGCGTAGGGCGGATGCTCCGGTGTGATCTCGAGCCGGGCGCCGGTCGCGATCGCTCCGGCTTCGAAGCACCGTGTGACCTTGGCCTCGACCTCGGCGAGGTCGGCGAGGTCGTGGGCGCGCACCAGCCAGGTGCCCTCGGTGAACGACGGCACCACGTTGGGCGCGTCGCCGCCCTTGGTGACGATGCCGTGGACCCGGTCGGTGGGCCGCAGGTGCTGGCGCAGCAGCCCGATCGCCGTCTGGGCGACCACCATCGCATCGGCGGCGTTCACGCCCAGCTCGGGGAACGCCGCGGCGTGCGCCTCCTTGCCGAAGTACTTCACGTTGAGCTGGTTGACCGCGATGATCGGCATCTCGGCCACGTCGAACGGCGAGGGGTGGACCATCATGGCCGCGTGCACCCCGTCGAAGGCGCCGCGCTCCAGCAGCATGATCTTGCCGGCGGCGCTCTCCTCGGCCGGTGTGCCCAGCACGGTCACCTCGACCCCGATCTGGTCGGCGACCGCGGCCAGCCCCAGCCCGGCGCCGGCCGACATGGCGGCGATGAGGTTGTGCCCGCAGGCGTGGCCGATGCCGGGCAGGGCGTCGTACTCGGCACAGACCACCACCCGGAACGGCCCCGGGCCGCTGCGTGCCGCGAAGGCGGTGTCGAGCCCTCGGTAGCCGCGCTCGACCTCGAACCCCGCGCCCTCGAGCGAGTCCGAGAGCCAGCCGCACGCCTTGAACTCCTCCATGCCCAGCTCGGGCTCGGCATGGATGCGATGGCTCAGGTCGAGCAACTCGTCCCTGGCCAGCTCGATGCGCTCGCGCGCCGCGGTCTTGGCCTCCGCGCCCATCCGTTCCTCCTGTCCAACCCGCCGGCACGCCCGGCTTGTGCGACCCGGCGGGGATCACCGGGTCGGGCTCTACAGTAATGCGTCAGCGCGACCGGTCGCGCCGGTTGTCCACAGCCCCCGGCTGGACCGCGGGCGCTTCAGCCTCGTGGCGTGGGCACGAGGATGGCGCCGTCCACGTCGTCGCCCGCGACCAGCGTCCGCGAGCGGCCATGCCACCACCACCAGAGGGCGACATAGGCGCAGACGTGCGCGTCCGCCAGGTCCTCGAACGCCTTGCGGGCGCTGCCGCGGAGCCCGTCGAGCCTCTCGAGCTGCGAGCGCAGGCGGCCAGTCGGCGGAAGGCGCAGCGGCGGCGTCGCGGTCTCGAGCCCGGCGAGCAGGTCGTAGACCCGGCGCAGGCCGGCCGCTCGCTCGGCGGCGGTCCCGCGCTTGTAGCGGAGGGCACGCTCCAGCGATCCGAGCTCGAGCAGTGCCGGGTGCGGGAACACCTCGACCGCCCACCAGCCGGTCCGGCGCCGCGGCTCGACCGGGACCGTCAGGTATGGGCGCTCCAGGCGCTCGACCAGCTCCATCGCGCGCGCGGCACCACCGAGCAGGGCGAGGCTGCTGGGATAGGGACCGGCGCCGGCGCGGCCGTACCGTCGCTGGAGCTCGGCCTCGCAGGCGCGGCGGCCGGACTGGTTGCGCACCACCAGCGGCGCGTCCAGCCCGAGCACCGCGCCCTCCGCGTCATGGGCCGACACGAAGGCCGCGATCTCGGCGTCGGTGGTGGCGATCGCCTCCGCCACGACCTTCCCGCCGCGGTCGATCGCCGCCAGGCCGGACGGATTGCGCTTTCCCCAAGCGAGATCCACGCCGATGAATCGCATACACGAGTATTGCGGGACGCGTGCCCGGGGCGCCCCACTGCGGCCCAGCGCCCGGGCGGGATGGAAGGCAGCGTGGCACAGGCTGTTCACGACCGCGTCACCCAGGCGAAACACGACGCTGTGCAGGCTTGCGTGGGTGATGGCGACCAGTGGTGAGGGTGGTGGGGCATGGGGATGCCGGTTCCAGCGACGACTGAGATCGCCGTTCGGGAGGTTCGCGACGACGACGCGGCCGGGCTGGTCGAGCTGATCGATGGATGTTACGCGGAGTATCCCGGCTGCGTGCTCGACGTGGCCGGCGAGGAGCCGTGGCTGCTGGAGCCGGCCACCGCCTACCGGCGCTGGCAGGGGCGGCTCTGGGTGGTGGAGCTCGAGGGCCGGATCATCGCCAGCGCCGGCCTGCGGCCCAGCGGTCCCGGCATGGCGGCGGTCCACTCCGTCTACGTGGCCAGCAAGGCCCGCAGGCAGGGGATCGCGACCCGTCTGCTCGGGATGGTCGAGGCCGAGGCGCTCGACCGGGAGGCGCGCTGGATCCAACTCTGGTCGGACGCGCGCTTCGTGGAGGCGCACCGGCTCTACGCCAAGCTCGGCTACATTCGCTCGGGCGGTTTCCGGGAGCGGCGCGACCTCAGCCAGTCGGTGGAGTATCACTTCGTCAAGCTGCTGACGGGAGGGTCGCGACCCGGCCATTGAGCCTGCGCTGCCGGCGACCCTGATGCGGTGCCACAATACCTCTCGCGAAACGCCCAAAGGAGAGAGGCATCGTCGTTGTTCGCCATCGGCATCGACACCGCAACCCCGGTGACCAGCGTCGCCGTCGGCTCTGAGGCGGGCGCCCTCGCCTCGATCGCGGTCCGCAACGACCGGGCGCACGCTGAGCTGCTGATTCCGATGGTGCGCGAGGCGCTCGACCGTGCCGGCCTCGGCGGCTCCGAGCTGAGTGGCATCGCGGTCGGC
>JBEDUQ010000308.1:0-33130 GCA_040414855.1 Actinomycetota bacterium
ACGCCCCGATCGCCCGACCTCGGCCGCTCGTCGGCCGCCCTGCCGCCGTCCGTGGATCTGGCGGCGCGGCCCGCCGGCGCCGCGTGCGAGCTGGCCGCCATGGCGGAGCCCGCCCCAGCGACCAGCAGCGCGATCGCGAACGCGAGCATGGTCACGGCCAGCAGCAGCCGGCGGGCCGGCGAGATCGTGGGGGTGGTCGGGGTCGGTGCGGTCGTCTCGGCGGGGCGGTGGGTGGCCATCGGCTGCCTCCACGCCGTTGCGGGTGTCGCCTTGCCCCAAAAGGTTGGCGGTCCGCCGGCGTCGCGACCGTCAGCGCCTCGACAGCCGCCCTATCAGGTAGCTGACACTCGGGAGCCGTCCGGGTGGAATCTGGGTGTGACCAAACGGGCGCTCGACCAGTCGATACCATCCGGAGGCAACTTCCCCGGAAGAGCCGAACGGACGGCTGGGAACGGATGAAATGGACATCGATCAGGTCAGCGAGCTGCTCGGGAAGACCGAGCTGTTTCGTGCGCTCGACGAACGGGCGCGACTCGAGGTCGCCGGCGCGGCCACCCAGATGACCGTCGCCAAGAACCAGACCATCTTCGTGCAGGACGAGCCGGGCGACCGCCTGTTCGTGCTGGCAAGCGGCGCGGTGAAGCTGGTGGTCAGGTCCCGCCACGGCGAGGTCGTCGAGCTGGCGAGGCACTGGCCGCCGGCGGTGTTCGGCGAGGTCGCGCTGCTGGACGGCGGGCCGCGGTCGGCGACCGCCGAGGCGCTGGAGCACAGCCGGCTGCTGGCGATCACCCGCGACAAGCTGATCGAGCTGCTGCGCTCGGACGCCGGTGTGGTCGACGCCCTGCTGCGCTCGCTCGGCGAACTGGTCCGCAGGGCGAACCGGCAGACCACCGACCTGGTGTTCCTGGACCTCCAGGGCCGGGTGGCGCGCAAGCTGCTGGAGCTGGCGGCGGCCCCGGGATGGCAGGCGAACGGCTCCGGCGAGCACCGCGGCTTCACCCAGACCGAGCTCGCCCACATGGTCGGAGGCGCCAGGCAGACCGTGAACATGGCGCTCCGCTCCCTCGAGGCGCGGGGCCTGATCCGGGTCACCGGCGGCCGCATCGAGATCCTGGAGCTGGAGGGCCTGCGGCGTCGCGTGGAGGCCTGACCGGACCGTCGGAACGCCTGGTTCGGTCATTTCCCCACTTGAATGCATCGGCAAATAGGCGTAGATATTTCTTTGACGAACTTCTCACGCGGCATCGCCGGTGATCCCGGCGTCGCGCCGAGCGGGCGAGCGTCACCCGCATCCCCGCCTGGCTCCAAAACGTCATGAAGATGACAGCGCACCTGTCAGGCTCGTGACTGCATCGGCTGACGGCGTCGGTTTCGATCTGCCTCTGTGGTGGTGCCCGTCTCACCTGAATTCTCGGACCCGGTTTTGGACACGGCTCGGGACAATCTCGTGCAGATTTGGGACCGTTAAGGGGAGAGACGCGTGGTTGAGTCCTGGCTGTACCCTGTGGCCGCGCTGTACCTGGGCACCGCGCTCGCCTACGCGGTGGCCCAGAGTCGCCTCGCGAGCCGGCACACGTCCACCTCGCGCGCGGTCCCGGACGGCGGCTGGCCGAGCGTCGACGTGGTCCTGCCCTGCTACAACGAGGACGCCGCCGTCCTGGCCGACTGCTGCGCCGCGCTCGAGGCCCAGGATTACCCCGGCCAGCTGCGGATGTTCCTGGTCGACGACGGCTCGGCCAACCGCGACGCGATCGAGGCCGCCGTCTACGGCCGCTACCGGGACCGTCCCGGCTGGACGGTGGTGCTGCTCGGCGGCAACCAGGGAAAGCGGATCGCCCAGGACGCGGCCGTCCGCAGGGGCCGCGGCGAGCTGGTCGTCACCATGGACTCCGACACCAGCGTCGCCCCGGACGCCATCCGCCGGCTGGTCGCCGCCTTCACCGGCGACAAGGTCGGCGCGGTCACCGGCGACGTCCGGGTCCGCAACCTCGACCACAACCTGCTCACGCGACTGATCGACGAGCGCTACCGGCTGCTGTTCGAGCAGGAGCGCGCGGCCCAGGGCATGGTCGGCGCGGTGCTGTGCTGCTCGGGGCCGTTCTCCGCCTACCGGCGCCCGGTGCTCGAGAGAGTCTGGCACGACTACCTGGCGCAGACCTTCGCCGGCCGCACCTGCGTCGCCGGCGACGACATCCACCTCACCAACCTGGTCCTCGCGGACGGCTACCACTCGCTGTACGAGCCGACCGCCAAGGCGCTGACGATCGTGCCGACCACCCTGCGCGGCTACCTGCGCCAGCAGGCTCGCTGGAACCGCAGCTTCTACCGGGAGCTGCTGCCGACCCTGCGGATCCTGCCGAACCGCTCGCCCTACCTGGCGCTGGACGTCTTCGCCCGGCTGCTGCTGCCGCCGCTGCTGGCGGCCAGCACCGTGCTGGCCACGCTGCGGGCCGTCCGCGCCGTCCAGGGCGCGGGCTCGGGACACGACGACCTCCGGGTGCTGGTCGGCGCCGGGATGGTCGCCCTGATGGTGGCGTGCAGCGCCTGGCTGCTGGCCGGCAAGGTGCTCGGGCCGGCCCGCCGCAGGCTCGACTTCGTGGTGCTGTACGGCGTGATCTACGTGCTGCTGCTGATCCCGGTCCGGTTCTGGGCGCTGGCGACCGTGCTGCGCAACGGCTGGGGCACGCGCCGCGAGGCACCGGGCATGCCGGTCGCCAGCATCGAGCTGAGCAGCTAGCGAGCCGCTCGAACCGTCGAGGGCGGCTACGACTTCCCGCGCTTGGCGGCGCCGGCCTCGGCCGGGCCGTGGGGCGCCGCCGGCCGGGGGAGCTGGGACTGGTCGATCTCGAACGGCCGCAGCGACACCATCTGGGCGCGGATCTGCCTGGTCGCGACCAGGTTGCCCTTGCGCTCGTAGAGGGCGAGCGCCCTGGCGAACTGGTTCGCCGCCTCGGCGCGGCGCCCGGCCATCCGCAGCACCTCGGCGAGGTCGGCGTAGGTCTCGGCGTGGAGGTCGAGCTGGTCGGTCTGCTCCGCCCGCGTCAGCGCATCGCGGGCGAGACGCTCCGCCTCCTCGACCTGGCCGCGCCTGGCCAGCACCACCGAGCGGACCGAGCGCCATTTGACCTGCGCGTCGATCTGGTGGCTCGCGGCCACCCGCTCGCAGGTGCGGGTCACGTCCTCGGCCTCCTCGTAGCGCTCCTGACGCAACAGCACGCGGGCGAGCATGGCGCTGACGACCGCCAGCGGCCCGGTCCCGCCCATCTGCTCCAACGCCCGGTAGCCGCCGCGCAGGGCGTGCTCGGCCGCGGTCAGCTCGCCGGCGAGCAGCTCGACCAGGCCCTCGGTGATCGAGTCGGTCGCCTGGGTCAGCAGCTCGCCCAGGTCGGTGGTGATGTCGATCGCCTGTCGGTTGTAGCGGCGCGCCGAGTCGAAGTCGCCCTGCATCGCCGAGCAGCGCGCCAGGATGGTCAGCGTCGCCGCCTCGAGGCTGCGCATGTTGCTCCGCCGCGCCATGTCGAGCGCCTCGCGGTTGTCGCGCTCGACGTCCACCAGCAGGGCCGGCCCCCAGTACATGATCAGGCAGCGCAGCCGGACCGCATACGCCTCCCAGCGCTCGTTGCCGGCCTCCCGGACCAGCGCCAGCGCCCGTTCGACCTCGTCCTTGGCGGCCTCGTTGTGGGCCATCGCCCAGTCCAGGTAGGACAGCAGGTACCAGGCCTTGGCGAGGCCGAGCCGGTCGCCCAGCTCCTCCAGCGGCGGGATCAGCCGCTCGATCCGCTCGCGCCCGTGGAGCAGGAAGGACTCGATGTCCTGGAAGGCGGTGACGTGCAGGCGCCCCAGCTCGGCGTTGATCGCCGCCGCCTGGTTGCCGGCGTCGGAAGCCGCCGCGACGATCTCGTCGTAGACCCGCATGGCGCGCTTGAGGTCGCCGCCCGACTGGGCCGCGTCCGCGAGGTCCGGGAGCACCCGCAGCCTGGTCGGATGGTCGGTGGGCAGCAGCTTCACAGCCCGCCCCAGCCAGGCCGAGGTCAGCGGCACGTCGCCCCTGAGCGCCGCGCGCTGCCCCGCGGCCGCGTAGCGCTCCCCCGCCCTGCCGGCCAGCGCCCTGCCCTCGGCGTCGAGCGGGCCGAGCATGCGGCGGTAACGGTACGCCTCGTGCAGGTGGTAGCCCATCAGCTCGTCGAACTGGCTGATGCGCTCGCCGGCGGTCTGCTCCAGCCAGGTGGCGAAGCGCTCGTGCAGCTCGGCCCTGACCGGCTCGGTCATGCGCTCGTAGACCACGTTGCGGATCAGGATGTGCCGGAAGCGGAAGCCCTCGCCGCTCTCGGTCGGCAGCGGCGCGGCCACGGCGTGGTCGGGCTGGATCAGCTCCTGGCGCACCAGCGCGTCCAGCCGGGCGGCGACCTGGACCGGGGTCATCGCCGGCGACAGCGCCTCGATGTCGATGTCGTGGAACTGCTCCCCGACCACCGCGGCGCGCTCGATCACCTTGCGGTCGGAGGGGTCGAGCCGGTCCAGCCTGGCGGTGAGCAGCGCCTCGATCCGCGGCGGGACCGACTCGTCGGTGAGGTCCCTGGTGGCGATCCAGCGGCCCTCGAGCAGGCGCAGCACGCCCCGCTCGATCAGGGTCGCGACCAGCTCCTGCACGATCAGCGGGTAGCCCTGGGCCAGGTAGGTGATGTGCGCGAGCGCCTCGGGGTCGAGCTGCTTTGAGCCGAGCAGGTGCTCGACCAGCTGCACGCCCTCCTGGTCGCTGAGCGGCGACAACAGCATCGAGGTGGTGTTCAGCCGGCCGCCCGGCCAGTGCCTGCGGCGCTCGAACAGCTCGTCGGGGCGGCCCATGCACACCAGCATCAGCGGCGTGTCCTGAGTCGACTCGGTGATCAGCTCGAGCGTGTCCAGCAGGGTCGGCTCGGCCCAATGGAGGTCCTCGATCAGCACCACCACCGGCCGCCGGCGGGCCAGGCTCTCCAGCAGCCGCCGCAGCGAGCCGGCGGTGTCGCCCGGCAGGTCGGTGGGCGCCTGCCCGCCGATGCCGAGGAGCTGCCCGATCTGCGAGATCGCCTGGCGGTCGCGGTCGTCCCCGGCGAACAGGGTCGCCAGCCGCCGCTGGGCCGTCTCGGGCGGGTCGGTCGGGGCGATCCCGGCGGCCTGGCGCACGATCTGGACCATCGGCCAGAAGGTCACGCTGTCGCCGTAGGCGAGGCACTGGCCGCGCAGCACCCTGGCGCGGTCGCCGAGCCCGCGGGCGAACTCGTCGGCCAGCCGGGTCTTGCCGACCCCGGCGCGGCCGAGCACGGTCGCCAGGTGACAGCTCCGCTTGGCGACCACCCGCTCGAACAGCGCGCGCAGCAGGTCGTGCTCGATGTCGCGGCCGATCATCGGCGCCTGCAGCCGCGGGATCCGCCCGGGCCTGCCGGGCAGCACCTCGAGCAGGCGGTAGGCCTGGACCGGCTCGGCGATGCCCTGGAGGGTCATCGGCTCGACCTTCTCGGTGCGGACGGCGTCGCGCACCAGCTGGTAGGTCTCCTCGCCGATCAGCACCGAGCCGGGCTGGGCCGCCTCCTCCAGGCGCTTGGCAACGTTCAGGGTTGGTCCCGCCACCCGCTCCTCGAGCGCGGTGGCGTCGTGGACCAGCACCCGGCCGGTGTTGACCGCGACCCTGACCCGCAGCGGCACGCCGTGCTCGCGGGCCAGGTCCTCGCCGAGCGGCACCAGCGCGTCCCGCAGCTCGAGCGCGGCCCGCACGCCGCGCAGCGCGTCGTCGTCGTGGGCGGTGGGGATGCCGAACACCGCCATCACGCTGTCGCCGTGGAGCGCCCCGGTCTGGCCGCCGTGGCCAGCCAACACGCGCTTGGCGGTGACCGCGAACGCGTCCATGGTCCGCTTCAGCGTCACCAGCTCGAGCTTCTCGCCCATCTCGGTGGACCTGACCACGTCGCAGAAGACCACGGTGACGACCTTCAGCTCGTCCATGGGCGTGGCCGTGCTGAGCCGCTCGCCGCAGCCTGGACAGAAGTTGGCCGGCGCCTGGACGCTCGTGCCACAACTCGGACAAGTGACCATAACCGCAGTATGCAGGATCAGAGGGATGGTGAGGGCGAGTCTAGGTGAATCGCGACCGGGCTCCTGACACCTGGACGACAGTCCATGGCGGCGGAGGCGCCGGCTATCTCCGGGAGGCGAGCAGCGCCCCGGCGACCTCGGGACGGGTGAACTCCTCGTAGGCGTAGGCGGCCGCGCGCACGCCGTTGAAGTAGTTCTCCAGGTTGAGCCGCTCGTTCGGGGCGTGGATGTGGTCGTCGGGCAGCATCACGCCCAGGTACACGCAGGAGGCGCCGAGGGCGTCGCTGAGGGCGCGCTCGGGACCGGACCCGCCCTCCCTGGTGAACAGCGGGTCGATCCCCCACGACCGCGCGACCGCGCGCCAGGCTGCCTGGTTGCCGGGGTGGTCGAGCGGGGTCATGCACGGCTTCACGCCGCCGAACCAGCGCACCCCGACCTCGGCCCCCTCCGGCGCGTTCCCGGCCACCCAGCGCTCGAACAGCGGCCGCAGCTTGTCCGGGTCCTGGTTGGCGACCAGCCGGAACGACAGCTTGGCGTGCGCCTCGGCGGGGATCACCGTCTTGGAGCCGACGCCGGTGTAGCCGCCCCAGATGCCGTTCAGGTCGGCGCTCGGCCGCCCGCCGATCCGCTCCAGGGGCGAGTAGCCGCGCTCGCCGGTGAGCGCGCTGACGCCGGCGGTGCGCCCGAAGGCCTCGGCGTCGAACGGCAGCGCCGCGAACTGCGCCCGCTCCTCGGCGGTGAGGTCGACGACGTCGTCGTACCAGCCGGGGATGGCGATGCGGCCGTCGGCGTCCTTGAGACCGGCCAGCAGCTCGACCAGGGCGGCGAGCGCGTTCGGCGCGGCCCCGCCGAACTCGCCGGAGTGCAGGTCGCCGGCGGCGGTGCGCAGGTCGACCTGGAAGTACATGAGCCCGCGCACGGCGGTGACCAGCGAGGGCACGTCCGCGGCGTACATCCCGGTGTCGGAGACGAAGATCACGTCGCAGGCGAGCCGCTCGGCGTGCTCGGCGAGGAAGGCGTCGATACACGGCGAGCCCGCCTCCTCCTCGCCCTCGACCAGGAACTTGAGGTTCACCGGCAGCCGGCCGTCGGCGGCCAGCAGGTGCCGAACGGCCGAGACCTGGAAGTGGATCTGACCCTTGTCGTCCGACGCGCCCCGCGCGTACAGGCAGCCGTCGCGGACCGTCGGGTCGAACGGCGCGGTGTTCCACTGCTCGACCGGGTCGACCGGCTGGACGTCGTGGTGGCCGTAGACGGTGATGGTGGGCGCATCGGCGCCGGCGCCGAGCCACTCCGCGTAGACCGCCGGCTGGCTGCCGTCGACCGACAGAAGCTCCGCGTGCAGGCCGGCGGTCTCCATCAGCCCGGCGAGATGCTCGGCTGAGCGGCGCACCCCGTCGGCGTAGGCCGGATCTGTGGAGATCGAGGGGATGGCGCACCATTCGGACAGCTCGGCGACCAGCGCCTCGGCCTCGGCCTTCACGAAGGCGTCAATGTCAGCCACGACATGCTCCTGCGAAGCGGGGGGACAGCGATCGCTGCCAGGGACCAGTGCAGGCTATCAGAGGCGCGCCTGGACACCGGCGGTTGACTACGGAGGATGCAGCAGAGCGTTCCTGAACTGCTTACAAGGATCTCACCTGCTGTTGCAGCATCGTTATTCGCCGATTCACCGTACGTCGTTTACAGTAGGTGCCCGCCCTCGCGCGGGCCCGGAGGTTGTAGCCGCCTGACCAAGGGGGAAAAGGGGCACACCTCCGACCGAAGACACGCCCCGGGGGTCCTTGACGCCGCACCAGGGAGTCCCTGGCCTGTCATCGTAGGAGGTCCCGATGGACCAGAGCGCTGCTGCTCTCGGACGTCGTCTCGTCACCGTCGAACTTGCCGACTGCCCGGCCTGCTTGAGCGCGGGCAGCGTCCGCAGAGGCGTTTGCGACATCTGTGGGGCCCGTCCGATGGACGCCGGCACCCGTCCCGTTCACTCGATCCGCCCGGTCCAGGCCAGTTTGCGGACCGACGCAGCGATCCCCGCCTGAAGCCCAGGTCAACGGGCTGACGTGGCCTCGAGCCGAGTTCCCCACGCTCGCTGAGAGCGCTTTTGGCATGCGCTCCGGCGGGCGCCCATAGGCTCCAGGCGCATCTGAGGGTAAAATGCCCCTGGCGAAGGGGAGTAGCCCCGAAGCAGACATGCTTCGCGAGAACGCCGTCAGGACGGTGGGTGCCGCCACCCACCCGGCGCCTCACCCGGGATCCCATCCGGGCGGACGAGACCTTCGGCTGAGCAGTGTCCGCGGAATGCGGAGACGCACGAGCCGAAGGGAGTCCATTTGTCCGAGCCGGCACCCGTCGCCCAGAGCCCGGCCCTCCGCCGCTGGCTTCCCCTGATCGGCGCTCTGGTCATCTGCATCCCGGGAAGTCTGCTCGGGCTCGGGGAGCTGCTCCACCTCGGGGTGCCGGAGCTGGCGCCGTGGGCACAGGCGGTCCTGTACGGGTTCGCGGTCATCGGTGCCGCGTTCTGCCTGGCCTGGGCGGCCGAGGCGGCGCAGCTGGACGTCTCGGCGAGCCTCGCGATCGGGGCGCTGGCGCTGATCGCGGTGCTGCCGGAGTACGCGGTCGGCTTCGTGTTCGCCTGGAAGGGCGGCCACGACGTACAGAACTACGGCGCCTCCTGCGCGCCGCCGGGCGGCGGTGAGTCCAACTGCTCGCTGGTGCTCGCCAACATGACCGGCGCCAACCGGCTGCTGATCGGCGTCGGCTGGGCGCTGGTGGTGTTCATCGCCTGGTGGCGGATCCGGCGCTCGCGCAAGGTCCAGCCCGGCACCCAGGTCGCCCTCACCGGCGGCCGGACCCGCAGGTACGGCATCCGGCTCCCCCGCTCCAAGGCGGTCGAGTTCTCGTACCTGGCGCTGGCCACCGTCTACTGCCTGACCCTTCCGCTCAAGCGCACCATCACCCTGTTCGACACGGTCGTGCTG
The DNA here is from genome assembly GCA_040414855.1 of Actinomycetota bacterium. Classification (GTDB taxonomy): domain Bacteria; phylum Actinomycetota; class CALGFH01; order CALGFH01; family CALGFH01; genus DASVXQ01. The sequence goes on from JBEDUQ010000308.1 coordinate 9,045, forward strand.
GTCGCCATCTTCGTGGCCTACACCCTGCGCATCTCCAAGGCGCCCGCCTCCGAGCCCGACCTGCTCGGCCCGTCGGCGGCCATCGGGGAGCTGCGCAAGGGACGGCGACGCGCCACCGTCGCCGGACTGTTCGTGTTCTCCGCCGCGGTGATCCTGCTGGTCGCCGAGCACTTCGCCGAGTCGCTGGTGACCACCGGCACCGAGCTGGGCGTCAGCGAGTTCTTCCTGGTCCAGTGGGTGGCGCCGATCGCGTCCGAGGCGCCGGAGCTGCTGGTCGCCGGGCTCTACGCCTGGCGGCTCAAGACCAGCGACGCGCTGACGACGCTGGTGTCCTCCAAGGTCAACCAATGGACCCTGCTGGTCGGGACCCTGCCGTTCGTGTTCGCGATCAGCTCCAGCAGCTTCCACGGCCTGCCGATCGCCCCGGCGCAGCGCGAGGAGCTGCTGCTGACCGCGGCGCAGACCGTGTTCGCGCTGGCGATCCTGTCGGACCTCGGCATCTCGGTCCGCGAGGCCGCCGGCCTGCTGGCGCTGTTCGTCGCCCAGTTCCCGCTGCGCGCCCTGCTGCCCGAGTCGGCGCACGGCGTCGAGCTGCTCGCCCTGTCGGCGATGTATATCCTGTTCGGCCTGATCCTGATCGTGCGCCACCACCGCCGTTTGGTCCTCCGGTTCCGGGACGGGTTCCGGACGCCGTACGAGGTCATGGAGCCGGAGGAGGCCGAGGAAGAGGAGGTCACGCCCCGCACCGCCGCCACCGGCTCCGGGGCGCTCCGGCCCTGAGGCCGCCGCCGCGCTGAGGCGGGGCACCGGGGCGGCCGGGGACGACGCGCCTCCCGCCCGCCGCCGCCCGTCAGAGGGGCTCGGGCGCGCGGGGGTCGGATTCTGGCGGGTCGGGGTCGGGCTCCTTCACCGGCCGGTCGAGCGGTGAGGTCAGGTCCAGCTCCCGGTCGAGCTCCGATTCGAGGTCCGGATCGGGCTGCGGCTCCTCGAAGCTCTCGACCGCCCGGTCGAGGGCGGACTGGTCCTCGCTCGGCTCGCGGAACAGCGCCATGCTGGCGGTGAAGCCGTGCAGGAAGTTCTGCCCGCCGACCGGGCCGAGCTCGCCCTGGGCGAAGAAGCCCGCGGTCGGCGCGTCCCCGGTCGCCTTGGCGACCCGGGCGGCGTCGTGGTCGGGCTCGTGGAAGAAGCGGCGGCCGCGCCCGTTGCACGAGAACAGCAGCGCGCCCTTCGCGTTCCAGCCGGGCACCGGCGCCAGCAGCAGGTCCAGCTCCTCGGTGGCAGCGGCCGCGTCCCTGACGTGGAACTGGAGCGTCTGCCCGACCTCGACCCGGTCGCCGATGGCCAGCGCGCCGGTCTCCTCGTCGACGCCGACCAGCGAGCGGATCAGGAAGTCGCCGCGCTCGAAGATCGCCTTGTGCTCGTCGATCACCCTGCCCATCTGCACGCCGCTCACCAGCAGCGCCTGATCGGATGGAGTGGCGTTGACGATCAGCTCGCGGAGCCGCTCCAGGGCCGGACGCCCGCCCAGCTCGTGGACGACGTTGCCCTCGCAGCGGGTCACTGTGAACGCCGAGCCGATCGGGCGGCAGCCCTGGCTCACCACCGTGCGGACCTCGACCTGGCCGGAGATGGCGACCCCGACCGCGCCCTGCTGCAGCGCGCCGGGGCCCAGCAGCAGCCGGTGCTCCCTGGGCCCGGTGCCGCCCGAGGCCATGCCGCCGATCACCCGGACGCCGGGCTGCTCCTCGCCGAGCCGGCGGATGAAGCTGTCGGCCGGGAAGCTGAACGGGTCGGGCAGCAGCACCACGTCCACGCCGGCCCGCTGGTCGAGCTCCGGCCAGCCGGTCACGCCATAGCCCTCGCCGAGGTCGACCACGTCGAGCCCGAACGCCCTGACCTCGACGCCGGGGAGCCTTGCGGCCCACAGGGCCAGCCCGGGGCTCTGCTCCTGCTCGCGCCGGCCGGCGATCACGCCGCCGGCGGTGCAGCCGATCACGTTGGCGGTGCCGGTGCGCTCCGAGAGGCCGAGCGCGATCCCGGCGGCGGAGTCGGCGTGGTCCATCGAGAAGAAGCACACCACCAGGTCCGGCGGGTCGCCCACCTGCCTGAGCACGTCGGGGACGACCTCGTCCAGGGCCTGCTGGTGATCCGCGGCGGTCGAGATGGCTGCGCCGAAACCGAACATGCCTTGCTCCCAAGGGCGCGACGGACGCTACCGCCCCACGCTACCCCTTCACGGCGCAGGTTAGGCGTCCGCTCGCCGCCTGGCGGCGGGTCCCGCGCCGCGCGTCAGGCTCCCGCGCCCATCCATACGAAGCGCCCGGGCTCGCGTTGCGGCCACCTGCCACCCCAGGTGAAGCCGTGCCTGGCCATGGTGGCGACCAGGCGGCGGTCGATGCTGGTGCCGGAGCCGCCGGCCGCGAGGTCGAGCCCGATCCCCCAGCTGGCCGCGGAGAGCTTGCCGCGGCGGCCGTCGGACTCCCCGACCCCGACGCAGCCGCCGCCTCGCTGGAACGCGGCGACGTCGATCAGGGCGGTGAGGCGCTGCCGCTCCAGCTCGGTCATGGCGGCGGCGAGGTCGTCGAGCACCAGCCGGTGACAGCGGACGGTGCCGAGCAGCGGGAGGGGCCGGGCGGCCAGGTTGGCGGCCAGCCAGGACGGGCTCGGGACCGGGTCGGCGAGCGACCGCACCGGGAACTCGCCGAAGCGCAGCTTCACCTGGGCGAGCGGGAGGGTGCCCTTGCCGCCTCGGAACCACGGCCGCTGGCCGGGAAGCCAGAAGGCGAGCGGCCTGGCGCGGAGCAGGCGCCGCAGCGAGGTCTTGAGCGTGTCGAGCCCGCCGCGCGGCCGCACCAGCGTGTAGCCGACCTTGGCGATGCCGAGCCGCGCGCCCCGCTCGACGCTGAGCGCGGCCTCGTAGCCGCCGAGCAGCTGGTCGTCGACGATGCCGGTCACCTCGAGCACGCGCCCCTTGGTCAGCACCATGTGCCCCCCGACGCGGAGCTTGCGCAGGCTCGCCGCGGTCCGCGACAGCACCACCCCCTCCGCGAGCATGGCTTCGAGCCCGCGGCCCGTGCGGCCGACGGCGGGAGCGTAGGCGGACGGCTCGACCGCGATCGTCTCGACCGGGATCACCTCGTACCCGTGGCTGCCGCCCGCCACCGGCAGGTAGCCGGTCCGGACCGCCGAGATCGCCGAGACCCTGACCGAGCTCATGATGCGGCGTACCTCGGTGGCGGAGAAGCCGCCGTTGGCGGAGATCAGCACCTCACCGCCGAACAGGGCCGGCTGCTTGGCGGCGGCTCGCCGGGCGGCGCGCTCGGGCAAGGGCCCCACCGAGCCGCTCGCGTTGATCAGCATCGAGGACGTGACCGCCATGCCGACCAGCAGGCTCAGCAGAATCGCGAGCGCACGTAATCGAACGCCCATCCCGACCCCTTTCCCCCGGACCATACCAAGCGTAACCGCGCAAAGACGGCCTAAACAGGGGGGTCAGGACACGTTCAGGTCACATCGCCAGGAGGACCGGGTCCTCGAGCAGGTCGCGCAGGGTCGCGAGGAAGCGGGCGGCATAGGCGCCGTCGACGATGCGGTGGTCGAACGACACCGAGACGGTCATCAGCTGGCGGACGGCCAGCTCCCCGTCGACCACCCAGGGACGCTCGGCGATCAGGCCGGTGGCGACGATCGCGCACTCCGGCTTGTTGATGATCGGAGTGCCGGTCTCGACCCCGAAGCCGCCGACGTTGGTGATGGTGATGGTCCCGCCGGTCAGGTCGGCGACGCCGGCGCGGCGCGCCCGCGCCAGCTCGGTGACGCGCCCGATCTCGCCCGCCAGCTCGATCACGCCGAGCAGGTCGGCGTCCTTGACGTTGGGGACCAGCAGCCCGGTCTCGGTGTCGGTGGCGACGCCGAGGTTGACGTACTCCTTGACCACGATCTGGCTGCCCGCCTCGTCCCAGGCGGAGTTCATCATCGGGAACCGCCGCACCGCCACGCAGACGGCCTTGGCGATAATCGCCAGCGGCGTCACCCGGACGTCCGCCGCCGCCGGCAGCTCCCTGATGCGGGCGCGCAGGGCCATCAGGTTGGTGGCGTCGACGGTCAGGAACTCGGTGACGTGCGGGATCGAGAACTTGGAGGCGACCATCGCCGCGGCGATCTGCTTGCGCGTGCCGCCGACCGGGATGGTCCGCTCGACCCGCTCGCGCGAGACGCGGCCCGATCGCGCCGGCTCCGCCTCGCCTCCTGGCACCGGGGCCGCCGCGGCCGCCGGGCCGGCGGGGCTCAGCGCGCGGTCGACGTCCTCGTGGGTGACCCGGCCGTCCTTGCCGGTGCCCTGGAGTTCGGCGAGGTCGACGCCCCGGTCCTTGGCGTACTTGCGCACCGGCGGCGTCGCCATCGGGCGCGCGGGCGGCTCGGTGGTGACGGTCGCGACGGTGGCGGCCACCGGCGGTGGCGTCGAGTCGCCGGACGGGGCGGCAAGCCCCGCGGAGGCCGGCGCGGCGCCTCGGGCGGCGATCCTGCGGCGGCGGCTCTGCGGGCGCTCCCCCGGACCGACCAGGTGGGCGTGCCCGGCGTCCTCGTCGGCCTGCTGGGCGGCCGGCGCGGAGCCGTTGCCGCCGGGCGCGGCCTCGCCGGTGTCCACGCTGATCAGCGTGGCCCCGACCTCGATCGACTCGCCCTCGCCGGCGTGCAGCCGCATGATCGTGCCAGCGTACGGGGAGGGGATCTCGACCATCGCCTTGGCGGTCTCGACCTCGACGATAGGTTGATTCAGCTCGATCGCGTCGCCCTCGTGGACCAGCCAGCGCACCACCTCAGCGTCGGTCAGGCCCTCGCCGAGGTCGGGAAGCTTGAAGTCACGCTGTGCCAACGGGAACCGCCCCCTCGAGTGTCTAGTAGTCCAGGGACCGCTGCACGGTCCACAGGATCCGGTCGACGCTCGGCAGGTGCGTCTCCTCGAGCTTGGCCGGCGGGTACGGGATGTCCAGGCCGGTGCAGCGCAGCACCGGGGCCTCCAGGTGCAGGAAGGCCGCCTCGGTGACCCGGGCCGCCACCTCCGCGCCGAAGCCGAGGAACTCCGGCGCCTCGTGGACGACCACCATGCGGCCGGTCTTGGTCGCCGAGGCGATCAGCGTGTCCTCGTCGAGCGGGACCAGGCTCCGGAGGTCGATCACCTCGAGCGAGCCGATGCCCTCCTCCTCCGCCGCCTGCGCGGCGTCCAGCGCCAGCTTCACCATCGGGCCGTAGGCGACCAGGGTGCAGTCGGTGCCCTCGGCGAGGACGGCCGCACGGCCGATCGGGGCGGTGGTGACCGGCAGGTCGATCTCCTGCCGCGCCCAGTAGCGGCGCTTGGGCTCGAGAAAGATCACCGGGTCGTCGATCTCGATCGACTGCCGCAGCAGCGAGTAGGCGTCGGCCGGGGTGGACGGCGCGACCACCTTGAGCCCGGCGGTGTGCGAGTAGATCGTCTCCGGGCTCTCGGAGTGGTGCTCGACCGAGCCGATGCCGCCGCCGAACGGGATCCTGACCACCACCGGCAGCGGCTGGTGGCCCCTGGTCCGGTTCCGGTACTTGGCCAGGTGGCTGAGGATCTGGTCGAGGGCCGGGTAGCTGAAGCCGTCGAACTGCATCTCCGGCACCGGGCGGTAGCCGCGGATCGCGAGCCCGATCGAGATGCCGATGATCCCCGACTCGGCCAGCGGGGTGTCCATGACCCGCTGCTCGCCGAAGTCCTTGAGCAGGCCGTCGGTGATCCGGAAGACGCCGCCGAGCGTGCCGACGTCCTCGCCGAGCAGGACGACCTTGCGGTCGGCCTCCATCGCGTCCCGCAGCGCCGCGTTGAGCGCCTTGGCCATGGTGATCTGCGCCATCCCTCAGCCCTCCTCGGCGACGAACTCGCTCTCGAACCGCTCCAGCCGTTCGAACTGTCGTCGCAAGGTCGGGGGCGGGTCGGCGTAGACCTGGTCGACAAGCTGCTCCAGTGGCGGCGTCGGCATCTCCTCGACGCCGGCGCGGATCCTGGCGGCGGTGCGGTCGGCCTCGGCCTTGGCGGTCCGGTCCAGCTCGTCGGACCAGAGCCCCGCCTTCTCGAGGAAAGCCCGGTAGCGCCCGATCGGCTCGCGGGCCATCCAGCTGTCGAGGTCGTGGGCGGTGCGGTAGCGGGTCGGGTCGTCGGTGGTGGTGTGCGCCCCGAGCCGGTAGGTGACCGCCTCGACCAGGGTCGGCCCGCCGCCGTCGCGGGCCCGGTCGGCGGCGGCCTTGGTGACCGCGAACACCGCCAGCACGTCGTTGCCGTCCACCTGGACCCCGGGGAACCCGAAGCCGAAGGCGCGACGCCAGATCGGCGCGGCCATCTGCTTGGACAGCGGCACCGAGATCGCCCACTGGTTGTTCTGGCAGAGGAAGACCACCGGCGCAGAGTTCACGGCCGCGAAGTTGAACGCCTCGTTGGTGTCGCCCTCGCTGGTGGCGCCGTCGCCGAAGTAGACGACCGTGCACAGCTCGGCGCCGTCCCATTTCGCGCCGATGGCGTAGCCGACCGCGTGCAGCGCCTGGGTGCCGATCGGGATCGAGTAGGGGGCGAAGTTCTTCTCCTTGGGGTCCCAGCCCGAGAGGCTGGCGCCGCGGTAGAGCTGGAGGACCTTGAGGACGTCGACGCCGCGGACGTAGGCGACGCCGTGCTCGCGGTAGGACGGGAAGACGAAGTCCGAGGGGCGAAGCGCTGAGGCGCTGCCCACCTGGGCTGCCTCCTGGCCGAGGCAGGGGGCCCAGATGCCGAGCTGGCCCTGGCGTTGCAGGTTGGTGCCCTCGGTGTCGATGCGGCGCACCACCACGAGCTTGACGTAGAGGTCGCGCAGCTCCTGGTCGGAGAGGTCGACCTTGTAGACGTCGTGCTCGAGCAGGGTGCCGTCGTCGGCTACGAGCCGTACCTGCTCGTCGGTCTGGTTCATGTCCCGTCACTCCCCGCGTCGAGTTCCGCTTCTGGCGGAGTGCCCTGGCCTCGCTGCCCGGTTGAGGCCGGCGAGTCCGCCCGCCGCGCCGGCGCCAGGTCGGGTCGGCTGGCGCCGCGGCAGGTCATGGACAGGCCGCCGGGAGCCGGCCGCCGACGCCGCGGACGGTGACGGGCGACGCTGCCCGACCTGATCCTACCCAACCGGCGACGCAATGTTGCGCTCACGGCACGAATGGGGCACGGGTCTCGGTAGGACGCCCGTCGCTTCGCGTCCGCCCCCCCGTATGGGGACGGGTGGGTCGCTTCGGGACCAGCCCGGTAGAACCATGCCATGCAAAGGTCTCAAAGAGGTCAGAGCAGACGGCCGGCACGGGGGTCTACGGCGCTCTGACGCACCGCGAGGCGTCAAGAAAGAGGCGGAGCAACACAAGGGCCGGAACCTCGGTCGGTTCCGGCCCTTGCGGGTGCCGCCCGGGGGGAGGCGGCGCTATCCAATCGCCTTCGGCGTCGACACCCTCAGTTGCCTGCGGCGATGACGTTTGCAAGCTACTCCGCCCAGCCGCCCGAACGACATCCGGAGACCTGCGGAGATGGCGGGGGGCAGATCCCGTAGGCACCTGATCCGCGGATGGGCTTGACTCTCACCCGAATTAACTACGAAGATGCAGTCCCCGCATGACGAGGGGTTCCTCTGGCGGCCCGTTGGTGGTACACCGGAGGAGCCAGCGTGAGCCCACCGGCGCGGCGCAGCGGCGCCGCCCCCGGACGAGGGAGGTCAGCCTGTGGCGACACCAGCGGACTCCGATGCGGCCCTGGACCCAGCGCCGGCAATCGCCCAAAGAGTCTCGTATCTCGATGCTGGCGGAAGCGTCGTTCCGCGGGAGGCAGCGCAGTTCGCGGTGATCCGCGACTTTGATGACCAAGGCAACGTGATCTCGTTCATGACCGAGCGGCTTTCGCACTAGTTCTTCGTAGCTATAACGCTTTGTCCAGGGACGGCCGATCAGGCCGTCCCTTTGTCGTGCCGCATAGAATGCGCCGCTGAGATCGCCCATCGAGAACCCAGGAGGACGCCGTGCTCGTGGACGGCAAGCGGCTGCTGATCACCGGAGTGCTCACCCCCGGCTCGATCGCCTACGCGGTCGCCAAGGAAGCCATCGACAACGGCGCCGAGGTGGTCCTCACCGGCTTCGGCCGCGCGCGGTCGCTCACCGAGAAGACCGCGAGGCGGCTGCCGCGCGAGGTCGACGTTCTGGAGCTGGACGTCACCAAGCCAGAGGACGTCGAGGCGGTGCGCGACGAGCTCGCCAGGCGCTGGGGAGCGGTCGACGGCATCCTGCACGCGATCGCCTTCGCGCCCGGCGACGCGCTGGGCGGGAGGTTCCTGACCACCCCCTACGAGTCCGCGGCGACCGCCTTCCACGTCTCGGCGTTCTCGCTGAAGACGCTCACGGTCGGGCTGCTGCCGGTCCTGGAGGGCCACGACGCCTCGGTGGTCACCCTCGACTTCGACGCTCGCGTCGCCTGGCCCGTCTACGACTGGATGGGGGTCTCCAAGGCGGCGCTCGAGGCGGTCACCCGCTACCTCACCCGCGACCTCGGGCCCAAGGGCGTCCGGGTCAACGCGGTCAGCGCCGGCCCGCTGCGCACCATGGCCGCCAAGGGCATCCCAGGCTTCGACCTGTTCTCCGACGTCTGGAAGCGCCGGGCGCCGCTCGGCTGGCAGGTGACCGACGCAACCCCGGTGGCGAGGACCGTGCTCTGGCTGCTGTCGGACTGGTCCCGCGGGGTCTCCGGCGAGCTGATCCACGTCGACGGTGGCTTCCACGCCATGGGCAGCGACCTGGTCTCGCTCGAGGAGCAGGCGCAGATCGTGGCGACCGACGCGGCCGAGGCCGCCGAGGCGGCAAAAGCGGAGGAGTCCGCCGACGCGAAGGGCTGAGCGGCGCGTGCCCGACCGCCACGCGCCGCCCCCGGCGCCCCGGGCGGCCCCGGCGCGCCGGGCGGCGGGCCAGGGGCCCGGGACGGGCGAGGGCTTCGCCGAGGCCATCTGGGCGATGGTCCGGCGGGTCCCGAGCGGGCGCGCGACCACCTACGGTCAGCTCGCCGAGGCGTGGTACGGCGTGGCCAGGGGCGCGCGGCAGGTCGGGCAGGCGATGGCCCGCTGCCCCGAGGGGCTGCCGTGGTGGCGGGTGGTCCACGCCGACGGCAGCATGAAGGGCGGCCCTGGCTCGGACGAGCAGCTCGCGAGGCTGGTCGAAGAGGGGGTCCCGGTCACCCGCGGCCGGCGCGTCGACTGGTCACGATGCGGTGGCCCCTGGTCTCCTGAGCAACATTCACAGCACCATATGGCGCGTTCCAGGCGAACCTTGCCATAACTCTGGACTGAACGTCGAAAGTTCATCCACCGGCGACCGAATATACGGTCGAGGAATCAAAGGTGCCGTGATAGTGTTCCTACGCGGTGTCGAGGCATGAGCTTCGTATGTGCTAGCCACGAGCTTCCGCCGCACGCTGGAGCACGCCGTCGGCTCCCCCACAGCCTGGGATTCTTCGCGGATTCTCAGAGTTGTGGGAATGCAGTTTGCGAACATCGTTGTTGGCAAAACTAGGAAGAACCGACGACGATCACCGGCTGCACCAACGCTGTGCCGAACGAGGAGTGAGATGACGACGGAGAAGGACCAGGACCTGCTCGACCTTCAGACGACGGACTCGTTCCGTCTCTATCTCGACGAGGTCGGTCGGCACCCGCTGCTGACCAAGGAAGACGAGATCGAGCTCTCCCAGGCATATGAGGCCGGTCTGGCCGCCCGGGCCAAGCTCAAGGACCTGGGACCGGACGACAAGGCTCGAACCGAGCTCGAGGTTACCGCCGATCGCGGCGAGTTCGCACGTCGCAAGATGATCGAGTCCAACCTCCGCCTGGTGGTCTCGATCGCGCGGCGCTTCTCGGCCACGGGGCTCCCGCTGGGTGACCTGGTCCAGGAGGGCAACCTCGGGTTGCTCCGCGCGGTCGAGAAGTTCGACTGGCGCAAGGGCTTCAAGTTCTCGACCTACGCGACCTGGTGGATCCGCCAGGCGATCGCACGCGGGGCAGCCGACCGCGGCGCGAGGGCCATCCGCCTGCCAGTCCACGTCGACGAGCAGGTCGGACGACTGCGCCGGACCCAGACCCGCCTGCACGAGGTGCTCGGTCGCGAGCCGACCGACGAGGAGCTCGCCGTCGAGCTGGACATGCCCCTGGACAAGGTCCACCGGCTGCTGGACACCGCGCAGGCGATCACCTCGCTGGACACGCCGATCGGCGACGACGGCGCCGCGCTCCAGGACTTCCTCGAGGACTCTTCGGCCATCGGGCCGGACGAGCTTGCGGTCGAGGCGGTCGGCCGAGAGGCGCTGGAGCAGGTGCTCGGCGCCCTCCCCGAGCGCGAGCGCCAGGTGCTGATCCTCCGCTTCGGGCTCGACTCGGGCACGCCGAGGACGCTCGAGGAGGTCGGCGCGATCATGGGGTTCTCGCGCGAGCGGGCACGTCAGGTCGAGCGCGACGCGCTCGCCTCGCTGCGAAGCCCCGAGATCCGGGCGCGACTGGAGGATCTGGTCGCGGCTTGACCGGGAGCGGTCCGCCATCTGGCGGACCGCTCTCCTTATTGTCCCCCTTGCAATCTGGGAGCGGATGATGGCGAGCTTTACGATTAATTTCGACTATTTGTGCCCATTCGCCCGCATCGCCAACGAGATCGTCGTGAAGGCGATCGAGGGCGGGGCCGACCACGAGGTCAACTTCCGCGCCTTCTCGCTGTCGCAGGTCCACACCGAGGAGGGCGAGCCGGAGGTCTGGGCGACGGAGCCGCGTCCATCGGGCGTGACCGCGCTCGAGTACGGGCTGGCAGTGCGCGACGAGTTCCCCGAGGCCTTCCCCACCGTCCACCTCGCGCTGTTCTCCGCCAGGCACGACAGCGGCCTCAACCTGAACGACCTCGAGGTGGTCCGGGCGGCGGTGGCCGCCGGGGGCATCGACCCCGACGAGGTCGCCAAGGTGGTCGCCGGCGGAGGCCCGGCGAGGACCCTCGAGGAGGACCACAAGTGGGGCGTCGACGGCTACCGCGCCTTCGGCGTTCCGACCTTCGTGGTCGGTGACCGCGCCGTGTTCATCCGGCTGATGGAGCGCAAGACCGACCCGGCCGAGGCGCGCCAGACCCTCGACCGCGTGCTCGACACCCTCACCGGCTGGCCTGAGCTGAACGAGCTCAAGGCCACCCGGATCCCGAGGTAGCGCCGGGTGCCGGGCGAGCTGGCCGTCAACCACCCAGAGTCACCGCCCGCGAGGGCGAAACGCTCCGGGCCGAGCGAGGCGGACGGGCACGACCCGTCCGCCTCGCCGTCTCCGGCGGCCGCCGGCGCGGTCGAGGAGGTCACCTGCACCGGCGTCGCCCACGGCGGCGAGGCGGTCGGGCGGCTGGCCGACGGCCGCGCGGTGTTCGTCCCCTACGCGATCCCGGGCGAGCGGGTGCGCGTGCGGGTGACCAGCGCTCGGCGGCGCTTCGCCCGCGCCGAGCTGCTCGAGGTGCTGGAGCCGAGCCCCGACCGGATCGAGCCGTCGTGCCCGCACTTCGGTCCCGGCCGCTGCGGCGGCTGCGCCTGGCAGCACCTCCGGCCGCGGGCGCAGGCCGACCTCAAGGCGCGGCTGGTCCGTGAGCAGCTCGCCCACGTCGGCGGGCTGACCGGGGTCGAGGTGCGCCCGACCCTGCGGCCGTCGGTCGAGGGCGAGCCGGAGGGCTTCGGGTACCGCGAGCGTGCCACCCTGACCGCGGCCGAGGACGGCCGGCTCGGCTTCCTGCGCGCGGGCAGCCACAGCGTCCACCCGGTCGACGGCTGCCCATTGCTCGCCGGCGGGCTCCAGGGGCTGCCCGGCCAGCTCGGCAGGCACCCGGCCGGGGCCAAGGTGCGGCTGCGCCGCGGCGCCGGCGGCGAGCGGCTGGTGGTGCTGGAGGCCGCCGCGTCGTCGCGCACCCGCTTCTACCCTCCCGCCGACCTCGCCTGGGCGACCGTTCGCGGCAGCGGCACGGTGGTGGACGGCGAGGGCGAGCCCTCGGTCACCGAGCGGATCGCCGGCGTCGAGCTGCACGTCAGCGCCGCCAGCTTCTTCCAGGTCCACCGCGACGGCGCCGAGACGCTGGTCCGGCTCGCCGGCGAGGCGCTCGGCCCGGCCGAGGGTGCCACACTGCTCGACCTCTACGCGGGCGTGGGGCTGTTCGCGGCCACGGTCGGCGCGGAGGCCGCCAAGGTGGTCGCGATCGAGTCGTGGAAGCCCGCCGCCAGGGACGCCAGGCGCAACCTGCGCTCGCACCCCGACGCGACCGTGCTCCAGGACGACGTGGCAAAGGCGCTCGCCGGGGTCCGCTCCGCAGGGGTCGGGTCCGCCGACCTGGTGGTGATCGACCCGCCGCGGGCCGGCGCCGGTGCCGCCGCGCTGCGCCGCGTCGCCGGGCTGCGGCCGCGCGCGATCGCGCTGGTCTCGTGCGACCCGGCCGCGCTCGCCCGCGACGTTCGCACCCTCACCGACCTGGGCTACCAGGCCGCCTGGGTGCAGCCGGTCGACCTCTTCCCGCAGACCGCCCACGTCGAGGCGCTCACCGCGCTCTACCCCGCCGGCACCGCTACCAACGGGTGAAGAACAGGAGCTGGATCGCCAGCGTCTGCACCAGCAGCACGATCGCGACCAGCGGCAGGCGCGCGCGCCAGCGCAGCAGCTGACCGACCGCGACCACCACGGCGAACGGCACCAGGAACTGCCACATCCGCTCGACCTCGCCCCGGGTGTGCCCCCAGAGCGCGCCGGCGAGCAGGCACGCGAGCGTGGCGGCCTCCAGCGAGGACCACGCCCGCTCGCGCAGCGCCCTCCAGGTCCCAGCGAGCAGCGCCGCGGTCACGGGCACCCCGAGGATGGCGGCGAACGCGACCAGGTCCCCGCCGGCCCATTTCCACCACGACCGCGTCCGCGTGCCGGGTGCCGTGCTCCAGAAATCGCTGACCGCCCGCACCGCGGCCACCACGTCGTAGCCGGCGAGCAGCCACAGCGCCGCCACCAGGGCGAGCACGGTCGCGACGGTCAGCACAGCCCAGCGGACCACCCACCGCCAGGCTCCCCCGGCGCGCCCCTCGGCGCCCAGCGCGACCCCGGCGGCGCGGACCAGCAGGAACGGCAGGACCAGCACGGCGGCGAAGGTCATCATCGAGGCGAGCCACAGCAGGACCCCGCCGGCGAGGGTCCAGCCGAGCGAGCGGCGCTGGAGGCCGCGGTGGGCGGCGACCGCGCCGCCGGAGAGCACCGGCGCCCACATCGCGTCCGCCGAGGTGGCCGCGTACAGCACCACCGCGGGCGCCAGCGCCCAGCAGACCACCGCCCAGCGCTCCCCCGACTCCGCCAGCTCGTCGCGCGCGAGCGCCGCGACCACCAGCAGGCCCAGGCAGGCCGCGGCCACGCCGGCGACGGCCGCGCCGTTCAGTCCGGGCCAGACCCGGTCGACCAGCGCGTAGAACAGGGTCGCGCCCGGCGGGTGCTGGGCGGCGTAGTCGGGCAGCGAGGGCACCCGCTCGGCGAAGTGCCGCAGGAACGCGGGGATCGGGCCGAGCCCCGGGAGGGCCGCCGGGTACTCCCCCGAGCTGGCCAGCGGCGCCCGCCAGGCCGGCGGCCCGCCGGCCGTGGCGGCGACCGCGAGGTCGAGCACGAACGCGGCCAGCAGCGAGCCGGCCAGCCAGACCGGGCGCGAGCGGGCCGCGCCCGCTCCCAGGACGATGGCGGCGCCGGCGAGCGCCACCACCGGAACCGCGGCCAGCGCCCAGGCCCAGTCGACGTGCGGCGCCCAGAACAGGTAGTACGGCCAGGCGTGGTACCAGGGCCAGCTCGGCACGCTGAACGGCACCCGGCCCCAGCCGCGCATGCCGAAGCTGCCGAGCACCCCGACCGCGACCACCAGAACGGCGGTGACCGCGCTCGGGACGAGCGGGGAGCGGCCGCGCGTGGCGCCGGGCTCGCTTCGCGTCGGCTCCAGGCGCGGCGGCGATTGCACGGTTCCGGTCGCTCAGCCCTGGCCGGCAGTGGCGGGCCCGTCGGTCCCGCGAGGGCCGCCGGTCCGGTGGGGCCGGCGCTCGGCCGGGGCGCCGCGGGCCTCACGGAACGCCGCGGCGACCTGGCCGGCCGCCTCCTCCGAGCCCCAGGCCATCACGTGGAGCGCGTCGACCTGCGGCAGCTCGGCGAGCGCGATCGCGGTCTCGATCGCCATCTCGATGCCGCCACCGGCGACGATGCGGTCGTAGGCGCGGCGTGGCAGCTCGAACGGAAGCGTCTGGTTGAGCAGGTCGGCGAGGCGGCGGGTCCGGATCACCGGAACGCTGGCGTAGATGGCGCAGTCGCCGAGCTTGCCGCTGTCGGCCATCCGGTCGAGGAAGCCGGCGAGGCGGCCGGGCTCGAGCACCATCTGGGTCTGGGCGAAGTCGGCGCCGGCGGCGATCTTGCGCCCGAGCAGCGCCAGCTCGGCCTCGACGTCGACCGCGAACGGGTCGACCACACAGCCGAGCGCCAGCTCGTAGGGCTCGACCCAGCTCCTGGCCTCGGCCAGCAGCCTGGTGGTGGTGTAGTCCTTGACCCTGGGCACGCCGGGGACGGGGTCGCCGTAGAGGCAGAGCACCCCGTCGCAGCCAAGCGTCGCCGCGCCGATGACCTGCGAGCGCAGCGCGAGCCGGTTGCGGTCGCGGCAGGAGACGTGGACGACGGTGGCGACGCCCTGCTCTCTGGCCAGGGCGACCGCCGCCAGCGGCGACATGCGCGGCTGGCCGGCGTGGTTGTCGGTCAGCCCGACCAGGTCGACGTGCTTTGCCAGGATGGCGATGCGCTCGCGTACCAGGCCGGCGTCCGGCCTTGCTGGCAGCGAGATCTCTGCTGAGGTCAGCGCTTGGATTGGCATCCGCAAAGGCTAGCCCGCCGCGCGAAGCCGGCGCCAACCGGGAGGCCGGCGGCCACGCGCGCCCGTCGGTCGCGAGCGGTCACGGTTGGACGCTGCGTTCGGCGACCTCTTCGCGGTCGGCGGCGGCCTTGGCGCGCTCGGCGGTGGCGCCGAACCGCAGCAGGGTGCCGCCGAAGGCGATCGTGCAGACCGCGAACCAGCCGAAGCCGAGCGCGGCGCCGGCGAACACGTCGGTGACCCAGTGGACCCCGAGCAGCACCCGCGACGAGCCGACCGCGACCAGGATCGCAGCGGCCGCGGTGCCCAGCCAGGCCTTGACCGGCCAGCGCCGCCCGCGCCCGATCAGCAGCGCGAGCGCCGCGTAGGTGGCCGCCGCCGCGGCGGTGTGGCCGGAAGGGAAGGCCCAGCCGGTCGCGGTGGTCAGGTGCGGCACGGGCGGCCGCTCGCGGTGCACGAACAGCTTGACGCCGTTGGCGATCAGGTTCTGGCCCCAGATCACCGTGATCAGGAAAGCGAGCACCACGAACCGGCGCCGCCGCAGCCAGTCGAACAGCCCGGTGGCCACCGCGATCACGATGATCACCGGCGTCGACCCGAGCCAGGTGATCGCCGACAGCACGTCGGTCGAGGTCCGGGTGGCGTGGTCCGCGCCCCAGCTCGCCGCGGCCGCGTCAAAGTGCTGGAGGCCGGTGCCCGAGGTCACCATGTCGGCGAGCTCCCCGAACGCGATCGCCACCAGGCAGATCAGCAGCAGCGCGATGGTCAGCGCCAGCCCGGTCGCGCTGGCGGGGTCGAAGCGGCGCCGCAGGGCCCGCCGGACCCGTGCCGAGCGGGCCAGCTCCTCGGCGACCTCGCCGGTGGCGGAGCGGCCGCGACGCGGGTGGGTCGCGATCACCACCCCGATCGCGACCAGGACGACGGCGAGCACCGCGGCGAGCAGGGCAAGACTGGTTGCCGGACCGAGCTCCCAGACGTGCGGCAGCACCGCTACAGCTCCCTTCTGACCAGCGCGCTGGCGGCCTCCCGCGCCCGGAGCGGCAGCGGCCGGCGCCGCCAGGCGCCGGCTTCGAGCTCGGTGGCGTCGTCGAGGTCGGCAAGGAAGTGCTTCTCGAGCAGCTCGACCAGCGACGGGTCGTGGAACGAGATGTTCAGCTCGTCGTTGAGGGCGAACGAGCGGTTGTCGAAGTTGACCGACCCGATCGTCGACCAGCGGTCGTCGACCAGCAGCACCTTGGCGTGGAGCATGGTGCGCTGGTACTCGAAGACGCGCACGCCGCAGTCGAGCAACCCCTGGTAGGAGCGCCGCCCGGCGTGCCGGACGACCTGCTTGTCGGTGTGCGGGCCGTTGGTCAGCACGCGGACGTCCACGCCGCGCCCCACCGCCGCGCAGAGGGCGTCGACGAACGCCCGCCGCGGCGCGAAATACGCGGTGGTCAGCCAGATGCGGCTGCGCGACCCGGCGATCGCGCTGTAGAAGAGCTGCTCGGCGTCGGTCGAGCCCTTTTCCGCCGCGCTGCGCGTGACCTGCGCCTGCACGCCGTCGTCGAAGCCGCGAAGGTCGGGCATGTGGGCCCGCCCGGCGACGATGGTGTTGGTCGCCTCGGCCCAGTTGTCGAGGAAGCCGCCGAGCAGGTCGCGCACGACCGGGCCCTCGACGCGCACGTGGGTGTCGCGCCAGTGGCCAGGGTCCTGGCAGTTGCCGGTCCACTCCTCGGCGATCCCGACCCCGCCGGTGAAGCCCACGCGGCCGTCGACCACCAGGATCTTGCGGTGGGTGCGGTTGTTGAGCTTGTGCATGGTGTACCAGCGCGGCGGCCGGAACCAGGCGACGGTCGCGCCGGCCGCTTCCAGCCGGTCGGCCAGCTCACGGTCCATCTTGGCCGCGCCGACGGCGTCGAGCAGGACGTTGACGGTGACGCCGGCCGAGGCCCGCTCGGCGAGCGCGTCGGCGAACTCCGGCGCGATGGTGCCGGTCCAATAGACGTAGGTCGCGAAGTTGATGGTGTGCTTCGCCTGCCGGATCGCCTCGAGCATCGCCGGGAAGATCTCGTCGCCGTTGCGAAGGATCGTGATCCGGTTGCCCTGGCGGAGGGGGGCGACGGTGAGGACCTCGACCAGCCGGGCGAAGTCCGCCGTGCCCGGTGCTGGCGGGTCGTGCATCTCGAAGCCCTTGGCGGCGGTGCGGCGGTACTGCGCGGCTTCGAAGGCGTAGAGGGCGCCGAGTCCGGCGCCCGCCGCCGCGGCGACGGTGCGGATGGTGTGCGCTCGCGGCACGGTTCCATTTCCTCCTTGCTTCCGGGGACGAGGGCCTATGTTCCCTTTTCAAGTGCCATCCAAGCCTGGCGTTTTTGTGAGGACTTCCCGGGAGATATCAGAACAGCATCCCCAACGGACCAGGAATTGGAGGCACTTGAGATGAATGCCCGTCCAGGACCGCTCGATCCTTCACCGGCCGACCGCAAGGAGGCCGAGCTGGCCGAGCGCTGGAGACGGTGGCGCGACGGCGTGCCCTCGGCGCTGGTGCTCTTCTGCGGCGCGGCGCTCATCGCCGCGGTCGGGATCCTGGCCGGCATGCTGCTCGCCAAGGCGCTCGGCCACAGCGCCCTGATCCGCGCCGACGGCGGCGTCGACCGCTGGTTCGCCAGGCACCGGACCCACGACCTGAACTCGGTCACCGCGGTGGTCACCGAGCTCGGCGGGACGCCGGTGGTCACCGGACTGGCCGTGCTGACGGTGATCGCCGCCGCGCTGGTGTGGAAGCGCTGGCGCGAGCCGGCGACGGTGGCCGCCGCGATGTTCGGCGAGGTGGCCATCTTCCTGGTGATCACCACGGTGGTGGACCGCGCCCGCCCGCCGGTCCCCCACCTGGACGCCGCCCCGCCGACGTCGAGCTTCCCGTCGGGCCACACCGCCGCGTCGGTGGCGCTCTACGGCGCCTGGGCGATCCTGTCCTGGGAGCGGGCCCGCACCGCCCTGGTCCGCGGCCTGGTCACCGTGCTGGCGGTGGTCGTGCCGGTCCTGGTCGGCATCGCCCGCCTGTACCGCGGCATGCACTTCCCCACCGACGTGGTCGCCGGGGCACTGCTGAGCCTCGCGTGGCAAGCGCTGGTGGTCAAGGCGGTCCGGCTCGGCGTGCTGCACCGCCGGGCGCACGAGGGCACCCGCGTCCGTGCCGCGGGGAGCGTGCTGCGACATGGATGAGCGGGATGGCCGCTGCCGGGTCGCGGTCGTCTTCAACCCGGTCGGTGCCGGCGAGCACGCCGATCAGCGCAAGCGGGAGCTGGTCCAGGCGCTGGAGGCGGGGGGCGCCGAGGAGGTGCTGCTGGAGGAGACGACCCCGGAGGACCCGGGCCGTGGCGCCGCCGAGCGCGCCATGAAGGAGCGGGCCGACGTCGTGCTGGCCGCCGGCGGCGACGGCACGGTGATGGCCTGCGTCAGCGCGCTGGCCGGCAGCCGGACGCCGCTGGCGGTGCTGCCCTTGGGCACCGGCAACCTGCTCGCCAACAACCTGGGGCTGCCTGGCGAACTGGAGGACGCCGTCGAGGTCGTGCTGCGCGGCCGCCGGCGCCGGGTCGACGTCGGGGCGGTGGACGACGACCGCTTCGTGGTCATGAGCGGGATCGGCTTCGACGCCGCCATGCTCCGCGACACCGCTCCGAGCATGAAGAGCCGCCTCGGCGCCCTCGCCTACGTCCTCAGCGGGCTCCGCCAGCTGCGGCGCAGGTCGACCGACTACCGGATCACGCTCGAGGACTCGCCGCCCTTCCACCGGCTCGCCCAAGGCGTGCTGATCGGCAACCTCGGCCGGATCCAAGGCGGGCTGGAGGTCCTGCCCGACGCGGAGCCGGACGACGGCATGCTCGACGTCGGCGTGCTGCGGACCGGCTCGCTGCTGGACTGGCTGAAGCTGGCGGGGCGCGTGCTGACACGGCGCGGTCGCGACGGCGCCAACGGACCGCCGCTGGAGCTGTTCCGCGCGGAGCGGGTCGAGATCGACTGCTCCCGCCCCCAACCGATCGAGCGCGACGGCGACACCGCGCCGGCGCGGCGCCACCTCGCCGTCCAAGTCATCCCTGGCGCGCTGACGCTGTGCGTCCCGGCGCACGACGGGGACGAACCGCAGGAGGTCACACGATGAGCACCGCAACCCTGGTACCGGAGACCTATGAGCTGGAGGGCGACGAGGCACTCGAGACGCTGCGACGCACCGGCACCTGGAAGCTGATCAAGGACTCGTTCAAACGGTTCCGCTACGCCGACGGCTTCAGCCACACCCGAGCACTGGCCTTCCAGGTCGCTCTGAGCCTGCTGCCGGCGACCATCGCGGTGGTCGGCCTGGCCACCGCGCTGCACGCCGACCAGTTCCGCAAGATCCTCGGCCAGACGGTCAACCGCCTGGCCCCCGGCCCGGCCGGCGACATCGTCGTGCAGGCGTTCCAGCACGGCCAGCGGGCGGGCCGTGGCGCGATCGGCGCGCTGGTGTTCGGTCTGATCGCGGCGCTGATCTCGGCGACCACGGCGATGGGGCAGATCGAGCGCGGCGCCAACCGGATCTACGGCGTCAGGCGCGACCGCCCGTCCACGCGCAAGTACGGCATCGGCTTCCTGCTGGCCTGCTCGGCCGGTCTGGCGATCATCCTGTCGCTGGTGGTCACCATCGCCGGCGAGGACATCGCCAAGGCCATCGGCATCTCCGGCGTGGTCAAGGTCGGCTGGACGCTGCTGCGCTGGCCGGTCGCGGTCGTGCTGCTGGTGGTCGCGGTCGCGATGCTGTTCAGGGAGGCGCCGAGGCGGCACCAGCCGGCGGCGTCGTGGCTGGCCGCCGGCTCGGCCGTCTCGGTCCTGCTCGGCTTCGGGTTCACCGCCCTGCTCGCCATCTACCTGGGCGCGAGCAAGACCTTCGGTGAGACCTACGGGCCGCTCGCCGGGCTGATCGGCGTGCTGGTCTGGGCCTTGCTGGAGTCGCTCGCGGTGTTCCTCGGGATCGCCTTCGCGGCCCAGCTCGAGGCGGTCCGCGCCGGTGCGCCCATGCCGGTCACCGACGAGCAGACGAACGTGCCGGGCTCTCCTCGGCAGACGGTGCGGGAGCCGGGCGCACGAGCCGCCTGGCAGTGACCGTGCCGAGCCTTGGCGGCGCGACCAGGCCCTCGAGCCGGAGCGCCGCCAGGGCCACCCGCGGCAGGTCCTCGATCGCCTCGACCGCCGCGTAGCGCGGCCGCCAGGCCGGGCCGAACTTCTTGTTGAACCGGTACAGCGTCTCGATCTGGAAGGCTCCGGAGAGGCGCTGGAGCGCCCAGCGCTCCAGCCGCAGCCCGAGCGGCGCGCCGGGGCCGGAGCCGGCGGCCAGCACGGCGCGCAGGAACGAGAAATTCAGCGACAGGCGGCGCACGCCCAGGGCGGGCAGCCGCCTGGCCGCCTCGACCACGAGGAAATCGGTCAGCACCGCCGGCGCGTCCCGGTCGCGGCGCATCACGTCGAGGCTGGCGCCGTCCCCCGCCCACGGCACCAGGTGCAGGAACCCGCGCGGCCGGCCATCGGGATCCCTGGCCACGACCACCAGCGTCTCGGGGTCGCGCTGGTCGAACAGCCGGCCGAGCGCCATCGAGAAGCCGCGCTCCACCGCCTCGCCGCGCCAGCGTCGCGACAGCGCGTGCAGCGCCGCCGCGGTCTGGTCGTCCAGCTCGCCCGAGCGGCAGAGCCCGCAGCTGTAGCCCCATCGCCGCGCCCGGTTCCAGCTCTGCCTGGCGATCCGGACCGCCCGCCCGTCGAGGCTGAAGGCGTCCAGGTCCAGGACCGCCTCGTCGCCGATGTAGACGGTCCGCAGCCCGGCCAGCTCGTAGCAGTGCGCCGCCTCGGCGCCGCAGCCGATCACCGCCGCGACCCGCCCCTGGGCCGCCGCCGTCTCCAGGAACGCGTCGATCGCCTCCGGCCAGCGCGCCGGCGGGCCGAGCGGGTCGCCGGCCGCGACCGCCACGGCTCCGAACGAGCCGTAGGAGACCAGCGCCCCGCCGCCGGCGGCGGAGGCGCGGTCGTCGCGGGTGGCGAAGTAGGCCAGCGAGTCGTCCGATGCGGCCACCAGGCCGGGCAGCGCGGGGTCGGCGGCCGGGCGCAGGCTGTGCGGGGCGAGGGCGCGGAGCAGGACGATCACCGAACCGACCACGAACACCGCCCAGACCGACGCCGGGAAGAAGCGGCCGAAGCGGCCGTGGAGGGCGAAGCCGGGCTCCAGCCCGACCGCCATCCTGGCCACCGCACCCAGCGCGCTCCCCGGCTCCAGCCGGCCGCTCACGCTCCGTTGGTTGACCAGCAGCCCGGCGAGCCCGTAGGTGGCTGTGATGCCGACGGCGGCCAACGCCGAGCGCACCACCGGCTGCCGCTCCCCCGGCGCGGAGCGCGCGGTGAAATGCTCCAACCTGCCAAGCAGCAGCCCGCCGAGGAACGCCTCGATCAGGGCCTCCTCGACGTCGAGGCTCTTGACCAGGTGCAGGACGGCGCTGCCGAGCAGCAGCGCCACGGTGGCGAGCAGCGCCGAGCGGCGGCGCCGGCGCAGGCCGCCGGCCAGCAGCATCAGGCCGATCCCCGCGGCCGCGGTCGCGGCGGTGGCGGTCGACGCGACCGCGCCCGGGACGAACGCGCTCAGGGCCTGGAGCCGCTCCCGCTCGGCGGGGAGCACCACCGAGAGCAGGTTGATGGCTCCCGCCAGGAGGACCAGCGCCGCCGCCGCTCGGGGGGTCCACCGCCCCGGCCGCCCTGGGCGCCCCGGGAGCGACGGGAGCGACGGCGGGCCCGGAGATCGCGGAGCTCGCGCCGGAGGACGCCTTGCGGGGTGCATGGGCGGATACTCCTCCCAGCCCGGGGGACGCGTCACGCGGCCAGCCACCGCAAGAGTGCGTACCCTGCGTACCTTGGCTGAAGGAGGGAAAGGTTCCGTATGCGCCCGCCCCTCCCTCGGTAGAGGATGTTCGGTACGGAGAGGGACTTGCGCCGGTGCCCGTCGGCCGGGGACCTTTAGCAAGGTCGACCATCCGGTCCATGGTGCGGCGTCGGCGCAGCGCGTGCCGCCGAGTCGAGGAGCGAGCTACGGGATGTGGGACGATCCCCTCTGGTACAAGACAGCGGTGTTCTACGAGCTGTACGTGCGCGGCTTTCAGGACGGGAGCGGCGACGGCAGCGGTGATTTCCGGGGCCTCACGGAGCGGCTCGACTACCTCCAGTGGCTCGGCATCGACTGTATCTGGCTGCTGCCGATGTTCCCGTCGCCGCTGCGGGACGGCGGCTACGACGTCTCGGACCACTTCTCGATCCTGCCGGCCTACGGCACCTTGGGCGACTTCTACGAGTTCCTGGAGGCGGCCCACGAGCGGGGCATGCGGGTGATCTCCGACCTGGTCATGAACCACACCTCGGACCAGCACCCCTGGTTCCAGGAGTCGCGCCGTCCCGGCTCCGCCAAGCGCGACTGGTACGTCTGGTCCGACACCGACCAGCGCTTCCTCGACGCCAGGGTGATCTTCGTCGACACCGAGAGCTCCAACTGGACCTGGGACCCGGAGGCGCAGGCGTTCTACTGGCACCGCTTCTTCTCGCACCAGCCGGACCTCAACTACGCCAACCCCGAGGTCCAGGAGGCGATGCTCGAGGTCATCCGCTTCTGGCTCGACATGGGGCTCGACGGCTTCCGCCTCGACGCCGTGCCCTACCTGTTCGAGCGCGAGGAGACCAACTGCGAGAACCTGCCGGAGACCCACGAGTTCCTGAAGCGGGTCCGCAAGGAGGTCGACTCCAAGTACGAGAACAAGCTGCTGCTCGCCGAGGCGAACCAGTGGCCGCCGGACGTCGTGCCCTATTTCGGCGACGGCGACGAGTGCCACATGGCGTTCAACTTCCCGGTGATGCCGCGCATGTTCATGAGCCTCCGCCGCGAGGACCGCACCCCGATCATCGAGATCATGAACCGCACGCCGAAGATCCCCGACACCGCGCAGTGGGGCCTGTTCCTGCGGAGCCACGACGAGTTGACGCTCGAGATGGTCACCGACGAGGAACGCGACTACATGTACACCGAGTACGCCAAGGACCCGCGGATGCGGCGCAACATCGGCATCTCGCGGCGGCTCGCCCCCCTGCTCGAGAACGGCAGGCGCCAGATGGAGATGCTCTACAGCCTGCTGTTCAGCCTGCCGGGCAGCCCGGTCGTCTACTACGGCGACGAGGTCGGGATGGGCGACAACATCTACCTCGGCGACCGCGACGGGGTGCGGACGCCGATGCAGTGGTCGAGCGACCGCAACGCCGGCTTCTCCAGGGCCGACCCGGCCGCCCTGTACCTGCCGCTCCTGATGGACCCGGTATATGGGTACCAGGCGGTCAACGTCGAGGCGCAGGAGCGGGTCGCCACCTCGTTCCTGCACTGGCTGCGGCGCCTGCTCCAGGTCCGCAAGCAGCACCCGACCTTCGGGATGGGCGACTACGAGCCGCTCTACCCGGAGAACCGCAGGGTGTTCGCGTTCACCCGGACGCTCGGCGCCGACGTGGTGCTGGTGGTCGCCAACCTGTCGCGGTTCGCGCAGCCGGTCGAGCTGGACCTGTCGCGCTGGACCGGGCTGCTGCCCGAGGAGATGTTCGGGCGGACCCCATTCCCGATCATCGACAACCGCGCCTACCGGCTGGCGATGGGCCCCCACGGCTTCTACTGGTTCCGGCTTGTCGAGCCACCCGCCGAGCCCGAGGACACGGCGATGTTCCGAGCCATCAGGGGCTCGGAGTAGAGCTCATACGTCCCAGAACGCGATCTCGTGCTCGAGCGCGGTGACGAACGCCCGCTCGCAGGCGTCGAGCCGCGCCTGGCCGAGCCCCTCGGTGGCGCGGTCGAGCAGGCCCGCGCACCAGGACGCCAGCTCGGCGAAGCCGGGGTCGGCGTAGGTCTCGACCCAGCGGCGGTAGCGCGGCTCGGCCGGCAGGCCACGGGCGGCCATCGCCCTGCCCAGCTCCGAGTAGCCCCACATACAGGGCAGCAGCGCGGCGACGATCTCGGCGAACTCGCCGGTCGCCGCCGTCCGCAGCAGGAAGTCGGTGTAGGCGGCGCAGGTCCGCGACTTGACCGTCGCCTCCAGGTCGGCCTCGGTGAGCCCGAACCCGGCGGCGTACTCGCGGTGCAGCGA
>JBEDUQ010000309.1:0-3251 GCA_040414855.1 Actinomycetota bacterium
GACCGCGCCGTCGGACTCGAAGACCACGGTCGAACGGAACGAGACCAGGTCACCGGTGACGTCGAGCAGGTCCTCCCAACTCTCGACCTCGCCGACTCCGGGGATGGAAGCGCGCGTGTACGAGCACTCCCGGTTCCACTCCAGCCAGGCCTTCGCCGCCGGGTCACGCGTCTCGAAGACCAGGCGCCCACCAGGCCGAAGCGCCGCATACGCGGCACGCAGCGTCGAGGCCCACTCCTCGTCGGTCAAGAAGACCTGGGCGACGTTCGCGGTCATCGTCACCAGGTCGACCTGAAGCGGGGGCAGGTCCGTCGCCTCGCCGAGCACCCACCGCACCCGATCGGCGCCGGGCTTGGTCTGTGCAACCGCAAGCGAAGCCGCCGCCGGGTCCACGGCGGTGACGGCGACCCCACGGCGGGCAAGCATGCAGGCGAAGGTCCCAGTGCCACAGCCGACATCGAGGAGGCTCGTCGCGCCGAACTCCTCGACCATCGCCGCGTACACGTCCAGGTCACTTCGATCCGGGTCCAGTGGGTCGTAGACCTCGGCAAGTCGTCGCTCGGCGACGATCGCGTCAACCACGCCGCATACGGTAGGTCAGGCCGCCTCGCAACACGAGCGAATTTCGGACCGGTGCCGCGGGCCGTAAAGGATGGACCCGGACCTCGGTCACGGCTAGAGGTCGAGGACCAGCTCGGTCTCCGGGGTGGAACAGCAGATCAGGACGTTGCCCGGTGCTGGCGGCTCGAGCGGCTCGGGCCGGTAGGCGGTCTGGCCGCTGAGCACGCCGGTCTCGCAGGTGTGGCAGACGCCGGTGCGGCAGCTGAACCTGACCGGCACGTCGCACGCCTCGGCCAGCTCCAGGAGGCTGGCGAAGTCGGGGTCCCATGGCACGCTGAGGCCGGTCCGGCCAAAGGAGACCATCGGCCCGGTGCCGGGTTTGCCGGCGGGCGGGTGCGGAGGCCGACCGGGCTGGCGCACGACCCCCGGGCGGAGCGCGTCGGCGGAGGCGAACCGCTCGGTCCGGATCCGCTCGGGCGCGGCTCCGCGGGCGATCAGCGCCGCGCCGAGGTCGTGCATGAACGACTCGGGTCCGCACAGGTAGGCGTCGGCGTCGGTCGGCACGCCAACCTGGTCGAGCGTCCGCGCCGACATCCGCCCCGCGAGGTCGAAGCGCTTGTCGGCTGCCGGGTCGCTGTCCGGACGGCTGTAGCACACGACGCGGTGCGCGTCGGGCAGGCTGGCAAGGAGCCGGTCGACCTCGTCGGCGAAGGCATGCTCGCGATGATTGCGGGCGCCGTGCAGCCACCAGACCGGCCGCGCCACCTTCTGGTCCGCGAGGGCGTGCAGCATGGCCAGTACCGGGGTCGCGCCGACCCCGGCGCTGATCAGCACCACCGGCCGGTCACCTTGGGCCAGGACGAACGAGCCGCGGGGCGCTGCGACCTCCAGCTCGTCGCCGACCTCGACCTTCGTGCACAGGTACTGGCTGCCGGCTCCCGATGGTTCGCGCTCGACGCTGATCCGGTAGCTCGACCGATCGGGAAGGGCTGACAGCGAGTAGCAGCGCAGCAGCGGCGGAGCGGACGGGTCGGGCCGCAGCCGGATGGTGACGAACTGTCCCGGCAGCGGCGCGGCGGCGGGGACCTCGCCGGTCGTGACCAGCCGGAACGACATGATGGTCGCGCTCTCCGCGTCGACCTCCGCGACCCGCAGCGGACGGAAGCCGGGCCAGGCTTGTGCGGTGCTCGTGTCCGCCGTGGTCTTCGCCTGGTCGGCCTGATCGAGCAGGTCGCGGAACGAGCCCCGCCAACCCTCGCTGAGTGCGGGGATCCGCAGCGCCCGCGCAAGGCTGCGAGGGGAGCGGTGCGGGAGGTAGAGCAGCGCGTCGATCTCCGCGACGGTCATCCGCTCAGGGCCCGAGGCGATCCGCTCGATCTCATCCCCGGCGCCGACCTCGCCTTCCTCGATCACCCGGAAGTAGAACCCGGGCCGGTGATGGGCGACCAGCAGCGATGGCATCTGGGGCTCGCGCATCCGCATCCCTATGCGGTAGCAGGTGACCCGCGGCTGGGTGACCTCGAAGACCGCGTCGCCGATGCGGTAGCGATCGCCGATCTGGACCTCGTCGTCGGCCAGGCCGTCGACGGTGAAGTTTTCCCCGAACTGCCCGTAGGTGAAGTCGTCCCGCCGCAGGTATTGCCGCCAGTAGTCGTAGGACTGGATCTGGTAGACGAACACGGCGCGGTGCTCACCACCGTGACCCTGTTTGTCGCCCTGCCCGTCACCGTCGACGTTCAGGCAACGGACCATCCGCCGTCCCTCCACCGGCTCCTTCCAGATCCCGGTGTAGACGGTCTTGCCCTGCCATTCGACCTC
This sequence comes from Actinomycetota bacterium, assembly GCA_040414855.1. Lineage (GTDB taxonomy): Bacteria > Actinomycetota > CALGFH01 > CALGFH01 > CALGFH01 > DASVXQ01. The sequence goes on from JBEDUQ010000309.1 coordinate 2,380, forward strand.
ACGTGGCATCCCGACGTTCACCGACAGCAGACGCCCGGCCGCCCCGTTCCCGCCGGCAGCCTCGGCCCGCGGGCCGAGTTGCTGGCCGCGCTCCGCGGCCGCGTCGCGGTGGTGGACGCTTGTCATCTCGAACCCCCTCAAACAGGTCTCTTTCCCTCCCGCCCAACCAGGTGAGCCGGTTAGCCTCGAGTAAACCAAGCACGATCAACGGATCCGGACCGCTTCGACCGACTGAGCTTACGATCTGGCGGAGTGTCGGCCCGGTGGCACGTGGCCGGTGACGGGTCGGTGAAGGACACTTGGATCAGGGAGATTCGTGGCGATGGCCGATTCGCGGGTGCCGGTGCAGCTCACGTCCTTCGTGGGTCGTGCACGCGAGCTCGCGGAGCTGGAGGCATCCTTCGGACGTGCGCGCCTGGTGACCCTGGTGGGACCGGGTGGAGGCGGCAAGACGCGTCTCGCGCTCGAGTTCGCCGCCCGTCGCCGGGAAGTGTCGCCGGACCTCCATTTCGTGGACCTGACCACGATCGCGGATGCGGCCCTGGTGCCGGTTGCCATCGCGACGGTTCTCGGTCTTCGCGAGGTGGCCGGGGAAGCGCTCGATGAGACGCTGGCGCGGCGCATGGGCGACTGCGAGGTGGTGCTGGTGCTCGACAACCTCGAGCACCTCCCGGGGGCGGGGCCGGTCATCGCGGAGCTGTTGGCGGCGTCGCCGGGCCTGCGCGTGCTGGCGACGAGTCGCGCTCCGCTGCACGTCCGCGGGGAGCACGAGTTTCCCCTGGCGCCGCTCGAGCTGCCTGGCCCCGTTGGGCTCGCGTCGCTCGACGACCTCGCCGAGGTCGAGGCGGTGAAGCTGTTCGTCGAGCGGGCCA
>JBEDUQ010000310.1:0-14091 GCA_040414855.1 Actinomycetota bacterium
CCTGCCGATTACGAGTCGGCTGCGCTACCACTACGCCACTCGGGCTGGTTGCCGGGATGCTGGGCTTCTCGGCAGGGGGCGAGTGTATCGGACGCCGCTCGGGGGCTTCCAGCGAGATCGGACCCCACCGCAGGTCAGCAGGTCCGACGCTCCGCTCGGCCTCAGCGGATGGTCATGCGGGTCATGTCGGCGGGGGCGCCGCGGAGGGCGGCCTGGACCGACATGAACGCCGCCTCCAGGGTGAGCTGGGGTGAGGCGCCGATGGCGAGCCGGCGGTCGGCCTCCTCGAGCGCGGCGGCGGCGCGGATCGCGGCGGCCGGGTCCACCGGGCCGGACCCCGCGGACCTCCCGGCACCACCGCCACTCGGCCCGGACCCCCCGGACCCCCCGGCACCACCGTCACCCGGGCTGAAACCACCCTGGCCCGGGCCAGAACCACCGCGACCCCGACCCCGACCTCGCCCGCTGCCACCCTCGCCCTCGGACCCATGGGCGAGCCGGGCGGTGGTGGCGGCGCGGTCGGGATGGACGAGCATCCGCTCGTCAACCTCGTCGACCTCCCCGACCACGCCGCCGAGGAGGGCGACGTCGCGGTAGAGACCCAGGAGATCGGCGAGGGCGTCGCGGATGGCGTCGAAGCGGACGCGGCGGAGCTCGCGGCGGTGGCGGGTCTCGATGCGCTTTCGGAGCGCGCCGCTCCCCCGCCCCTTCCCGTAGGTCGCCTCGAACTCGGCCAGCTCGACCGCCTGCCGCTCCTTGGAGGCGCCGACCGCCTCGTCGGCCTGCGCCAGCACGGCGCTGGCGGCGAGCATCGCGTCGGACGCGCGGCCGCTGGCCAGCGGCTCGGCGAGGTCGAGCACGGCGGCGCGGCGCAGCCGGACTCGCTCGTCGCTGAGCAGCGCGCGCGCCCTGCTCAGCCGCCCATGGCTGGCGGCGGCCGCCCAGGCGGCCTGGTCGGGCGAGATCCCGAGCTGCTCGGCGAGCGCCCCAGCCATCTCGGCCGTAGGCAGGCTGGCGAACGGCAGCGTCCGGGCGCGCGAGGGGATCGTGCCGACCAGCGCCTCGACGCTGCGGGCGACGAGAATGAACACCACCCCGGGCTGGGGCTCCTCGAGGACCTTGAGCAGGGCGTTGGCGGCCGCGTCGGTCATGCGGTCGGCCTCGTCGAAGATGAACACCGCGACCGGGGCCTCGTGGTGCGACATCGAAGCCTCCTCGCGGACGGCGCGCACGTCGTCGACCAGGAGGTTGTCGCCCTCGGGCATGACCAGGTGGATGTCGGGGTGGACCCCCCGGAGCACGCGGCGGCAGGTGTCGCAGGTGCCGTCGCCGCCAGACGGGCAGTTCAGCGCCGCGGCGAACACCCGCGCGGTGTGCAGCTTGCCGACGCCCGGCGGACCGACGAAGAGCCAGGCGTGCACGACCCGGTCCGACTCGACCGCGTCGCGGAGCACGGCAACCTCCTCGGCGTGGCCGACGACCTGGTCCCAGACGCTCGCCATCAGCCCTCCCCTGGTTCCAAGATCGCCAGCACCGCCGCACGGACCTCGGCGGCGACCTGCTCGGCCGGTCGGGCCGCGTCGACCACGAGGAACCGCACCGGGTCGGCGGCGGCCAACTCCATGAACCCCCGCTCGACCTGCTGGTGGAACTCGAGGTCCTGGTCCTCGATGCGGTCCAGTGCGCCGCGGACCCTGTCGAGCCCCTCGGCCGGGTCCACCGCCAGCAGCACGACCAGGTCGGGCAGCAGCCCGCCGGTCGCGAACGCGTTGACGGCCGCGACCGGCTCCACGCCGAGACCGCGCGCGACCCCCTGATAGGCCAGCGACGAATGCAGGTAACGGTCGCACAGGACCGTCTCGCCGCGCTCCAGCGCCGGCCGGATCACCTGCTCGACGAGCTGGGCGCGCGCCGCGGCGAATAGCAGCGCCTCGGCGCGCGGGTCCAGCGTCGAGCCGCGGTCGAGCAGGATCGACCTGATCTGCTCGCCGACCGTGGTGCCGCCGGGCTCCCTGGTCGAGACGACCCGGTGCCCCGCCTTCTCGAGCGTCTGCCGGAGCAACTCCAGCTGCGTGGACTTGCCGGCGCCCTCGACGCCCTCGAAGGCGATCAGCCGGCCTCGGCGCTCGTAGGGCACTGGCGGTGCGCTCGCTCAGGCGTTGGCCAGCGCGGCCACCGCGACCTGTGTGCCGCACTTGGCGCAGGTCGCGTTGTCCGGGTCCTTGTCGGGCACCAGCATCCCGCCGCACTCGGGGCACGGCTGGCTGAGTGGCGCCTGCCAAACGGCGTAGTCGCAGTCCGGGTAGCGGTTGCAGCTGTAGAAGGTCTTGCCGCGCTTGGTGCGCTTGGACACGACCTGGCCCTGGCCGCACTTGGGGCAGGTGCCGTACTCCTGCTCGCCCAGGTTCTTGATGCCCCGGCACTTGGGGTAGTCGGAGCAACCGAGGAACGGGCCGAAGCGACCGCTCCGCTTGACCATCGGCTTGCCGCACTTGGGGCACGGCACGTCGGTCATCTCGGGCTCGGGCCGGTCGGCCTCGTCCGCGGACTGCTTGGCGTTGCGGCGGTACTTGCAGTCCGGGTAGCGGCTACAGGACAGGAACCAGCCGTAGCGACCCCACTTGCGGACCAGCTTGGCGCCGGTGTCCTCGCCACACTCGGGGCACACCTCCTCGGTGGGCTCCTCGGGCCGCGAGACCTTCTCCTGGCGCTCGGCGATGGTGTCCTCGACCTCGACGTAGAAGGTCCGCACGACCGGCTCCCACGGCTTGGCGCCGCTGGCGATGCGGTCGAGGTCCTCCTCCATCTCGGCCGTGAAGCCGAGGTCGATCACCTTGGGGAAGACGTCGGCGAGCAGGTCGGTCACGACCACACCCACGTCCTCGGGGTGGAAGCGCTTGGCGTCCAGCCGCACGTACTTGCGCTCGAGCAGGGTCGAGATGGTCGTCGAGTAGGTCGACGGCCGTCCGATGCCGTGCTCCTCCAGCGCCTTGACCAGACTCGCCTCGGAGAAGCGCGGGGGCGGCTCGGTGAAGTGCTGCTCGGGCCGCAGCTCGGCGAGGTCGAGCGCCTGGCCGGCCTGGAGCTCCGGCAGCAGGCCGCTCTCCTCCTCGGCGGCGTCGTCGCGGCCCTCGAGGTACACGCGCACGAAGCCGTCGAACCGCATGACCGAGCCGTTGGCGCGGAACACCAGGTCGCGGTCGTCCTTGTTGGGGCCGGCGGAGCCGCGCGCCTCGATGTCGACGGTGGTCTGGTCGTAGATCGCCTGCGCCATCTGCGAGGCGACCGCGCGCTTCCAGATCAGCTCGTAGAGCCGCTGCTGGTCGCGCTCGAGGTGGCCGTTGAGCGACTCGGGCGTGCGCCGGGTGTCGGTCGGGCGGATCGCCTCGTGCGCCTCCTGGGCCGACTTCGACTTGGTCTTGTACTGGGTCGTGCGGACGTAGCGCTCGCCATACCGCTCGCGCACCAGCGCGGCGACCTCGTCCAGGGCGCCCTGCGCCATCGCGACCGAGTCGGTTCGCATATAGGTGATCAGGCCGACCGAGCCCTCGCTCGGCAGCTCGACGCCCTCGTAGAGCTGCTGCGCCAGCGCCATCGTCTTCTTGGAGGAGAAGCCCAGCTTGCGGGACGCCTCCTGCTGGAGCGTCGAGGTGGTGAACGGCGGGGTCGGGCTGCGCTTGCGCTCGCTCTTGGTGACGTCCTTGACGAGCCAGGTCGCGGCGCGGGCGCGCTCGGCCGCGCCGGTGGCGCTGCCCTCGTCGCCGAGCACGAACTTCTGCTTCTCGCCAACCGGGTAGCGGGCGTGGACCCCCTCGCGCGCCTCGGTGAGCAGGTCGGCCTCGAGGCTCCAGTACTCCTGGGGGCGGAACGCCTGGATCTCGCGCTCGCGGTCGACGATCATCCGCAGCGCGGCCGACTGGACGCGCCCCGCGGACAGGCCGGCGCGCACCTTGCGCCACAGCACCGGCGACAGCTTGTAGCCGACGATCCGGTCGACGACCCGGCGCGCCTGGTAGGCGTCGACCAGGTAGCCGTCGATGGCCCGCGGCTCGGCGAAGGCGCGGCGGACCGCGTCGGCGGTGATCTCGGTGAAGCTCACCCGACGGATGGACTCGCCGGCGAGCTTGGCGGCCTGTGCGATGTGCCAGGCGATCGCCTCGCCCTCGCGATCGGGGTCGGTCGCGAGGAAGACCTGATCCGCCGACTTCGCGGCCTTCTTGATGTCGGAGACGACCTTCTTGCCGCGTGAGGTCACCTCATAGGTGACGTCCACACCAGTGTTGAGCTCGACCGCGAAGTCGGATTTCGGCAGGTCGCGGACATGCCCCATGGAGGCAACGACCACATAGTCCTTGCCCAGGTACTTTCCGATGGTCTTCGCCTTTGCCGGCGACTCGACCACGACCAGGTTTCTTGCCAATCCAATGTCCTTAGTGTTCAGGCGTCGGTGCTCGGGCGGGCGGCGTCGTGACGGCGTAGTGTTGCCGACCCACCCGCCGCTCTGTCAAGGCTCAGTCAGCCTGCGTCTATTCCCGGATCTTGTCATCCGGCTATCCACACCCCCCGCGACCTGGGCGGTTGGTGCGCGATTCGGCGGGCTGAGCGCGCGGCGGTTCACGGCTGGGCCGGGCGCGAGCCTACGAGGCCCGCGTGGCAGCCCTTGGCCGCTCTTCGCGCGCCTCCTCCTCGACCGGCATCGCCGCGCCGGCATGCGAGGAGCGCCAGAGCGCCCAGGCGAGGACCCCGGCGGCCACCACCCCGACCACCACGCGCAGCGCGATGTTGTCGGCGTAGGCGACCACCGTCGGCGCGATCAGCACCGAGACCAGGTTCATGACCTTGATCAGCGGGTTGAGCGCCGGGCCCGCTGTGTCCTTGAAGGGGTCGCCAATGGTATCGCCGATTACGGTCGCCTTGTGCGACTCCGAGTTCTTCCCGCCGTGGTGACCGTCCTCCACGTATTTCTTCGCGTTGTCCCAGGCACCGCCGGAATTCGACAGCATCACCGCCAGCAGCTGACCGGTCAGGATGGCACCGGCGAGATAGGCGCCGAGCGCCTCCTGCTCGAAGATGAACCCGGTCGCGATCGGCGTCAGCACCGCCAGCAGGCCGGGGGTCATCAGCTCGCGGAGGGAGTCGCGGGTGCAGATGTCGACCACCGCGCCGTAGTCCGGGCGCTCGCTGTAGTCCATGATCCCGGGGTGCTCCCGGAACTGCTTGCGGACCTCGAAGACGACCCGCCCCGCCGCCCGGCTGACCGCGCGGATCGCCTGCGCGGCGAACATGAACGCCACCGAGCCGCCGATCAGCAGGCCGACGAGGACCTGCGGCCGGTCGATGCGGATGTCGACCAGGTTGACGGGCACCCCCGCCCCGATCAGCGCCTGGCGGAAGGACCCGAACAGGCTGGTGGCGGCGATCACGGCGGTTGCGATGGCCATGCCCTTGGTGATGGCCTTGGTGGTGTTGCCGACCGCGTCCAGCTTGGTGAGGACCTGGTTGCCGCGCTCGTCGACCTCACCGGACATCTCGGCGATGCCCTGCGCGTTGTCGCTCACGGGACCGAAGCTGTCCATTGCCACAACGACCCCGACCACCGACAGCATTCCCATGCCGATCAGCGAGATCAGGTAGAGCTGGAAGTCGAGGCCCGCCGAGGCGCCGAGGATGACCGCGCCGACGATCGCGACCACGATCGCGATCAGGGCGTAGACGCTGGACTCGAGGCCCAGCGAGAAGCCGGCCAGCACGGTGGTCGCCGGGCCCGTCTCCGAGGAGTCGGCGACCTCGCGGACCGGCTTGTACTGCGTGGCGGTGTAGTAGGAGGTCATCAGCTGGATGACGCTCGCGAGCCCGAGCCCGATCAGCACCGCGACCAGCGGCCGCCAGTCCTTGACGTAGGTGAGGCTGACGATCGCGACCAGGGCCGCCGAGATCACCGCCGAGATAAAGAAGCCGCGGTTGATCGCGCCCATGGCGCCCTCGCCCTCGGAGCGCGGGCGGACCACCCAGATCCCGATGATCGAGGCGAGGATGCCCCCGCCCTGGATGATTAGCGGGAAGAGCAGCCCGACCACCGGCCGGTCGGGGAAGGCGGCGACGCCGAGCACGATCGCGGCCACCAGGGTGACGCCGAACGACTCGAACAGGTCCGCCGCCATCCCGGCGCAGTCGCCGACGTTGTCGCCCACGTTGTCGGCGATCGTCGCCGCGTTGCGCGGGTCGTCCTCGGGGATCGATTTCTCGACCTTGCCGACCAGGTCGGCGCCGACGTCGGCGGCCTTGGTGAAGATGCCGCCGCCGACTCGCATGAACATGGCCAGCAGCGCCGCGCCGAACCCGAAGCCGAACAGCACGTTGGCCGCCTGGCCGCGGTAGACGAGCACCACGATGGTGGCGCCGAGCAGGCCGAGGCCGACCACGAACATGCCGGCGACGCCGCCGGTGCGGAACGCCAGCGGCATCGCCTTGCGCAGGCCGCCGGTGTTGGCGGCGGAGGCGACGCGCACGTTGCCCCGGACGGCGAGGTTCATCCCGGTGAAGCCGGCCAGGCCCGAGAACCCGGCGCCGAACAGGAACGCCACCGAGCGGGCGATCCTGACCGAGGTCGAGTCGGCCTTCAACACCAGCAGCAGGAAGAACAGCAGCGCGACGAAGACCGCCACAGTCCGGAACTGGCGTGTCAGGTAGGCGCGGCTCCCCTCCTGGATCGCCTGGCCGACCTCGCGCATCTTCTCGCCGCCCTGGTCGGCGGACAGAACCTGCCGGACAAGCACATAGGCCACCATCAGCGCGATCAACGAGACGAGCAGGACGGCGACCAGTGTGAGGTTCTCGCCCGACGTGAAGTTGACGTGGAAGGCGCCCTCTTGAGCGAGCAGCCCTACCTGGCCCAATTCGACCTCCTCGACACCGCGCCCGCTGGGGCGGCCGCAATACCCCTCATAGCGTCCGAACCACCGGAGCCCGGACGGCACGCCGATCGAACACGATGGAACGCGGCTGCCAGCACCGCGCCATCCTGTCGCCGTTCAGCGACGGACCAGCGGAACTGGCGCAATGCGCAGCCGCCAGGATTTGGGCGGATGATAGCCAGCGTGGTCGCGGCCCGGCAACCCTTCGCGCTGGTACGAGGCCTTTGCGTTCAACCCGTTCGACCACGCTCCGCGGTCGCCAGCCCTGTTCCATCCACATCGCACCCCGGCCCGGCGACGCCCGGCCCGCGCCACGGGCCCTCAGTCGGCGCTTCCTGTCTTCGTCCGCAGCCAGAAGCTGGTGCGGTGGCCGCCGCCGTCGAGCGGCACGCTCTCCAGATCGTCGACCAGTGCGCCGACAAGCGCCAGCCCGAACTGGCGGTCGTCGAGGTCGGTGGCGCCGTCGCCGGCCGGAACGTGAACCTCGGCCGGAGCCCGGTCGCGGATCTCGACGCCGAAGCGCGAGCCCTCCTCGATCAGCGCGACCTCGACCGGCTCGTCCACGCCAGCCCTCGCCTGCTCGGCGACCGCCAGCGCGCAGCTCTCCGAGACCGCGACCTTGAGGTCCTCGATCCCCTCCTCGTCGATCCCGGCGTTGCGGGCGACGATGCCGACGACCAGCCGGATGGTGCCGAGCATGCGCGGCTCGGGTGGGAACGCCAGGCGGACCGTGGCTCTACCCACCGCGCTACTGCTCGCCGCCTGACCCCGCGATCGCGTCAGCGACGGAGGCGTGGATCGGAAACACCTTCGTGAGCCCCGTGATCCGGAAGATCTTGAGGATCTTGTCCTGGGTGCAGACCAGCTCGAGTGAGCCATCGTGGTTGCGAACCCGCTTGAGCCCGCCCACCAGCACCCCGAGTCCCGTGGAGTCGAGGAAGTCGACCTTCTCGAGGTCCACCACCAAGTGGAACTTGCCCTCGTTGACGAGCTCGATCAGCTTCTCGCGCAGCTTCGGCGCGGTGTAGACGTCGATCTCGCCGCCTACCTCGAGGACCGAGTAGCTGCCTTCCTCGCGCACGTTCAGGTCGAGGTCCATCCTGTCTCCAGTCATCGTTCAACACCCGACACGCGTACGGGAGGCTAGCGCAAGCCACGCCCCGCTTGCTGCCCCAGGTTGCCTGCGAGTAGCCTACGCCATCACCTTCCCCCAGACAGCCTGGTCAGCGGGAGGGCCGACGGGTCGAGCCAGCATCCGGTCCCCGTCTCGGCTCTCAGGACCCCCCTTGTTCTCAGTAAAGGAGCAGCCCGCCGTGTCCGCCCGCATCAAGGTCCTCTGCGTGCTCCTCGCCGGGGTGGCTCTGCTCACGGCGGGTTGCACCTCAGGCAAGAACGACCAGTCTTCCGCGACCACCGCGCAGGCGGGCGCGCCCGCGGCTGGACCACTCACGGTCAAGGTCTCGACGACGGCGCGCGGGCCCGAGCAGGGATTCAACGCCGGCAAGGCTGCCAAGCAGGTCTCGCCGGACATCCAGAAGTTCGTCAGCCGCTACCTCACCGTGGCCTTCATGGAGCCCGCCCAGGCGCAGTCCGGCTATAAGGACCTGCTGGCGATGTTCGACACGCCGGTTCGCGCCAATGCCAAGAAGCAGCTCGACTCGCTCTCGCTCGGCAGCGTCGGCTCCCAGGTCAAGGCGGTCCGACCAGGCAAGGCCACGGCGAAGGCCGTGGTCCTGTTCGGCGGCGGTCACCCGATCGCCGCCACCGTGAACATCAGCTTCGACGGCACCGCCGACACGGAGCAGGGCAGCGGTCCGCTGCGGCTCCGCTCCGTGTTCCAGCTCCTCCGCGCCCAGTCGGGGTGGCGGATCGCCGCCTACGACTCGAACACCGGAGGCCAGAACTGATGACTGCGACGAACCCACGCCGCCGCGCTCTGCTGGTCATCGGCGCCCTCGGGCTGGCAACCGCGCTCGCGAGCAGCCTGGCGCTGACGGTCGGCTCGCGGTCGACCGCCCACGCCGGCAACGCCATTACCATCCAGCGCGCCCACAGCGGCAAGGCGGCACCGAACCTCAACGGCCGCATCACCTTCCTGGTGATCGGGTCCGACTCCGGAGCGCCCAAGTTCGGCCGCGGCGGCACCGCGGCCGGCGGGCGCGCCGACTCGATCCATCTGATCGTGCTGGACTCGGCCAAGCGTCGCGGCATCTCGATCGGCTTCCCGCGGGACAGCTACGTGCCCATCCCCGGGCACGGGACCGACAAGATCAACGCGGCCATGTCGTCAGGCGGGCCGCAGCGGCTGATCCAGACCATCGAGCGGTTGACCAAGATCCATATCGACTATTACGCGCTCACCTCGTTCGACGGGCTGACCGACCTGGTCAACAAGGTCGGCGGGGTGACCGTCGGGGTCGATATGAGGCTGGTCGACCGGTTCTCCGGCGCCAACTTCCACCAGGGCACCCAGAAGCTCAACGGCGGGCAGGCGCTGGCGTACTCGCGGGCGCGGCACGGCACCCCGCAGGGCGACCTCACCCGGTCGCTGCACCAGGGGCAGGTGCTCCTCGGCGGCCTGAAGACCTTCCAGCAGCAGGTCAAGGCGGACCCGAGCGTGGTCATGAGGTGGCTCGCGATCATGCACGACGAGGTCCAGGTCGACCTGCCGTTCGCCGAGACCCTGCGACTGGCGCTGTACGCAACCACCATCTCGCCGGGGAGCATCAACAACGTGGTCGCGCCCGGAGTGCCCGGGAGCGCCGGCGCCGCCTCGGTCGTCCGCCTCCAGCCGGCCGCGTTCTCCCTGTTCAGCAGGGTCCGCAACGGCGCGTTCGGGTAGGCGTCAAGGCGGGTTCTGGGTCGCCCGCGGGGTGGGTTCGAGGTCGCCGGCGGGTAGGGTCGAGGTCGCCGGCGTCTCGCCGGCCGATGCCGGCCCGGGCGGTCGTCTCGCCCTGTCGGCGGCGTGACTACCATGGCCGGGTGGTCGACCCAGCCAGCCTGATCGAGGATCTCGAGAGCGACCCCGACTACCGGGGTCAACTCGTGCACGTCGAGCGCCTGCGCGCCAGGAAGGCCCACCGCGTCGGGCTGCCCGAGGACCTGCCCGAGGTGGTGCTCAGCCGTCTCCGCGGGCGCGGGATCGAATCGCTGTGGAGCCATCAGGCCGAGGCGATCGCGCTGGCCCGCTCCGGCACCAACGTCGTGGTCGCCACCGGGACCGCCTCGGGCAAGAGCCTCTGCTACCAGCTGCCGGTGTTCGAGTCGCTGCTCGGCGAGCGGCACCGCAGCGCACTGTACCTGGCGCCGACCAAGGCGCTCGCCCACGACCAGCTCCGGGCCATCCGCTCGTTCGCGCTCACCGGCGTCCGCGCCGCCTCCTACGACGGCGACACGCCCGCGGAGGAGCGGCCCATGGTGCGGCGCAACGCCAACTTCGTCCTCACCAACCCGGACATGCTCCATCAAGGGATCCTCCCCGGCCACGAGCGCTGGGGGGCGTTCCTCGGGCAGCTCGACTACGTGGTCGTCGACGAGGCGCACACCCTCCGCGGGGTGTTCGGCACCCACGTCGCCGCCGTGCTCCGGCGCCTGCGCCGGCTCGCCAACCGCTACGGCGCCGACCCCACCTTCGTGCTCGCGTCGGCGACGCTCGGCAACCCCGCCGAGCTCGCCAGCCGCCTGGTCGGCGAGCCCGTCGAGGCGGTCTCCGCCGACGGCTCGCCGCGCGGCGAGGTCACCTTCGCGCTCTGGGAGCCGCCGCTGCTCGACGAGACGACCGGCCAGCGCCGCAGCGCCAACGTCGACTCCGCCAACTGGCTCGCCGCCGGGGTCGAGGCGGGCGTGCGGACGCTCTGCTTCACCCGCTCACGGAAATCCGCCGAGCTGGTCGCCACCTACACGCGCCGGCGCGTCGCCGAGGTCGAGCGCTCGCTCGCCAGGCGCGTCCGCGCCTACCGGGCCGGCTACCTCGCCGAGGAGCGCCGGGCGCTGGAGGCCGGCATCGTCTCCGGCGAGCTGCTCGGCGTCGCCGCCACCAACGCGCTCGAGCTGGGCATGGACATCGGCGGCCTCGACGCGGTCGTGCTCGACGGCTTCCCCGGCACGATCGCGTCCATGTGGCAGCAGTCCGGCCGCGCCGGCCGGGAGGGCGGCGCCTCGCTCGCCGTGCTGGTCGGTCTCGACGACCCGCTCGACGCCTACTACCTGCACCACCCGTCCGACCTGTTCGGCCGGCCGCACGAGGCGGCGCTGGTCGATCCCGGCAATCCGTACGTGCTCGCCCCGCACCTGGTGTGCGCCGCCTACGAGGCGCCGCTCACCGAGGAGGACCTCGACCTGTTCGGGCCCACCGCGCGCCAGCTCGTCTCCGGTCTCGAAGAGGAGGGGCTCCTGCGCGCCACCCGCCGCGGCTACCGCGCCAGCTCCGGCCGGTCCAGCGCCGGCGCCGTCGACCTCCGCAACGCCGGCGGCGCGCCGGTCACCATCGTCGAAGCCGAGACCGGCCAGGTCATCGGCACCGTCGACCGGTCGAGGGCGCCCAGCACCGTCCACACCGGCGCCGTGTACCTCCACCAGGGCGAGTCGTACCGCGTCAGCGAGCTCGACCTGGACGCGGGCGCCGCCCTGGTCGAGCCCGCCACCGGCGACGAGTACACCCAGGCCCGCAGCGAGACCGACGTCGAGGTCCTCGAGCCGCTCCGCCAGGTGCCGATGGCCCGCTCGACGAAATGGCTCGGCCGTGTCGCCGTGACCGAACAGGTCGTCGGCTACCAGCGCCGCAAGGTCGGGTCGGGCGAGGTGCTCGGCTACGAGGACCTCGACCTCCCGCCGAGCCACCTGTCCACCGTCGCCTACTGGTACACGCTCTCGCCCGAGCTGCTCGCCGACGCCGGTCTCAAAGCCGTCGACGTGCCGGGCAGCGCCCACGCCGCCGAGCACGCCCAGATCGGGTTGCTACCGCTGTTCGCGATGTGCGACCGCTGGGACATCGGCGGTCTCTCGACCGCCTGGCACCCCGACACCGGCGCCGCGACCATCTTCGTGTACGACGGCTACCCCGGCGGCGCCGGCATCACCGAGCGTGGCTACGACCAAGCCGAAGCCCACCTCCGCGCGACCAGGGACACGGTACGGTCGTGCCCCTGCGAGACCGGCTGCCCGTCCTGCGTCCAGTCCCCCAAGTGCGGCAACGGCAACCACCCCCTCGACAAGGCCGGCGCCATCCGCCTCCTCGACCAGCTGCTGATCGACCTCGCGGAGGTGGACGAGGAGGTCCGGGGCGGGCGGGGAGGTCCGGAGGGTCCGGAGGCGGACGCGGCGGACGCGGGAGGTCCGCAGGGTCCGGACGGTCTGGGGGTGGACGCGGCCGTCGCGGGCGGTCCGCAGGTTCCGGACGTGGGCGCGGCGGTCGCGGGAGCTCTGGAGGGTCCAGAGGGAGGTCGTGTGACGGCGGTCGCGGCCGAGGCTGGGGTCGCGGCGGCGGTTCGGCCTGAGGAGGTCCCTGGCGCGTCCACCCCGCCGGAGGAGGGGCGCGCCGGCGCTGGTGGGTCCTATGCGGACGCGCCCCCGAAGGCACGTCGCTCGTCGCGCCCCGCCACTTCCGGGCCCAAGGGTGGGCGATCGAAGGGTGGGCGCGAGCAGGCCACGCGAAGGTCCGGGGCGAATCGGAAACGAGGCGAATCGTGACCTTGTACGTAGGAGTCGCCGGCGCCTCCGAGCCCGACCCCGAGCTGATCCCCCTCGCCGAGGCGCTCGGCGGGTGGCTCGCCGGCTCCGGTGCCGTGGTGGTCTGCGGCGGCGGCGCCGGGGTCATGACCGCCGTCTGCCGTGGCGCGCGGGAGGCAGGCGGCGTCACCGTCGGAATCCTCCCCGACCTGGACCGCTCGGCCGCCAACCCGTATCTGACGGTTGCCCTGCCGACCGGGTTGGGCGAAGGCCGCAACTTCCTGCTGGTCCGGTCCAGCGACGCCCTGGTCGCGGTTGGCGGCGGGTTCGGAACGCTCTCGGAGATCGCTCTCGCCCTCCGGACCGGCGTGCCGGTCATCGGCCTCGCCACCTGGGAGTTGTCGTTGTCCGGCGCTCCCGTCGACCCATTCCGGCGCACCGAGGACCCCGAACTCGCCGCCCAGCTGGCCATCGAAGCGGCGTCCGAGCGGATCCGCGAGCTGTCGTAGCCAATCTCGCGCCGCTTGCCCTGGTCGGGGAGAAGGTGACAAGGCTTGCCCCGTTTGGTTTCGTAAATTTGGGGCAGCTACACAGAAACGTAGTCGAAAGAACCCGAGGCTCCAAGAGGAGCCAGAGAGTTCCATTGGAGGCTATGATGGCCGCGTTCTTCCTGGTGCTTGCCGTCGTCGTCGGTGTCGTGATCGGTGACGCAGTGATCGCCAACACCACCGCGAGCAACCTCGACCTGTTCGACAGGACCATCACGGGCTTCACCCAGGGCCAACTCCTTGTCATCGCCGCCGGAGCGGGGTTCCTCTTCGCGATCTTCCTGTTCCTCGCGTTCGGTTCGTCCAAGAACCGTCGCAGGCGGCGCCGCGAGCGACGTGCTCGCGTCGACGAGCTCGAGCGCGAGAATGCCGGGCTGCGCGACGGCGTCGACCGCGACCGCCGTACGACCCGCCTTGACGGGATGGCGGAAGGCGAGAACACCACCGAGACTCAGGGGTCTCGCAGGATCTTCCCCCGCCGCCCTGACTCGCTCGAAGAGCGGGCCGCCAGGGCCGAGGCTCGGAACCCCAACGAGCCCATGGACCAAGCCGAACGGGAGCGCGCGAACAACCGCTGACAGCTCCACCCCGAGCCTGGCGCCATCCCAGGGTGGCGCCAGGCTCGCACCAGGATGCCGGTCACGTGTCCCCCGCATGCCGGTCACGTGTCCGCCGACGCTTCGGATCGACCGTTCGGACCCACGAACCACTCGAGGGGTCACCGGCCCTCTCCGTCGGGACATCTCACGGCACCCCCGACTCGCCTGGATCAGCCCCACGCGCCAGGACCGCACGCGCGTAGGCACGGACCTCCACGCTGGTCCTGAACGGGACCAGCGGTACACGAACGGCGACCGCGATCGTCGCCGTGAGGGGGCCACAAGAGCAGCTGACCACTCGACCACCATTGGCAACGGCCACCGTCGCCGCCCGCTCCACCGGCGACCCGAGGCCGTTCGATG
>JBEDUQ010000311.1:0-2074 GCA_040414855.1 Actinomycetota bacterium
GCGGTGTCGCCGTCCCGCAGGTCGATGGCGATCACCGTCAGGCTCCGCGAGGCGGCGACCCCGTTGGTGGTAAGCGTGTTGCCCGCCCAGCGCAGGTTGGCGGTGGATGTCTCGTGGGCGATGACCACGCACTCGCCGCCCGGCTTGGCCAGCGCGAGGGCGCGCTCGACGGTGTCCTGGGGCCGGATCTGGCTCATGATGCGCCTTCCTGAACGGTGTTGAGCACCCGCACCTGGCGGAAGAGCGCGGCCGGGGCGCCGTGGCTGACCGGCGCGACCTGGCCCGGCTGGCCCTTGCCGCAGTTGAAGGCGCCGCCGAGGACGTAGGTCTGCGGCCCGCCGACCGCCTCCATCGAGTTCCAGAAGTCGGTCGTCGTCGCCTGGTAGGCGACGTCCCTGAGCTGACCGTCGAGCCGGCCGTTCCTGATCCGGAAGAAGCGCTGGCCGGTGAACTGGAAGTTGTACCGCTGCATGTCGATCGACCAGGACTTGTCGCCGAGGATGTAGATGCCGTTGTCCACCCCTGCGATGAGCTCGCTGGTACTGCGGCCGCCCGCGGACGGCTGCAGCGAGACGTTCGCCATCCGCTGCAGCGGCATGTGCCCCGGCGAGTCAGCGAACGCGCAGCCGTTCGACCGGCCGAAGTCTTTCAGCTGCGCCATCCGCCGGTCGAGCTGGTAGCCGACCAGGAGACCGTCGGAGATCAGGTGCCACGACTGGCCCGCCACGCCCTCGTCGTCATACCCGATCGTGGCGAGGCCGTGCTCGGCCGTCCGGTCGCCTGTGACGTTCATGACGTCCGAGCCGTACTTGAGCGAGCCAAGCTTGTCGAGGGTGGCGAAGCTGGTGCCCGCGTACGCGGCCTCGTAGCCGAGGGCGCGGTCCAGCTCGGTCGCGTGTCCGATGGACTCGTGGATGGTGAGCCACAGGTTGGACGGGTCGATGACGAGGTCGTAGCGGCCGGCCTCGACGCTCGGCGCGCGCATCTTGGCCGCGAGCAGCTCGGGGAGCTCGGCGAGCTCGGCGGGGAAGTCCCAGCCGGTGCCGGTCAGGTACTCCCAGCCGCGGCCCGCCGGCGGGGCGAGCGTGCGCATGTCGTCGAAGCCCGACTCCGTGACGGCGACCGCGGTGAGCTCCGGATGCAGCCGTACCCGTTGCTGGGTGGCGGTGGTGGCGCCGTCGGTGTAGAACTTGCACTCCTTGACCGTGTGCAGGCTCGCGTCGGCGTGGCTGACCGCGTCGTGGGCCAGCAGGCCCGCGGACCACTCCGCGAGCAGGTCCACCTTGTCCTTCGGGGGGACCGTGAACGGGTCGACCTCGTAGGCCGACACCCAGCTGACGTCGCCGTGGGCGGGCTCGGGAGCCAGCTCGATCCGTTCGGTATTCATCGCGGCGGCTACCCGCGCGACCTCGACCGCCTGCCTCGCCGCGGCCCGCGCCGCGTCGGCGGTCAGGTCGACGGCGGCGGCGAATCCCCAGGTCCCGTCCACGACCACGCGGACGGCCAGGCCGCTGTCGTCGCCGTCGGCCAGGCTCTGCAGCCTGCCGTCGGAAAGCGAGATGTGCTGTTCCCTGATCCGTTCGACCCGGAAATCGGCATGCTGGGCGCCCAGCGCCCGCGCCTGGCCGAGCGCCGCGTCCGCGAGCTCACGCAGCGGCAGCCCGGCGAACTCAGAGTCGATTCGCTGGTTGTGATCATCCACGGCTCACGAACCTATCGCACAGGGTCACGCGGCTCCCAGCCGATATCCCCGTCCACCGCACAGTATTCTCGGCTGTCAGGCTGACAACTACAGGAGGCGTGACGATGGGCCGTTCCGTGCTGGTGACCGGCGGCAACCGGGGTATCGGGCTGGCGATCGCGCGGCGGCTGGCCGCCGACGGGGACAGCGTCACGGTGACATCGCGATCCGGGGATCCGGTGGAGGGCCTGTCGGTGGTGCGGTGTGACGTCCGGGACGCCGCGTCCGTGGACGCCGCGTTCGGCTCGGTGGAACAGGAGCAGGGACCGGTCGAGGTGATGGTCGCCAACGCGGGCATCACGCAGGACCAGTTGCTCGCGCTGATGAGCGAGG
>JBEDUQ010000312.1:0-23586 GCA_040414855.1 Actinomycetota bacterium
GAGCCGCGGATGTGCTCCACGGCCTGGTCGCGGTAGTAATAGAAATACAGGTACTCCATCGGCAACATCCCGATCGACCGCACCAGGGCCGGGTCGAACAGACCCCACTGCTCGTCGGCGGCTTGGAGCTCCTCGAACCGGTCCAGCAGCTCCGGCAGGCGGTCGCGACCGTCGACCAGCACGCGGTGGATCCACCCGCAGTGGTTCAGCCCGAAGTAGTCGGCGTGCACCCGCTCGCGGGGAAGCCCCAGGAACTCGGCGACGCTCGCTTGCATCGAGATGGGCCCATCGCAGATCCCGACGGCCCGGACCGTGGAATGGGCGTGCAGGGCCTGCATAACGATGCCAACGGGATTGGTGAAGTTCACCAGCAGCGCGTCGGGCGCGACCTTCTGTATGCGCCGCGCGTAGTCGAGCATCGCGGGGATCGTCCGGAGCGCCATCGCGAAGCCGCCGGGGCCGGTGGTCTCCTGTCCCAGCACGCCGTGCTTCAGCGGCACCTCCTCGTCCACGGCCCTGGCCGCCTCCTGCCCGGGGCGGACCGCGGAGAAGACGAACCGCGCGCCGGCGAGCGCCGCGTCGGGGTCTGGCTCGCCGCGGACCGTGAACCCGGCCCCCCACTCGGAGCACAGGTGGCCACCCAGCGCGGCCATCAGCTCCAGGCGATCGGCGTCGGTGTCGTGCATGACGACCTCGTCGAGCCCGAGGTCGGCGCGGCTGGCGGCGAGGCCCCGCAGCACGAACGGGGCGCGTACGCCCGCGCCGAGCAAGGTGATCTTCATAACGCGATCTTCATGTCGACTCTCCCCTCGCCGCGGCGCCAAGCCGCGGCAGGGCGATCCCCCGGGCCGCGGCGATCGCCCGTAGCTCCGGCTCCCGGGGGCAGCCCCGGTAGCCGCCGTGGTCCTCGGTCGCACGCCCTCCACAGATCACGCCGAGGGTGAGCGACTCCTCGAGCGGCAGCCCGCCCAGCCATCCCGCGAGGAACCCCGCGTTGAAGCAGTCGCCCGCGCCGGTGGTGTCGAGGACGTTCACCGGGTCGGCCGGCACGGCCCGCACCTGCCCGTCCGCCAGGCCGATCGCACCGGCGGCGCCGCGTTTGACCACCACGCACCCGCAGTGCTTTCCGGCGTGCTCGAGCGCTCGCAGCGGTTCGGCCTCACCGGTCATCGCCGCGATCTCGGTCTCGTTCGCGAACAGCACGTCGGCGTGGGCGAGCGTCTCGGCGAGCGGTCGCGGCGACGACCACCACGGCCCGCCCCAGGCGTCGAGCGAGACGGTCATCCCGCGGCGCTTTGCGGCCGCCTCGAGCTCTGGCGCCTCGTCCACGTACAGATGCAGATGGCGGGCGTCGATCGACTCGACCACCTCGAGCGCGCGCGCCCTGAACTGGGCGTCGTAGGACTCGTCCGAGCCCCAGTGCGTCACGAAGCCCCGGTCGTGGTCAAGGTTCAGCGCCACCGACACGACCGGCAGGGGCCGGTCCACGACCTCGAGAAAGTCGGTGCCGAGCCCTTCGGCGTCGAACTCGTCGCGAATCAGCCGGCTCCACGGGTCGTTGCCGACGATCGCGACATAGGCGACCCGCATGCCGATGCGGTTGGCGGCCGCGGGCGTGTTGAACGACGTCCCGGCGCAGGCGCCGAGGCCGTCCGACTCGATGTCCTTGCCAAGCGTCGGCCATTCGTGCAGGCCGGAGAAGATCAGGTCGAGCGACGGGCGCCCCGCGACCACCAGGTCGAACGGCCCGCTCATCGGTCGCCCCAGGCGGCGCGGTCGACGATCACGGTCACGTCGCCCTCGGCCGTCCGCAGGAACGACGCCGGAACCTGGGGCCCGACGGGTCCCTCCAGCGCCCGGTGCACGATCTCGCGCTTGGTCGCGCCCGACACGACCAGGACGATCCGGCGCGCCTCGAGCAGGTGGCGCAGGCCCATGGTCACGGCTCTGCTTGGCACCTCCGCCACGCTGCCCCAGTAGCGGGCGTTGTCCTTGAGCGTGTCGGCCGACAGCTCGACCACGCGCGTCGGCGACCGCGGGGGAGAAGGCGGCTCGTTGAAGCCGAGATGACCGTTGCGCCCCAGGCCCAGGACGGCGACGTCGAGCCGGCCGCGGGCCTCGATGGCCGCATCGAACACCGCACACGCCCGCTCCGGCGCGCCGCCCGAAAGCAGCGGGACGACCCGGCTGTCTGGGATCCCCAAGGGCTCCAGGAAGCTTCGGCGCATCCATCCGAGCAGCGACCGCCGGTCGTCGGGCACCAGGCCGAGGTACTCGTCGAGCTGGAACACCGTGAGCGCGCCGGTGTCGAGCGCCCCTGACCGGTGGCGCGCGGCGAGCACGGAGTACAGGCCCATCGGGCTCTCGCCGGTGGCGGCGGTGATAGAGCTCGCCGGCCTGGCGGCGATGGCCTCGGCCACCAGGTCGGCGCCGAGCCGACCGAGCTCGTCGCCGTCCTCGACGACCACGATGCGCGGAGCTCCCACCCCTCAGGCCCCGCGCTCGAGCGTCGCCCGGAAGCGGTACCTGTCGCCCCGGTAGACCATCTCGCACAGCTCGATCCGCCGGCCGAGCTCGTCCTCGGACTGCTGCTGGCAGAGCAGCAGCGGCTGGCCCGGCTCCAGTCCGAGAAGCCTGGCGCGTCGTTCGTCGGCCGGGATCGCCTCCACCGTCAGGCGCGCCCGCGTGGGCCGGATCGCGAAGCGCTGTTCGAGCACCTCGTACAGCGACCGGTGCTCCAGGTTCACCTTGTCGAGGCCGGGAGCCAGTGACAGCGGGATCCTGGTCCGGTCGATCAGGATCGGCACGTCGTCCAGCAGCCGGAGGCGCTCCAGCTCGAACAGCGCGGCGCCCGGCGCAAGGCCGAGCGCCTCGGCCTCGTCGATGGTGGCGGGTCGCGGTCCACGGTTGAGCACGCGCCCCCCCGGCTTGAGGCCCCGGGAGGCGGCCATCTCGGAAAAGCTCATGAGCACGTTCGGCGGCTCCCCGATGGCCGGAGACGCCACCACCCAGGCCATGCCCGAACGGGCGACCACACCCGCCTGCGCGAGCTCGTCGAGCGCGCGCCGGAGCGTCACCCGGCTGACGCCGAAATGGTCCGCGAGCGCCCGCTCGGGAGGCAGCCGCGAGCCGACCGGGCGTCGCCCGCGCCCGATCTCGGCCTCGAGCTCTTCCCGGACGTGCTGGTACCGCAGCTGGAGCTGGTCCAGCGGCTGGACGTCGGGGGTCTCCGTCATGCGACCATAATAGACCGTCGATATGCCTTATCAAACCAAAAATAGACCATGGCTTGACCTTGACCGCTTTGGAACATAAAGTCCAAGGATCATAGATCGCAGCCAAGGGGTCGTCGATGGGCGCATCGTCACCGTTCAGCGGCCGCGCACGGATCTGGCTCCTCATTTCCCTCGTGGTCCTCATCGGAGCCGCCTGCACGCCCGGCGGCCGGACCGCCAAGCCGTCGGCCCCTTCGGTGCCGGCGAGCACCGGGGTGACCGAGAAGGGCCCGGTCACCCTCACGGTCTGGGACCAGGAGACCGGGCCGGTCAGCAAGGTCTGGGACCGGCTCAACTCGGAGTTCCACCAGAAGTACCCGAACGTGACCATCAAGCGGGTGAACCGCGACTTCGGTGAGCTCAAGACCCTCCTGAAGCTGGCCGTGTCGGGCCCCCGCGCCCCCGACGTGGTCGAGGCCAACCAGGGATGGCCCGACATGGGCCAGCTCGTCAAGGCGGGGCTGCTCCTGCCGCTCGACAATTTCGCGAAGGCGTATGGCTGGGACAAGCGGGTTCCGCCCAACGTGCTGGCGGTGAGCTCGTGGTCCCCCGACGGCAAGCAGTTCGGCACCGGCAGCCTGTACGGCTACACGACCATGGGCGAGATCCTCGGCGTGTACTACAACAAGACGCTGCTCACCAGGCTCGGGCTCTCGGTCCCGACCACCTTCGGTGAGTTCGAGCAGAGCCTCGCCGCCGCCAGGCGGGCCGGCGTCCTGCCGATCCAGTTCGGCAACAACGACGCCTATCCCGGGATCCACGAGCTGGCGGTGATCCAGGACCAGCTGGCCCCGGCGCGGACCATGACCGAGTTCATCTTCGGGCACCAGGGGAGCCAGCCGACCTTCGACACCCCGCAGAACCTCCAGGCAGCCACCACGCTCCAGGACTGGGCGAGGAAGGGCTACTTCACGCCCGGGTTCGGCGGTGGCGGCTACGACACCTCGGTCGCGAACTTCGCCAAGGGCCAGGGGCTGTTCATGATCACCGGCAACTGGATCGTGGCCAACCTCGGCGCCGACAACCGCAACTACGGCTTCTTCCCGATGCCGCCGATGAGCGCGGGCGGCCCCCAGGTCTCGACCGGCGGGGCCGGGTTCCCGCTGGCGATCACCTCCGCGTCCAAGCACCCCGACGTTGCCGCCGCCTACATCGACTGGATGACGAGCAACCACGCGAGCGACCTGCTGCTGCAGGCCGGGCAGATCCCGCTCCACAACGGCGCCACCACCTCGACGGTGCAGCAGGGGACGGTGCTGTCGGACGTCGTGAACGCGGCGACGGCGCTGTCGAAGGCAAACGGCGTCGTCCCGTACGAGGACTGGGCGACGCCGACGTTCTACGACACCCTCACCGCCGCGATCCAGGAGCTGATGGGCATGAAGATCAGCCCGCAACAATTCGTGGCGCGGGTCCAGAAGGACTACGCCGGCTTCCAGAGCTCTCGAACCTAGATGGCCGCGGAGCCCGAGCAGGAGGTCCTCTCGAGAGCTCTGGTCGTCGGGCGTCGCGGCCGGCGACGGCCCGAGCGCGTCCAGCCGCTGCCCGGCGAGGCACGACGGATCGGGTACCTGTACGTGCTGCCCGCGTTCCTTCTCTATGCGGCGTTCAACCTCGTGCCGCTGGCGCAGGGCCTCAACGTGTCGCTCTACAACTGGGATGGGATCACCCCTGGCACGTGGGTCGGCCTCGACAACTACAAGGGCTTCTTCAGCGACCCGGCCATCCGCGAGGGATATCTCCACGTCCTGGTGCTGATGTTCTTCTACTCGCTGATGCCGATCGTCATCGGCCTGTTCCTGGCCGCCGTGCTGTCGCGGATCCGGATCCGCGGGCTCACCTTCTTCCGGCTGCTGCTGTTCCTCCCCCTGGTGATCACCGACGTGGTCACCGCGCTTGCCTGGACGTGGGTGTACGACGTGGACGGGCCGCTCAACACCGCGCTCGAGGCCGTCGGGCTCGGCCACTTCATTCCCAGCGCCGGCTGGCTCGGAGACTTCACCACCGCGCTGCCGGCCGTCGGCGTGTTCGGGATGTGGGGCCAGTTCGGCTTCTGCCTGATCCTGTTCGTCGCGGGTGTCATGAAGATCCCGGCGAGCCTGTACGAGGCGGCTCGCGTCGACGGGGCGAGGGCCGTGCGGGAGTTCTTCGCGGTCACGCTTCCCGGCCTGCGCTACGAGCTCCAGGTGGCGCTGGTGCTGTCGGTGATCGGCACGCTCGGCACCTTCGACGAGATCTACGTCATGACCGGCGGCGGGCCCGGGACGGCGACCTCGGTCCCCGCGTACCTGGTCTGGAGGCGGCTGTTCCAGACCGGCCAGGTGGGATCGGCGGCCGCGCTCGGGATCATGCTCATGCTGATCGTCTTCGCGGTGACCTACGGGCTCAACCGGGTCATGGAGCGCGGAGGCGAAACGTGAACACCGCCTCGCGCCCCCAGGTGGTGCTCAACTACCTGCTGATGATCGTGTGCTCGATGGTCGCCGTGTATCCGCTCGTCGGCGTCCTGCTCGCCAGCCTGTACCCTCCGGGCCCCGGGAGCGCTCCATCGGGGTTCGCGCTGCCGCCGAGCTTCGCCTGGCACAACTACGTGGAGGCGTGGGACCAGGGGAAGTTCGCCTCCAGCTTCACCACCAGCGTGATCGTCGCGGCCGTCATGGTCCCCGCTTCGGTGGGGCTGTCGATCCTGGGCGGCTACGCGTTCGCGACCATGCGGTTCCGCGGCTCGCGGGCGATCTTCTACCTGTTCATCCTGGGGCTGATCATCCCCACCGAGGCGACCATCGTGCCGCTCTACTACAACGTGCGGGACCTCGGACTGCTCGACACCTATTGGGCCCTGATCCTGCTCGAGACCTCAGGTGAGCTGGCGTTCGGCATCTTCTGGATGCGCGCGGCGTTCATCTCGGCCCCGCGGTCGTTGCTGGAGGCCGCGAGGATCGACGGCGCGTCGAGCTGGAGAACGCTCTGGAGGATCCTGGTGCCGTTCGCCTGGCCGGCGATCCTGACCCTGACCGTGCTCACCTTCGCCGACAGCTGGAACGAGTTCTTCCTGGCCCTGGTGTTCACGGTCAACCACATGACCGCGCCGGCCGGGCTCGCCAGCTTCTCGGGGAGGTTCACGACCAACGTCCCGCTGGTGTCGGCCGGGGCGGTGATCGTCGCGGTGCCGATCCTGATCGTCTTCATCGTCTTCCAGCGCCAGTTCATCCGCGGCGTGCTGACCGGCGCGGTGAAGGGCTGAGCCATGGCACGGGTTCTTTTCGAGGCGGTCACCAAGCGGTTCGGCGACGTCAGCGCGCTGCGCGACTTCTCGCTGGAGGTCGGAGACGGGGAGTTCGTGGTGCTGGTCGGCCCGTCGGGGTCGGGCAAGACCACCGCGCTCCGGCTGGTCGCCGGGCTGGAGGCGCTCACCTCCGGCGAGATCCGGGTCGGGGAGCGGGTCGTGAACCGGCTGGCCCCGCGCGATCGCGACATCGCCATGGTGTTCCAGGACTACGCGCTGTACCCGCAGATGACCGTGCGGCAGAACCTGGCGTTCGCCCTGAAGACGCGGAAGACGCCGCGGGACGAGATCGAGCGGCGGGTCCGCCGCGCCGCCGACATGCTGGACATCGGCTCCCTGCTGGAGCGGAAGCCCCGCGCGTTGTCCGGCGGCCAGCGACAGCGCGTCGCCCTCGGGCGTGCGCTCGTCCGCGAGCCGCGGGTGTTCCTCATGGACGAGCCGCTGTCGAACCTCGACGCGAAGCTGCGCGTGCAGACGCGGACCGAGATCAGGCGCCTGCACGAGCAGGTCGGGACGACCACGATCTACGTGACCCACGACCAGGTCGAGGCGATGACCATGGGCGACCGTGTCGCCGTGCTCAGCGACGGCGTGCTCGAGCAGGTGGGCGATACCCGCTCCGTGTACGAGCACCCGGCGAACGTTTTTGTCGCCGGGTTCATCGGCAGTCCCGCGATGAGCTTCGCGACCCTGGGCGTCACCCGCAAGGACGATTCGGTGCAGCTCAGCCGCGGCGAGGTGTCGCTCACCCTCGACCGGGATCGCGTTCCCGCTGGCTTGTTGGCCGATGAGGTGATCGTCGGGGTCCGCCCTGAGCATGCGCACCTGTGGGTCGAGGGCGACGGCCTCGCCGGGCCGATCGACGGTCGCGCCGAGTACGTCGAGATGCTGGGGCGCGAGACGCTGATCGGCGTGGACACCGGCGGAGACCAGCGGTTCGCGGTCCTCGCCGACCCCGACACCGCGGTGAAGCCCGGCGGCCAGGTCCGCTTCGGCCTGGAGCCGGGCCGCCTGCACCTGTTCGACGCATCGACCCGCCAGGCCCTCGGCACTGTCTAGGGCCGCCTCACCGCGGCCATCGGCCATCTCTCACGAACCAGGGTCGCCGAAGAGGTGGCCGGGGTCGTCGGGGGTGGCGGGGTCGGTGAGGACCAGGACCTCGTCGCCGGCGCGGAGCTCGGTGTCGCGCCGGACCGGCACCAGCTGGCCCTGGCGGCTGATCAGGCTGATCCAGGTGTCCTCGCCGACCTCCAAGTCGGCGATGGTGGTGCCGTCCGCGGGCGCGCCGGGCGCGACCAGGTAGCGGCGGAGGGCGTCCGGCTCCTCGCGGAACCGGACCCCGACCGCCCATGGCTCGGGCTCGACGGTCCGGAACGGGATCCGCAGCCGTCGCGCCAGGGTCGGCACCAGCCCTCCCTGCACGACCACTGAGAACGCCACCACAACGAAGATGATCGCGTACAGGCGGCTCGCGCCCGCCACGCCGGCGCTCAGGATGAACGCGCCGAGCAGGATCGGCACGGCTCCCTTCAGGCCGGTCCACAACACGAACAACCGCTCGCCAACGCGCAGCCGGACCGGCCAGAGCAGCAGGCCGACCAGGACCGGCCGGATGACCAGCGCCAGCAGCGCGGCCAGCGCCAGCCCGACCGCCCAGGCGTTGCCGCCGGGCAGCTCGGCCAGGTGCACCGTGAGGCCGAGCAGGACGAAGGCGACGATCTCGGCGAGGCTGGCGAGGGCGGCGTGGAACCGCTCGATCTCGCGCTTGTAGGGCGCGCCCTCGTCGCCGATCAGGATCCCGGCCACGAACACCGCCAGGAAGCCGGAGCCCCTGGCGACCGTGGCCGCGCCGAAGATCGCCAGCGCGCCGGTCAGCACCTGAAGTGGGTAGAGCGCCTCGCTCGGCAGCGGGAAGCGGCGCATCAGCTCCAGCAGCAGGCGCCCGCCGGCCACGCCGACCGCCAGCCCGACCGCCATCTGGAGCGCGAACTGGCCGGCGACGACCGTGGCCGTGTGCGCTGCCGACCCGGTGGCGGCGAGCAGCGCGATCAGCAGCGCGATGCCGACGGGGTCGTTGGCGCCGGATTCGCCCTCGAGCAGCACGCCGGTCCGCCCGGCGACCTCGCGCCGCCCCAGTACCGAGAACACCGCGGCCGGGTCGGTCGGGGCCAGCGCGGTGCCGAGCAGCAGCGCCGGCCTCCAGTCGAAGCCGAACAGCAGGTAGGCGCAGGCGGCCACCGCCCCCGCCGTGACCAGCGTGCCCGCAAGTCCGATCCAGACCGTCGCCGCGGCGGCCGAGCGGAAGCGGCGCCAGCCCATCTGCATCCCGCCGTGGAACAGGATCACCGCCAGCGCGATCGTGACCACCCGCTCGACCGTGACCACGTCGGGCTGCCAGTGCCGTGGCAGAAGATACGACGCGCCGGCCGCTGAGACGAGGAAAATGGCGGGAGCGGGGATACGCAGGTGCTCGCCGAGCCGGTTGGAGAAGACCGCCGCGAGCCCGACCAACGCGACGATCAGGGTCACCAGGCCGAAGGGCTCGATGGCGGTCATCCGGGGGCCTCCTCACAAGGGAGCGCGACGTAGACGCCGACCAGCCTTCCCGGCACACCTGGAGACACCATAGTGGACAACCCGCCGCCCGTGGAGGTTTCGACCCCGGCATGATGGGCGCTCCCGTGGGGATGCTCGGAGTCGGGGACCGACGGAGGGAGATCCCGATGATGCACGACCAGCACTGGAACGAGCGCGAGCGCAACGAGACCGAGCTCCAGCGGCTGGATCGCAACTTCGTCGAGTTGCTCCAAGGGCTGCGGGTCGCGCAGACGGGACCGCAGATCCTGTTCGCCTTCCTGCTGACGCTGAGCTTCACCCAGCGGTTCGCCGAGGTCACGACCTTCCAGCGCACGCTCTACTTCGTGACGCTGGCGCTGTCCGCGGCGGCGGCGAGTCTGCTGATCGCGCCGGTCTCGATGCACCGGCTGCTGTTCCGCCAGCACGCGAAGCGCGCCCTGGTCGAGGTCAGCAACCGCGTGGCGATCGCCGGACTGCTGACCCTCTGCCTGGCGATCGTCGGGGTCCTGTGGTTCATCGCCGACGTGCTCTACGGGCGCTGGGCTGGCGTTGCGACCGCCGTGGTCACCGCGGCGTGGTTCGGCTTCTTCTGGTACGCGATCCCGATCCGCCTCAGCCGGTCCAAGGCCTCCGAGGAGTCCCGCGACGAGCCCGACGACGACGTTTAGGGTGGTCCGGGGTAGGTTCCAGTCATCGCGCGGCACACTGGCACGACTTGAAGGAGGAGCGCATGCGATATCTGATCCGCGAGCGCCTCGTCGCCCTCGGCGAGGACTCCGACATCACCGACGAGCAGGGCCAGCGGCTCTTTCACGTCGACGGCAAGGTGCTGTCGCTCCACGACCGGCTGGTCGTCCGCGACAGCGAGGGTCGCGAGGTCGCGCAGGTCCAGCGCAGGCTGATCTCGCTGCGGCCGACCTATGAGGTCACCATCGAGGGCGAGCAGGCCGCCGAGGTCCGAAAGCACCTGTTCAGCCCGTTCGGCGACCGGTTCACGATCGACGTGCCCGGCCCCGACGACCTCGAGATGCGCGGCGACCTGTTCGACCACGAGTTCAGCATCGAGCGCGGCGGCCAGACGGTGGCGACCGTCTCCAAGCGCTGGCTCAGCCTCCGCGACACCTACGCCGTCGACATCGCCCCCGGCCAGGACGACCTGGTGATCCTGACCAGCGTGCTCGCGCTCGACCTGGCCGAGGACCGGGAGCGCCGCCAGCGCAACCAGGGCTGATGCTCGCGGGGCGCTCCCGGCGCGCCCTCACCTCAGCCCGTGCGGGCCTTACATGCTCTTCGCGAGCTGCTCGAGGCCCGACCTCACGTCGTCGGCGGTCATCACCGGGGCCATGGAGATCTTCGCCTTGAGCGGCCGGAACAGCGGCTCGGTGATGGTCGGCAGCTGAGACGGGTCCTGGAGGTCGAAGACGATGAACGCGGTCCGCATCCCGCCCTCCGTGGCGAAGTAGGCCGCCTCTGGCTTCAGCCTTTCCAGGGTCGATTGCATGACGTCCTGCATGGTCCCGTTCTTGATGGCCTCGCTCGCCGCCTCGGTGTCCAGTTGCGCCTTCATGAGCATTCGCATCGAGATCCCCCCCGAAGAGCACTTCGCCGGTTAGGCGCAATTGATCGATCTGCGCCGTACGGAATTGTCGAGTGTCTCGCGGGCGTCCGCGTGAGGCAAGAGTCCTCCGGCACCCAATCGACACCCGCACGTTGCTTGCTCTGCTGTGGGACACTGTTTGCCCGGAGCTCAGAGGGGGGCAAAGATGACTGTTGAGCAGGCAACCACGCAGACCGACGCGCTTGCGGAGCTCGCCGGGTTTCCACTTCTCGAAGCGCTCTATGGCCGCCGTTCGCGGCGCTTCGCGCTCGGGAACGAGCTTCCCGACGGGCCGCTCGCGTACCGCTCGCGGCACGAGCCGGTGCCGCTGACCGACCTGGAGCGGATGCTGGTGCTCAGCGCGATGGGCGGGACCACCGGCTGGCACTACTCGATCACCCGACACGCCCGCTACGCGCCGCACCTGTCGAACTACGCCGGCGCTGCCGCCGGGCGCACCTTCCCGTCGGCGGCCGGCTTCCACACCGCCGAGCTGTTCTTCACCGACGACACCGGCGTCTTCTTCTTCCCGACCCGCGACGCCGGCGCCCTGGTCGATCCCGCCACCGAGACGGTGACCTCCGAGCTGATGGTCGAGCGCCACGCGAGCCTGCCGCGCAAGCTCGCCGACGGGCGGCTCAACCTGCCGCCGCGGGAGCCCTACCTGGAGGGCCACAACACCTGGTGTGTGAACGTTCCCGGGTCGCTGCTGGTGATCCCGGTCGCCGACATCGCCCAGCACCTGATCGCCGTGCTCTG
Source organism: Actinomycetota bacterium (assembly GCA_040414855.1). Lineage (GTDB taxonomy): Bacteria > Actinomycetota > CALGFH01 > CALGFH01 > CALGFH01 > DASVXQ01. Next base: position 11,495 of record JBEDUQ010000312.1, read on the forward strand.
CTTCATCGCTCAGAACGGGCAGGCGATCTACGACGACGTCAACCACCGCGCCATCCCCGGGCTCGACGCGTTCGCCGGCCTGGTCGACGTCCAGGAGCCGTTCCCGCTGACCTTCGTGGAGCAGTACGCGCTCACCGAGGCGACCGCCGAGCTCGCCAGCGCCTGCTACGCGGGGGTGCTGATGCTCCAGGGCATGGGCCTGGGCGGCTGGATGTTCGACGGCATCGACCGCTTCACCATGCTCGGCGCGTCGGGCGACCCGGACGTGCCCGGCCTCGGGTTCCGCTACGACCAGCAGGAGGGCTGGTCGACTCCCAACCCGACCGGCCTCGATGGCGTCTTCGAGGCCTACTGCCCGCCCCACTACCCCGACATGGCCGCCGCGGTCGAGGCGTTCGCCGAGCGCAAGTTCGGCCCTGGCGGGCCGTTCCACCCGGACACTCCTGGTGCCTGGACCGACAGCCCCGGCGTGCGCGGCAGCGCCCAGGTCCACGACCAGCAGTTCAAGGACTGCATCGCGCTTCAGGCCCAGTACGTGTTCGACACCTTTGGCAAGTTCCCGGGCACGGTGCCGTCGCTGTTCATCATGAACTACGTCCAGGCGCACCACCTGGACCTCGAGTTCTACGACCGCTTCTTCAAGCCCGGCGCCTACCTTCCCACCCACGCCAACCACATGCGCCGCTGGCACGGCCAGACGGATTAGGCGGCGCCGGCGAGCCAGCGGGTGTAGAGGTCGGCGAAGCGGCCGCCGGCGGCGAGCAGCTCGTCGGGCGTGCCGGTCTCGACCACGCGGCCGTCCTCGACGATGGCGACCTGGTGCGCCTCGATCACGGTCGACAGCCGGTGCGCGATCAGCACGGTGGTGCGGCCCTGGCGCAGGCGGCGTAGCGCCTGCTGCACGCGCGCCTCGGTGACCACGTCGAGGTTGGAGGTCGCCTCGTCGAGCACCAGCAGTGCGGGGTCGGCGATCCACGCCCGCGCGAACGCGATCAGCTGCCGCTCGCCGGCCGACACCAGCGCCCCGCGCTCGCCGACCTCCGTGTCCAGCCCGTGGGGGAGCCCGGCGATGACCGGCTCCGCGCCGACCGCCGTGGCGGCCGCCAGGATCTCGGCCCGGGTGGCGTCCGGCCGGCCAAAACGGATGTTCTCCTCGACCGACCCGGAAAATAGAAAACCCTCCTGCGGAACGTAGCCCATCGCGCGCCGCAGGTCGGCGATGCGGACCTGGCGCAGGTCGAGGCCGTCCAGGGTCACGGTGCCGGACAGCGGGTCGTAGAAGCGGGCGATCAGCTTGGCGACCGTGGACTTGCCGGCGCCGGTCGGCCCGACCAGCGCGAGCGTCGACCCGGCCGGCACCTTCAGGTCGACGCCATGGAGCACCTCGGGACCGGTCTCGTCGCCGATCGCGTAGGAGAAGCGAACGCCATCCAGCGCCAGCTCGCCGCGCGGCGATTCCAGCGGCAGCGGGTCGTCGGCCTCGCGCACGGTTGGCTGGATCTGGAGCACGGCGCCGACGCGCTCGGCGCCGGCGGTCGCCGACTGGAAGGTGTCGTACAGCTCCGAGAGCTGCTGCACGGGGTCGAAGAGGCTCCGCAGGTAGAGAAGAAACGCGGCCAGCGTGCCGATCTCGAGGCTGCCGGACAGGACCTGGTGGCCGCCAACGCCGAGCACCACCACGCTGGCGGCGGCGCCCGCGAACTCGACGCCGGGGAAGAACAGCGAGGCGAGTCTGATGGTGCGGTTGTGGGCGACCCGCTCCGCGTCGGCGGCGTCGGCGTACCGCCGCAGCGTGGTCGGCTCGCGCCGGAACGCCTGGATGGCGCGGACCCCGGAGAGCGCCTCCTGGAGCTGGATGGTGACCACGGTCGCGGCCTCGCGGACCCGCCGCCAGGCGGCGGACGACTGGCGCCGGAACCGGGTCGCGGCCAGCGCCAGCGCCGGCGCCACCACCAGCGTGGCGATCGCCAGCCGCCAGTCCATCACCACCAGGATCACGGCGATCCCGAGCAGGGTGATCACGCTGGTGATGAAGGTGACCAGACCGTCGGTGACCAGGTCGCTCATGGCCTCGATGTCGTTGGTCATGCGGGCGACCACCTTGCCGGTGCGCTCGCGCTCGTAGAAGTCGAGCGAGAGCCGCTGCAGGTGGGCGAACAGCTTGTTGCGGACCGCGAACAGCACGCGCTGGCCCACCGAGGCGACGGAGATGATCTCGAGCCGGCTGGCGAGCAGCTGCAAGCCCGCCAGCAGCAGGTACACGACCGCGACCCGGTCGAGCACCTCGAGCCGCCGCGGCACCACGCCCTGGTCGATGGCGACCTTGACCAGGTAGGGCATGGCCAGCCCGGCGGCGCTCTGGGTCAGCACCGCGAGCGTACCGAGCGCGACCCTCCCGCGGTGCGGCCGCACCAGCGGCCAGAGCCACGCACGGGCCTGACTGCCCTTCATGCGCATGCTCATGAGGCCACCTCGTCCGCCAGCTCGTCGACGTCCGGGCCGGAGCTGCTCAGCACCGCCTGGTAGCGCGGCTCGCGACCGGCCAGGTCGTCGTGGTCGCCCTGGGCGACCACGCGCCCGCGCTCCAGCAGCACGATCCGGTCGGCGAGCCGGAGACTGGCGCGCCGGTTGGCCACCAGCAGCACGGTCGCGTCGCCCAGCGCGGCGCGGAGCCCGTCGAGGATCCTCGCCTCGGTGGCGACGTCCACGTGCGAGAGCGCGTCGTCGAGGATCAGCACCCTCGGCGCGGCCAGCAGCGCCCGCGCCAGCGCGACCCGCTGCCGCTGGCCGCCGGAGAGGGTGTAGCCCTGCTCGCCGACCACGGTGTCGAGCCCGTCCGGCAGCGCGTTGACCACGTCGAGCGCCGCGGCGGAGCCGAGCGCGTCGAGGATCTGGTCGTCGCCGGCGTCGGGCCTGCCGAAGGCGACGTTCTCGCGCAGGGTCGCGGAGAACAGCTCGGGTTCCTGGTGGACCACGGCGACAGCGCCGCGGAGCGAGTCCAGGGTGATGCCGCCGACGTCCCTTCCGTCGAGCAGCACCCGCCCGGAGCTCGGCTGGTAGAGCCGCGGGATGAGGGCGGCCAGGGTCGACTTGCCCGAGCCGGTCCCGCCCACCAGGGCGACGCGCTCACCGGGCCGGATGTCCAGCGAGACGTCGGCCAGGCTCAGGCGGCCCGACTCGCCGTAGCGGAAGCTCACGTCCTCGAAGCGGACGCTCGCGCCCCGGTGCCCGCTGGGCGCGTGCCCGTTGCCGGCGGCGAGGCCCGCGAGCGCCGTGCCGCCGATGGCGTCGGCCGGTGAGGGGGCGAGCGGCGTGGCGCCCGGGCGGTCGGCGATGCCGGGCGGGCGGTCGGTGATCTCGAAGACCCGCTCGGCGCTGGCGGCGGCGCGCTGGGCGAAGCTGAACAGCATGCCGAGCGACTGGAGCGGCCACACCAGCATCACCACATAGGAGTTGAAGGCCACCAGCGTGCCGAGGGTGATGGTCCCGTTGATCGCCAGCCGGCCGCCGTACCAGAGGATAAGGGCCATGCTGGCCTGCGGGAGCGCGGCGAGCAGCGGGTTGTAGAACGCCCGCAGCCGCGCGGCGACGAGGTTCTCGTGGAGCAGGTCACCGGCCTCGCGGCGCAGCTTGGCGAGCTCCTGGTCCTCGCGGCCGAACGCCTTGACGACCCGGACGCCGGCGGCGTTCTCCTCGACCACCGTGGTCACGTCGCCGTCCTTCTGCTGGACGCGCCAGTAGACGTGGTGCAGGCGGCGGTTGAACCGCAGCGCGCCGTAGACCAGCGGCGGCGCCACCGCCAGCGTGACCAGCGTCAGCCGTGCCGACAGCGACCACATCTGCAAGGCGGCGATCGCGAAGGTGAACACGTTCAGGACGCTGAAGACCAGGCCCCACGACAGGAAGTAGCGCACCGAGCGGATGTCCGAGTTGGCCCGCGACAACAGCTGCCCCGTCTGGGTCTGGTCGTGCCAGGCGGGCTCCAGCGCCAGCAGATGGCGGGTGAGCCTGGTGCGCAGGTCGTACTCGACGCCGGTGCCGATCCGGCCGGAGACGTCGCGGCGCAGGCCGCCGAGGATCCACCGCAGCACGGCCAGGCCGATCAGCAGGACGGTCTCGCGGGTGACCACACCAGGGACCCGCCTGGTCAGGCCCTGGTCGATGATCGTGCGCGTCACCAAGGGGAGGAACGTGGTGATCGCGATCATGCCGACGCCGAGGCCGAAGGCGACCACGGCGCGGACGCGGTACGGCCGGAGGAGCCCGACGATACGGCGCAGCGTCCCGAAGGCGAGGCCGTCAGGAGGCGGTGTGCGCAGATAGTCGGGCAGGGGATTACCTCCAGTGAGTCACTTGCATCGTGCCAGTTACAACGTATCGGAGCCCCGGGACAATCCTGGTCTCGGCAATCCATGGCGTGCTACTGTCTCAGTACGCAAATTAATTTGTACTAGATCAAATCTCCCCGCCCGATTTCCCCGGACCCATGGAGCGGCCGATGAGCGACGGACAGGTCCTCTCGCAGTCCCCGCCGACCGAGCGCACCAGGGTGCGCCGCCTCTCCGAGCGTGGCCACTACGATCCGGCCACGCTGGCCGCGATCCTGGACGAGGGGCTCGTCTGCCACGTCGGCTTCGTGGTCGACGGCCAGCCCTATGTGATCCCAACCCTCTACGTGCGCGACGGCGACACCGTCTACTTCCACGGTTCGACCGGGAGCCGGACCATGCGCGTGCTGGCCGAGGGTACCGCCGTCTGCTTGACGGTGACGCTGGTCGACGGGCTGGTGCTGGCGCGGTCGGTGTTCCACCACTCCGCGAACTACCGCTCGGCGATGGTGCTCGGCCGTGCCGAGCCGGTGCTGGACGACGCCGAGAAGGACCGCGTGCTGCGGCTCCTGGTCGACCACGTCGTGCCGGGCCGCACTGCCGACGCGCGCGGCCCCGACGCCAAGGAGCTGGCCGCCACCGCCGTGCTCGGGCTCAAGCTCGACGAGGCCTCCGCCAAGATCCGCACCGGGCCGCCCAAGGACGACGAGGAGGACCACGAGCTGCCGGTCTGGGCTGGCGTCCTGCCGCTCGGCGTCGCGGCCGGGGAGCCCGTGCCCGACGAGCGGCTGCACCCCGAGGCGCTCTCGGTCCCGGCGTATGTCAGCGGATGGGGCGGCGACCGGGTCACGCGCCCGGGCCGCTAGCCCGGTTGGGGGGTCGGCATGGGGTGGCCCCGGCCGTCGCCGCTCAGAAGGTCCCGTGGAAGGGACCGATATTCACTGATGGTAGATGGAATGTGTCCCAACCGACCAGGTTCAGGAACCCCTGGAGGGCTGTGAAGCCCACGGCGACCGCGACGATCGCGCCGATCGTCTTGTGGCGGCGGCCTAACGCGGCGATCGTGCCGGTGATCCCGATCGCAACCAGCAGAACCAGGTAGCCGAGGACGGTCCGCAGCGAGGTCGACGGCCCGTTGCCGAGCAGGTACAGCCCGACCACGCCGAGCGTGAAGCCGCTGCCGGCCCGGTTGCGGCCGAGCAGCGCGCCGCCGAGGATCGCGACCAGCGCCGGCGTGGTGACCCGTGCGGTGCTCACCGCGTTGTCGCCGGTGAGGCTTAGCCAGACCAGCACGGCGAACACGGCGACCAGGCCGAGGTCGCGCAGGAAGCCGCCCGGGAGCAGGTCGGCGAGCACCGTGCCGCGGGCGTACGCCTGCTTCGCCCCGCGCTCGCCCCGCTCCTTGCGGGCGGGCTCCGCCTCGCGGTCGGCCCGGCCGGCGCGGTCGAGTTCGTCGGGACGCGGCTGGTACAGGTCGCCGTCGGTGGGACGGCTGGCGAGGTCGCGCCGGTCGAGCTGGGGAGTCGGCTCGCGGGCCGCCAGGCCCGGCGGAGGAGCGACCGGCGGGGTGGCCTCGCGCGAGGGCCAGTAGCCGCCGGCCATCGGCGGGGTCACCACCCCCGGACCGCCGGGACCGCCGGGACCGGCCGGACCGCCGGGACCGCCCGCGTCGCCCCAGGCGCTCGCCGCGCTCGCCCGCTGCGATCCCGCCGGCCGTTTCGCGACCCCGGCCGGGATCTTCGGCAGCATCCAGGTGCTCTGGACGACCTCGGTCGCCAGCGTCACCGGGTCGACGTTGGACCGTCCGACCAGCCACTCCAGCACGCCCCTGGTGCTGGGACGCTGGCCCGGGTCCTTGCTGAGCGCGACCTGGACCGACTCGAGCAGCCGGCCCTGGAGGCCGCGGAGGTCGGGCTCCTCGTGGAGGATCCGGTTGGCGATGGTTCCGACCGGCCCCGCCCCGAACGGCGGATGCCCGGTGGCGGCGAAGGTGACCAGCCCACCCCAGGAGAAGACGTCGCTGGCCTCCGACGCCTTGCCGGTCCGCAGCTGCTCCGGCGCCAGCCAGTTGACCGAGCCGACGACCTTGCCGGTCTGCGTCAGCGTGGTCGCGTCGACCGGCCTGGCGATGCCGAAGTCGATCACTTTCGGGCCCTCGCGCGCCAGGATCACGTTGCTCGGCTTGAGGTCGCGGTGGACGACGCCGGCCGCGTGGATCGCCTCGAGCGCCTCGGCGACCCCGACCGCGAACGCCTCCAGCGACCTGCCGGTCAGCGGGCCGCCGTCCTCGACCGCCTCCTGGAGCGTCGGCCCCTGGACGTACTCGGTGACGTAGTAGGGCTGGTGCGCGTCGAGGTCGGCGGCGAGCACCCTGGCGGTGCAGAAGCCGGCGACGCCCGACGCCGCCCGCACCTCGCGGCGGAAGCGGGCGACGAACTCGGGGTCCGAGGCGCGGTCAGACCGCACCACCTTGACGGCGACCAGCCGGCGGTCGGGCGTCTGGCCGAGGTAGACCACACCCATGCCTCCGCCGCCGATCCTGTTGAGGATCGTGTACGGCCCCAGTTGCCTCGGGTCCCCCGGCCCGAGCTGGAGAGCGTTGTTCACCGGAGCACCTTACCAATTCCGCCGTCCGGTCACTGCCGCGCGCCTGGTCAGTGCTGCTTGGGCGGTGTCTGCTCGTCCTTGACGGCGGCGTGGCCGGTGGCGCCGACCGGCTGCTGGCGGCCGGGGACGCGGCCGAGGACCTCGTCCACGTCGGTGCCGTCGACGGTCTCGCGCTCCAGCAGCAGCTCGGTGAGCCGGTCGAGCGCGCCGCGCTGCTCGCGGAGCAGGCCGAGCGCCCGCTCCTCCGCGTCGCGCAGCAGCTTGGCGACCTCCTCGTCGATGACCCGCTGGGTCGCCTCGGCATAGGGCCGGCTGCGGACCTCCTCGCCGCCGAGGTACATCGGGCTGCCGGTCGAGAAGCCCACGGGGCCGAGCGCCGAGCTCATGCCGAACTCGCGGACCATGCGGGTCGCCAGGTCGGTCGCGCCGGCCAGGTCGTTGGCCGCGCCGGTCGAGCCCTCGCCGAACACCAGCAACTCCGCCGCCCGGCCGCCGAGCCGGATGGTCAGCGAGTCCCGCAGGTAGCCCTCCGAGTAGAGGTGCCGCTCGTCCACCGGCAGTTGCTCGGTGACGCCGAGCGCCTGGCCGGCAGGCAGGATCGTGACCTTCGCGATCGGGTCGCCGTGCTTCGACAGCGCCGCGACCAGCGCGTGGCCGCCCTCGTGGACCGCCACCGCCCGTTTCTCGTCGGGGAGCAGCGCGTTCGAGGAGTCGCGGCGGCCGAGCAGCAGCCGGTCCCGCGCCTCGGAGAAGTCGACCGCGGTCACGAAGTCGCGCCCGGCCCGGACCGCGAAGATGGCCGCCTCGTTGACCAGGTTGGCCAGGTCGGCGCCGGAGAACCCCGGGGTGCCGCGGGCCACCACGTCGAGGTCGACGTCGGGGCCGAGCTTCTTGCCGCGCGAGTGGACCTGGAGGATCTGGGCGCGCTCGCGCTGGGTCGGCAGCGGGATGACCACCTGGCGGTCGAAGCGGCCCGGCCGCAGCAGCGCGGGGTCGAGCACCTCGGGCCGGTTGGTCGCGGCCATGACCACCACGTTGGTGGCGGGGTCGAAGCCGTCCATCTCGGACAGCATCTGGTTCAGCGTCTGGTCCCGCTCGTCGTTGGAGATCACCGCGCCGCCGCGGCGCTGCCCGATGGCGTCGATCTCGTCGATGAAGATGATCGCCGGGGCGCGCTTGCGGGCGTCGGCGAACAGGTCGCGGACGCGGGCGGCGCCCACGCCGACGAACATCTCGACGAACGAGGAGCCGGTCACCGAGATGAACGGCACCCCGGCCTCGCCGGCGACCGCGCGGGCGATCAGCGTCTTGCCGGTGCCCGGCGGGCCGACCATCAGCACGCCCTTTGGCCCGACCGCGCCGGCGCGCCGGTAGCGCTCGGGGTTGCTGAGGTAGTCGACGACCTCGCTGACCTCGCGTTTGACCCCTTCGTAGCCGGCCACGTCCGCGAAGGTCGTGCTCGGCCGGTCGGTGTCGTAGACGCGGCCTCTGGAGCGCCCGACGCCGCCGATGGCGCCGAGCTGACGCCGTGTCGAACGGCCGAGGTAGATGAAGAAGCCGACGAACAGCAACAGGGGCAGCAGGCTGAGCAGCACCGTCAGGAACGAGCTCTGCGCGCCGACCGCCTTGACCTGGACGTTGTGCTGGTTGAGGAGCGTGGTGAACTGGTCGTCGCGCAGGTTCACCGGGTACGACGACTTGAAGTGCTGGCCGCTGGTGAGCACGCCGTCGATGTGGCCGTCGCTGCCGATGTCGACCGAGCGCACCTGGCCCGCGGCGATCTTGTCCTTCAGCTCAGGCTGGTAGTTCAGCGTCTGGACCTGATTGCCGGTCATCCTGCCGGGCCAAAGGAGCAGGATCCCCAGTGTGATCAGGACCCCGATCCACGGCAGCCAGCTCCGCCACCTCGGTGGAGGCGGTGGGGGTGGCGGCGTCGGCCGCCGGTTCTCTGGCGGCGGCCCCTTTGCCTGGTTGCTCAGGTGCAGCCAGGGATGCTTGCCCTCCGGCATCGTGCGCTCCTCGCGTACGGGCGGTTGCACTGTCCAAGGTAGCGCCCGATTCGAGGAAAGGGTATGGACGCGCTCAACCTGTGTACGGAACGCGGCGATCCGCCGGAATGTCGCTGAGCCGGGGGTTCTCCCGGTCGCGGTCCGAGAGGATCGGCTCCGGGTCCGGCCACACGATGCCGAGGTCGGGGTCGTTCCAGGCGATGCCCAGCTCGTCGGAGTCGTCGTACTCGTTGGTGACCATGTAGGTCATGGTCACCGGGTCGTGCGCGTAGAAGCCGTGGGCGATCCCCTCCGGGATGTACAGCGCGATGTCCTCGCCGCCGCCCAACTGGAGGCTGGTGTGCTTGCCCTCGGTCGGCGAGCTGATGCGGGTGTCCAGGAGCATCGCGGTCACGCGCCCGCTCTGGACGAACCACAGATCCGCCTGGCGGCGGTGATAGTGGAGCCCCCGGAGCACTCTGGCGACGGAGTCGGACCGGTTGGCCTGGACCATCGGCTTGGCGAACGGGAGCCATGACGACCGGTACGTCTCCATGAAACGGCCTCGCGGGTCTTCGACCGGCTTGACCCTGATCAGCCAGACTCCCTGCAGCTCGCTCGATTCGAATACCTCGGCCAACTTGCACCTCCCCCGGCGCGGTACTGGCGTCAGGAGGCTACACACGAGGTCCTCGATTCGCCAAGGACAGACGCAAACGTAGCCCCTCTAGGTGGTATGGGGGTGTGCCGAAGTAGTACTACGGACGGGTTTCGGAGGACACGCGCCCATGCTCGCGTACTACGAATTCGGCCCGGTGCGCCGCCGCCACCACCGCCGCGACGAAACCTTGAAGGCGACCTTGTCACCCTGGAACGGACGCGATGCCCAATCCCGCGCTGGTGCTCTTCAGGCTCGGCGACCGTGGCTATGCGACGCCCCGCGAGCGCGTGCTCGAGGTGGTCGACGTCGGCGCCGGCCAGCCCCCGGTGCCAGGGCTCGAGCCGTCGACCCTGGACGCGCTCAAGGAGACCGATCGCCTGCCGCCGCTGATCAGCCTGCGGGCCGCGCTGGGGCTGCCCGAGCGGGGCCCGGAGGGGCGCATCCTGGTCGTCAGCACCCGGTACGGTCCGATCGGGTTCCTGGTCGACGACGTGGTCCAGGTGCTCGACATCGACCCGTCGGCGACCACCGTTCGCGAGAACCGTCTCGGCAGCGGCTACGTCGTCGGGACCGTGGAGACGATGGGCGCGACCTGGCTGCTGGTGGACTGGGACGCGATCCGGCTGCCAGGGCCGCTCCGCTCCGGACGCTGAGGCCGGCGCTGTTCCAAGGGGTAGCATGGCCTCAACTGCCCGATCCCTCCTCCGGAGAAGGTGCCAGTGCCGAGCAGCCCGACCTCGCGCGAATACAGAGCGACCGTGGGGCTGTTTGCGACCGGCGTGGCGGTGATCAGCGCCAACGCCGTCGGGCTCGAGCACGGGATGACGGTCAACTCCTTCACCTCGGTGTCGCTCGACCCGTTGCTGGTGCTGGTGTGCGTGGAGCGCGACGCGCTGATGCACAAGGTGCTCGAGGAGGCCGGCAGCTTCGCCATCTCGGTGCTCGGCGGCGACCAGGAGCCGCTCGCCCGCTACTTCGCCGACTCCAGCCGGCCGCCCGGTGCCGCGCAGTTCGCCAGCCTCGGCTTCCGGACCGGCGCGGCGACCAACGCGCCGCTGCTGGACGACGCGCTCGGCTGGCTCGAATGCGAGGTCGAGCGCACCTATGACGGCGGCGACCATTCGATCTTTCTGGCCAGGGTGCTGAGTGTCGAGCGCGGGCGCGTGCGGGAGCCGCTGCTCTATTTCGGCGGGACCTATCGGACGCTCAACGACGGCCGTCCCGCCGCTTAGACGACCCGTCGAAGGCTACCCGATGCTTGGCTGATGGCCGTGGCCGTGCCTCGCGGTCGTGGCGGCGGCCCTTCGTCCTCTTGCCGAACGATCCTGGGAGGACCCGATGGCAGTGGAGTGGGACGACGTGACACGAGCCGAGGTGTTGCGCGCGATACAGGAGTACGACCGGCTCGGGTCGGAGAAGTTCTTCTCTGAGCACGGTTTCGGCCCGACCACGACCTATGACCTGGTCTGGGAGGAACGCCGTTACCCGCCGAAGGCGATCTTGGGAACCGCGTACGAGTTCGCCGCCGGCAAGCGCCTTGCCCCCGGTGACTTCGAGGGCGGCAAGAGCGGCGCCGTCAAAGTGCTCGGGAACCTGGGGTTCGACGTCCGCCAGCGGCGTCGCTAGCTGAAGCTGACGGAAATCAGGTCCCGTACAGGCGGTCGCCGAAGTCGCCCAGTCCGGGGACGATGTAGGCGCTGTCGTTGAGACCTTCGTCGACGGCGGCGGTGACGATGTCGAGCTCCGGCTGCTCGCGCTGGAGGCGTTCGATGCCCTCGGGCGCCGCCACCACCGAGAGCAGGGTGACCCTCGCCGGCCGCTCCGCGAACAGGCTGTTGCATGCGGCCGACGCCGAGCCGCCGGTCGCGAGCATCGGGTCGAGCAGCAGCACGTAGCTGTCCTGGAGCGGCGGCAGCTTGGTGTAGTACGCGGAGGGCTGGAAGGTCGCGTGGTCGCGCTCCAACCCGATGTAGCCGACCGCGACCTCCGGGAACAGCTCGGTGACCGCCTCGACCATGCCGAGGCCCGCCCGCAGGATCGGCACCGCCACCAGCGGCGCGGCGAACGCGGTGCCGCTGGCCTCGGCGAGCGGGGTGGTGACCTTGCGGCGGGTCACCGGGACCGTCCGGCTCGCTTCGACGACCAGCGCGAGCGCCAGCCGCTTTGCGAGCAGCCGGAACAGCGGCGGTGGCGTCGACTCGTCGCGCAGGGCCGTGAGCATGGTCGCCGCCAGCGGATGGTCCACCACGGTGACGCCCATCGCTAGAACCCCCTTCCACTCATGTGGGGGGAGCTCGCTCCCCCCACGGCCCCCCAAGGTCAAATTCGTTGCGCTGGCCTCGCGTGGCGGATATCCCGTGGTGGCCGCCTGTGCCTACGACCTGTGACTTATCAGGTAGCCGCCGAGCGCGAGGTCCTCTCGGAGGACCGCCGAGGTCAGCTTGGCCCGGCTGGCGCTGGTGGGGCTGGACCTGGTGGGGGACGGGAAGGCGACGAAGCCGAGGTCGC
>JBEDUQ010000313.1:0-17930 GCA_040414855.1 Actinomycetota bacterium
GGGCCACCTCGGACGGCTCGCGGTCGCGGGCGTCGGCCAGCTCGGCCGCGGCACCGATGAAGTCGCGGAACAGCGGGTGTGGCCGGGTCGGGCGCGAGCGCAGCTCCGGGTGGAATTGCCCGGCGACGAAGAACGGGTGGTCGGGCAGCTCGACGATCTCGACCAGCCGGCCGTCGGGCGAGGTGCCCGACAGGACCAGCCCCGCCTCCTCGAGGCGCCGGCGGAAGCGGTTGTTCACCTCGTAGCGGTGGCGGTGCCGCTCGAACACGAGCCCGTCGCCGTAGGCCCGCTCGGCCCTGCTCCCCTTGAGCAGCCGCGCCGGGTAGAGGCCGAGCCGCATGGTCCCGCCCATGTCGGCAATGCCGCGCTGGTCCGGCAGCAGGTCGATCACCGGGTACGGGGTCTCGGGGTCGAACTCGCTGGAGTTGGCGTCCTCGAGCCCCGACAGGTTGCGGGCGACGTCGATCACCGCGCACTGGAGGCCGAGGCATATGCCGAGGTACGGCACCTGGTGCTCGCGCGCGAACTGGGAGGCGTCGACTTTGCCCTCGACGCCGCGGACCCCGAACCCGCCCGGCACCAGGATGCCGTCGACGGTGGTGAGGATCTCGCGGCTCTCCTCGTCCTCGAGGTCGTCGCTGGCGACCCAGACGACCTCGACGTCGACGCGGTGGTGGAAGCCGGCGTGCTGGAGCGCCTGGGTCACCGACAGGTAGGCGTCCGGCAGGTTGATGTACTTGCCGACCAGGGCGATCCGGATGGTGCGGCGCGGGTTGCGGATGCGCTCGACCAGCGAGCGCCACTCGTCGAGGTCGGGGTCGGCCACCTGGCCGTCCAGGCGCAGGTGGCGGACCAGGTAGTCGTCCAGGCCCTCGGCGTGCAGCACCAGCGGGATCTCGTAGATCGAGCCGGCGTCGGGCGCGCTGATGATGCCCTCGACGTCGACGTCGGACAGCAGCGAGATCTTGCGCTTGAGCGCGTCGGTGATCGGCCGGTCAGTGCGGCAGACGATCGCGTCGGGCTGGATGCCGAGCGAGCGCAACTCGCGCACGGAGTGCTGGGTCGGCTTGGTCTTGAGCTCGCCGGACGGGGCGATGTAGGGGACCAGCGAGACGTGGCAGAAGAACACGTTGTCCCGGCCGACGTCGTGGCGGAGCTGGCGGATCGCCTCCAGGAACGGCAGCGACTCGATGTCGCCGACGGTGCCGCCGACCTCGGTGATCACCACGTCGGCGTCCTCGGCGACGCGCAGGATCCGCGCCTTGATCTCGTTGGTGATGTGCGGGATCACCTGGACGGTGTCGCCAAGGAACTCGCCGCGGCGCTCGGCGGCGATGACCGTCTGGTAGATGGCGCCGGTGGTGACGTTGGAGTCGCGGTAGAGGTTCTCGTCGATGAACCGCTCGTAGTGACCGAGGTCCAAGTCCGTCTCGCAGCCGTCGTCGGTTACGAACACCTCGCCGTGCTGGAACGGGTTCATGGTCCCGGGGTCGACGTTGATGTACGGGTCGAGCTTTTGCATGGTCACGCGCAGGCCACGCGCCTTCAGAAGGCGTCCGAGCGAGGCTGCGGTGAGACCCTTGCCGAGCGAGGAAGCGACCCCGCCGGTCACGAAGATGTGCTTCGCCAAGGTATTGACCCCCTTTGGACCTAGCTGGGGGGCGGCCGGGTGCTCACGCAACAGGCCACCCGGGCCGACAGGTCCTCGGGATGTCAGCCTAGCATGCCGTCCGGACACGCCGCCGTGGATCCACGGGCTTTCGGCGGCATGAGCGCGTATGCGGCGGTTGTGCGCCGCTTACGTGCCGGTTGCGTCAGGCAGGCTGGCGGTTGTCAGGCAGACCGGCTCAGGCGTCCGGATTCTCCCGGCCGAGCCGGTCCACTGCCCGGAGCCAGCGGTTGCCGTCGATGACCTTGGAGAAGGAGACGCGCTCGCTGGCCGCCTGGAGCGCCAGCAGCACGACCGCCAGCAGCCAGAGCAGCCAGGCCGGGCCGGTGGCGAGCAGCACGCCGACGACCGCGCCAAGCGCGTTGGCTCCCGCATCGCCGAGCATGCCCCGCTCGCGGAGGTCGAGCGGGAAGGTCCCGGCCGTCGCGCCGGCCAGCCCCGCCGTCCACGCCCCGGCGGTCGGGTCCAGCAGGCAGCCGATGACCCACAGCGGCAGGAACACCTTGGAGCAGCGGCCGGGCCGCAGGTCGAGCAGGTTGGCGAGGTTGGCGCTGGAGGCGATCACCACCGCGCCGAGCAGCATCAGGTACCACGGCCGCCCGACCCCGACCGCCAGGGGCGCGACCACCAGCGCGATCAGCGCCCCGCCAAGCAGCTTGACCGCGCCGCCGGTGAGCCGGCCGCGGGCGAGCGCCTGGAGGTGCCCGCGGAAGCCGCGGCTGCCCCGGTCCTGAATGAGGTCGTCGAGGAGGCCGATCAGCGCGAAGCCCAGCCCGGCCACCACGGCGGCGACCGCGGCGCCGCTCAGGCCGACGCCGTTGCGGGACGGCCAGCCGGAGCCGGACCCGAACACGTTCACCAGCGCCAGCGGGCCGGCCCAGGCGAGCAGGCCGATCGCCAGGGCGACCCCGAGGCCGGCGACGACCGTGCGCTGGCGGTAGTTGATCCTCGACAGGTTGGTGGCCGCCAGCGCCTCCAGGAGCTGCGGCGCGGCCCAGCGGCCGACAAGGGATCCAATGATCAGGCCGACGAGCGCGCCGAGCAACGGCCAGGTGTCCATCTCAGGCTCCTCCGGCTCCTCCGGCGCGCCCCCGCCACGCGCGGCGGCGCCCAAGCTCTCGTGCGATCGCCCCGGCCTGGCGGCCGCGGTGCAGGATCCCCGCGAGGTCCCGGCCGGTGGCGGCGTGGCGCAGATCGACCTCGACCTCGACGACCCGAAGCCCGGCGTTCAGCGCGTCCATGGTCATCGCGACCTCGACGCCGAAGCCGGGCGCGAACGGGATCAGCTCGGGCAGCGCCGACCAGCGCACCGCGCGCTGGCCGGAGAGCGGCTCGGCCATGCGCCGGCCACCCACCCGTTCCATGCCCCAGCGGGCCAGTCCCATCGCCAGCCCGAACCCGCCGGCGCCGTGCTGCGCCGGCAGGTCGGCGATGGCGACGTCGGCCTCCCCTTCGAGCACCGGCGCGAGCAGCGCGTCGAGCCGGCCGGCCGTGTCGGCGAGGTCGGCGTCGGCCAGCAGCAGCGCGCCCGGCTCCGGGGTGATGCCCTCGGAGACGCGCTCCATCAGCGCGGCCAGCCCGGCGTTGAGCGCGTCGCCCTTGCCGAAGTTGCGCGGCAGGTCGAGGCAGTGCGCCCCGGCCTCGAGCGCGCTGGCGGCGGTGCCGTCGGTGGACCCGTCGCTGACGACCAGCACCTCGGCGACCTCGGGCAGCTTGCGCAGCGCGGTGACGGTCGCCCCGATCCGCTCGGCCTCGTTGTAGGCGGGCACCAGCGCGAGCGCGCCGACCTGCCAGGTCGGGGCGCCGCGGTCGGGGGCGGGGCCGGGCCCGCCGCTACCGCCGCTCCCGCGGTTCCCGCCGCGGTCGGGTGCGGGGCTGCTTCCGCCGCGCCCACCGCTGCCGCGGTTCCCGCCGGGCCCGGTCACGCCGGCACCCGATCGGGGAGCAGGCTGCTCGAGCCCTGCTTGAAGCCGTACTGGCCGGCGGGCTGGTTGCCGAGCTGGGCGGCGAGCGTGTCGACCAGCGCAACCTGACCGTAGATGGCGTCGACGTCGTCGACCGTCGAGACCCGCTGGGTGATGTCCTTGTCGCCGCGCAGCACCGTGACCCAGGAGGTGACGGCGTCCTGCGACTCGACGCCGGCAACCGGCGCCGGCGACCGCGCCGACAGCCGGTCCGCCAGCGGCACCAGGAACGATTTCGGCGGCAGCGTCGGGGTATCGTCGGTCGGCCCGATGATCACGAACAGCGACCCCGCTTTCGGGAAGACCTCGGCCCCGTCGCTCACCCGGCGGGGTAGGTCTGTGTCGGCGAAGAACTTTGCGTCGGACAGGCCGGTGATCATATCCCGGTCGCGGTTGTCCTGTGGAAGCCGCGCCGGCAGCGTGAGCCTGGCCGTGAACTGTTCGATCATCGCGGTGCGCAGGGTGTCGGCGTCGGTGGAGGCGACCCCGAGGAGCTGCGCCAGCCGGTCGCGGTCGGCCTGAGTGGCCAGGCTGACCCGGTCGGTCGAGAAGGTGATTCGCCCGGCGACGCTGGCGCCGGCGGCCTGGATCGCGTCGGTGACGTCCGAGCGGGTGTTGTCGTCGGTTCGGTCGGTGTCGACGAGCACGACCGAGCGGCCCTTGAGCTTGTCGTGGGCGAGCTGTGGCAGGACCTTGTTGCCGAACGTCTGGTAGTGGCCGTTCTGCAACTTCAGGGCGCTGTTCTCCGCCTGGGTCTGCTGGCTGGTCCTGCGGAGCAGATCGCTGAAGGCCCGCTGAGCCCGCCCCGTGCCCTCGTTCAGGACCGTGCCGCCCACGACCATGCCAAGCGCGAGCGCCAGGAACACGGCGACCAGCGACACGATGTGGTATCGCAGGTTGATCACAGGGCACCTCCGTGGGGGCGCGCCGAGGAACCCCCCTTCCGAGAATTCGCTAGAACAACGACACGAGCCGGTGCACGAACACGCGCACCAGCTCGAAGATGGTCTCCCAGACGTCGCGCATCGATGCCGACATCACGGTCACCACCACCATGGCGACCAGCGCGGCGGCGATCAGGACCACCAGGTCGGCGCGGCGCACGCCGACCCGGTAGAGCCGGTTCACGCCCTTGGCGTCCACCAGCTTGGTGCCGACCTTGAGGCGCACGAGGAAGGTCGAGGCCATGCCGGCCCGGCCCTTGTCCAGGAAGTCCACCATGCTCGCGTGGGTGCCGACCGCCACGATCAGGTCGCAGTCGGACTCGTAGGCCAGCAGCATGGCCATGTCCTCGCTGGTCCCGGCGCCCGGAAGGATCTTGGCGTCGAGGCCGAGCCGCTCGACGCGCTCCCGGCCCGGCGCACGGCCGTCCGGGTAGGCGTGGACCACGATCTCGGCGCCACATGCGAGCGCCTCGTTGGTCACCGAGTCCATGTCGCCGAGGATGATGTCCGGTTTGAAGCGCGCCTCGATCAGCGCGTCCGCTCCCCCGTCCACGCCGATGAGCACGGGGCGGAACTCGCTGATGTAGCCGCGCAGGGTGTCGAGGTCCTTCTTGTAGTCGTGGCCGCGGACCACCACCAGCACGTGCCGGTCCCGCAGCCGGGTCCGCAGCGGCGGCAGCTCCAGTCCCTCCAGCAGCAGGTCGCGGTCGCGGCGGACGTAGGAGAGCGTGTTGAGGGTGAAGTCCTCGAGCGCGCCCGCCAGGTTGTCCTTGGCGGCGTCGACGCGCTTGCGGACGTCCTCGGGCTCGAGCCACTCGCCGTGGGCGACCGCTGTGTCGCCGCGCAGGACCGTGCCCTGCTCGTCGACGCGGACCTGCTCGCCCTCGCGCAGCTTGAACACGTCCGGTCCGGCCGCGTCGAGCATCGGGATGCCTGCCTCGAGCAGGATCATCGGCCCCGGGTTCGGGTATCGGCCGGAGATGCTGCTGGCGGCGTTGACGACCAGCGCCGGCCGGCGCTCGGCCAGCGTCTCGGCGGCGACCCGGTCGAGGTCGAGGTGGTCGACGACCGCGACGTCGCCAGCCCGCAGCCGCTTGACCAGGTTCTTGGTCCGCTTGTCCTTGCGCACCGGCCCGGTCACGCCGGGCTGCTCCGGCTCCCTGTCCGCGCCGTGCCGCGACCAGGGGACCGGCAGGTGCCCGAGCAGCCTCACCGCCGCTCGCCCCCGACCACGGCCCGTGCCTCGCCCTGCCCGGCCAGCCCGGCAAGCTGGCCCTGCCCGGCCTGCCCGGCCTGCCCGGCCTGCTCGGCGGGCCCGGTGTGTGGCGCCCGGCCGCCCGGGGCCACCCCGTCGCCGTCGCCGCGCTTGGTGGCGTCGGCGGCTGCGAGCAGCTCCTCGGCGTGTGCCTGGGCGAGACCGGACTCCTCCATGCCTGACAGCATGCGCGACAGCTCGGTCACCCGCCCGCCGGTGTCGAGCGACCGGACCGCGGTGCTCGTCTGGCCCGCGGCGGACTGCTTCTCGACCACGAAGTGGCGGTCGGCGTAGGCGGCGATCTGTGGCAGGTGGGTGACCACCAGCACCTGGTGGTTGCGAGCGAGCCGGGCGAGCCGCTGCCCCACCGCGGCGGCGGTCCGGCCGCCGACGCCCGCGTCGACCTCGTCGAACACCAGGGTCGGCGTGCGGTCCACGCCGGCGAGCACCACCCGGACCGCCAGCATCACCCTCGACAGCTCACCGCCGGAGGCGGCCTTGGCCAGCGGCCGCATCGGCAGCCCGGGGTTGGCGGACAGGCGCATCTCGACCCGGTCCAGGCCCTCGTCGGAGGCGGCGAGCCGCCGCTCGCCGACCTCGAGGCCCTCCGGGTCGTCGTCCTGCTCGACCGCCATGCGCAGGTCCGCGTTTGGCATCGCCAGCTCGCGGAGCTCCGCCTGGACCGCCCCCGCCAGCCGCGCCGCCGCCTGGTCGCGCAGGGCGGACAGGCCGGCGCCGGCGTCCGCCAGCCGCGCCCGCAGCGCCGCCGCCTCGGCCTCGAGAGCCTCGGAACGGACCGCGCCGCCGTCGATCTCGGCGAGCTGGTCGGAGGCGCGGTCGTAGAAGGCGAGCACGGCCGCCTCGTCGTCGCCGTACTTTCGCTGGAGGTCGCGGATCTGGGCGATGCGCGCCTGGACCGCCTCGAGCCGCTCGGCGTCGACCAGCACGCCCTCGGCGTAGGCGCGCAGCGACGACGCCAGGTCGGTCACCTCGGCCGCGAGCCCGGACGCGCGCCCGCCCAGCTCGCCGAGCGCCGGGTCATGGTTGCCCGGGCTCGCGAGCGCCCTGGCCGCCGCGCCGAGGGCCGTGCCGGCGCCGGCGTCCTCCTCGCCGCCAAGCAGCTGCCAGGCCAGCACCGCCGCCTCGCGCAGCGCCTCGGCGTTGGCGAGCAGGGTGGACTCGGCCTCCAGCTCGTCGAGCTCGCCGACCCGGATCCCCGCGGCCTCGATCTCTTCGAGCTGGTACCGCAGCAGGTCGGCCTCGCGGGCGCGGTCCCTCGCGCGCGACGCCAGCTCGTCCAGCTCGCGCCGCACCGCCCGCAGACGGCGCCAGCCGTTGCCGAACTCATCGCGGAGTGCCAGCACCTTGTCGCCGGCGAAGCGGTCGAGCAGCTCGCGCTGGACCGCCGGGCGCAGCAGCCGCTGGAACTCGTGCTGACCGTGGACCTCGACCATTGGCCGCATCACGTCCGAGATCGCCGCCACGGTCGCCATGCGCCCCTGGAGCTGGGCGCGACTGCGACCCTCGGCGAGCACCTGACGGGCGACCACGACCTCTCCCTCCTCTTCCTCCGCCCCGGCGGCGGCGAGCGCCGCGGCGACCTGGCCGTCCCCGTGGACGGCCAGGCGACCCTCGACGAGCGCGGCGGAACGGCCCGACCGGACGGCCCCGGAGTCCGCCCGCTCGCCGAGCAGCAGCGTCAGCGCGTCCACGACCATGGTCTTACCCGCGCCGGTTTCGCCCGTAAGCACGTTGAGCCCGGGGGATACTTCGAGCCGGGCGTCGTCGATGACCCCCAGATCGCGGATGTGCAACTCACCTAACATATCTGTGGGATTCTAGCCGCCCGGCAGCACGGTCTTCGTTCGCTGTCCACAGCCCCAACGCCAGACCCGCTCAAGCCTCGTGGTTGTTCATGGTCTCTCCGGCGTCGGCAAGGCGAAACTTGGACCGGACCAGGCCGAAGAAACCGGTCCGGTTCACCCGCACCAGCAGGGCCGAATGGGGCCCCCTGGTCACCTCGACCAGGCAGCCCGGCCCCAGCTCACGTACGGCGCGGCCGTCGATCGTCTCGATCACCGGCAGGCTCTCTGGCAACACCTCCAGCCGCAGCACCTCGTCGGGGTGCAGCACCAGCGTGCGGTTGAACACCATATGCGGCGCGATCGGCGTGAGCAGCAGGGCGTCCATCCGCGGCGACATGATCGGTCCGCCGGATGAAAAGCTGTAGGCCGTCGAACCGGTCGGGGACGAGACGATCAGTCCGTCCGCCGCGTAGCGCGCGAATAGCGCGTCATCGACGTACACCCCGAGCGATGCCAGTCGCTCCCTTGCCGCCTTCTCGAGTACCACGTCGTTGACGGCGAAGTCCTCGGAGACGACCTCTCCGTCGATCACGGTCCTCGCCCGCAGCGTGGTGCGGCGCTCGACCCGGTAGTGGCCCGCCCAGACGGCTTCGAGCGCCGGGACCAGTCCGTCGGGCTCGATCTCGGTGAGGAAGCCGAGGCGGCCGAGGTTGACGCCGAGGACCGGCACCTCGGCCTCCAGGACCAGCCCGAGGGCGCGCAGCAGCGTTCCGTCGCCGCCGAGCACGACCGCGAGGTCGAGCCCCTTGGGGAACTCCGCCGGGCCGCGGCACGGCACGTCGTCGCCGAGGCAGCCACGCTCGTTGATCAGGGTGCGCAGCTCCACGCCGTGCTCGGCCGCCCAGCTCGCGAGCCGCTTGCCGAGCTCGAGCGCCGCCGGCCGGCGCGGGTGGACGATCGCGCCGATCCGCCGCAGCCGGTTCACGCTCACCGCCGGGCCTCCACGGTAGGTCGCGGGCCATGCGCGCCCGGGTTGGGTTGGTGGGCGCCGCGCCGGGGGAGCCTTGTGGCCTCTTCGACCGCCGCGGCCAGGTCAGGCTCGCGGAGCGGCGGGGCGGCGGCGCGGAGGTGGAGGAACAGCTCGACGTTTCCGGAGGGTCCCGGCAGCGGCGACGGGCAGACCCCGGCGACGCCGAGACCCAGCTCGACGCCGGCCTCGGCGACCGATCGCACGGCAGCGGCCCAGTCCTCCGGGTCGCGCACCACCCCGCCCTTGCCAACCGCCCGCCTGCCCGCCTCGAACTGCGGCTTGACCAGCAGGACCAGATCGCCGTCCGGGGCGGTCGTCGCGGCCAGCGCTGGCAGCACCAGCCGCAGCGATATGAACGAGAGGTCCGCGACCGTCAGCCCCATCCGCCCGCCGACCTCGTCGGGCTCCAGGAAGCGAACGTTGGTGGCGTCGTGCACCTCCACCCGGGGGTCGTCGCGGAGCCGCGGCTCGAGCTGGCCGCGTCCCACGTCGACAGCCACCACCCGCTCGGCGCCGCGCTCCAGCAGGACGTCGGTGAAGCCGCCGGTCGAGGCGCCCGCGTCGAGGCAGCGGCGACCGGTGACCTCGACGCCGAGGCGGTCGAGGACCGGGTCGAGCTTGCCGCCGCCACGGCTGGCCCAGCGCCGCCCCGCCGAGGCGACCTCGATCGGCTCCGAGGCGGCGACCATCCGGGAGGGCTTGTCCGCGACCGTTCCCGAGACCAGCACGCGGCCGCCGGCGATCGCCTCGGTGGCGGCCTCGCGGCTGGGAACGAGCCCGCGGCGAACCAGCTCCCGATCGAGTCGGACCCGCGCAGGCACGAGCCTTCCCCTAGAGCCCCTCGAGCTGCTCGAGCTCGGCGAGCAGTGCCCGGTTGGTGGCCTCGAACGCCTCCGGGTGCCTGGCGAGGTCGACCTCGTCCAGGCTGCCCAGCGCGGCCTCGACCCGCTCGGCCAGCGGGCCTTCGGCCTCGCCGAACGGAAGGGGAACGCTCACCCACGCCTCCTCAAACGCACGCGATGTCCGGGCCGGACGGTCCCTCGACCCAGGTCACCCAGGTCACCCAGGTCATGGCCGGCCGGTCCGCTGCCGGGACCGCACGATCGATGCTGCACGGCCGCCGGTCGGGCGGCCGAATTCAGCCTACTCGCCCTCGGTCCGGTCCTGCCCGGTTTGCGACGAACCCCGGGCGCGGCGTCCGCCGCCGGTGCCGGTGCCGCCCGAGGGGGCCTTGCGGGCCCTACCGCCCGCGGCTTTGGCACCCCGGGAGCCGGTCTCCGTGGTGCCGGTCGCCTTGGCGCTCTCCGCGCCGGTCGCCGTGGTGTCCTCGGCGCCGGTGGAGGACGAGCGGGAGCGCGAGGCGGCCGGCTTGCGGGTGGTCGCCGACGTCGTGCTCCGCGAGGCCGCGGGCTTCCCGGTCGCGGTTGCCGTCCGGCTCGCGGCGGTGCCCGTCGAGGCCGCGGCGGCCCGTGAGGCGGCCGCCTGCCGCTCGGCCTCCTGCTCCAGCGCGCGGACGCGCTGCTGGAGACGGGCGACCTCGTCGCGGGTGGCGATCCCGATCACGCTGAGCTGGCGCTTGACCTCGCGCTGGATCAGCCGGGTCATCGTCTCGCGGTTGCGCTGGGTGCGGCGGACCAGGTCCTCGGCGAAGCGGCCCACCTGGCCGGACTGGAGATCGCCCTGCCTTGCGAGCCGGGACGCGAGCCGCTCGGCGCGGGTCCTGGTCATCTCGGTGAAGCTCGCCATCGCCTGGAGGTACTGCTCACGGGCGTTCGCCAACTCGCCACCTCCGCCGCATCGGAAGAGTCGCAACCGGAGCCGATCGCGCATCGACCCGATCGTGCATCATAGTGCCGTCCCCGCAAGCATTCGCCGGGTCGGCACGCAGGGGTGCAATAGTGCGAACGGATTGTCCAGCAGCCCTACGAGCCGGTCAACCGGGACAGCCGGCGGCTGTTGCGACGAATCGGGTGAGGAGTCTGGGTGGCGAGCAAGGACGAGGTTTCGAAGGCGATCGAGCGATTGATGGCCCGTCTGGACGGCAACGAGGCGAACGTCCGCTCGGCGATCCCAGGCCGCAAGGTGATGGGCTGTCTCGTCCTCGACCTGGACACCGCCTACTACTCGGTGATCGACGACGGCCACGTGTCGCCGCCGAGGCAGGAAGCACCCCCGGGCGAGCCGGTCGCCGTGCTCCTCAAGGTCAACTCCGACGACCTGATCGAGCTGGTCGAGGAGCGGATGAGCTTCATGTCCGCGTTCTTGTCCGGTAAGGTCCGTGTCGACGCGAGCTTTATGGATCTCCTGCGATTGCGGACCCTCTTCTAGATGCTGAGCCTCATCCCGATCCACGACGAGAATCCCACTCGCCGGCGAGCATGGGTCACCATCATCCTGATCGCGATCAACGTGGTGGTGTTCGTGCTCTCGCCGGCCTCCCGCTCGCTCAACGGCGAGCCGAGCAGCGCCGCCGACATCTGCCACCAGGAGGCCTTCTTCCGCCGCTACGCGGCCATCCCCAGGGAGCTGACCACCAACCGGCAACTGCCGCTCACGGTCAGCGACGCGCCGCCGAGAATCCAGGGTAACCAGATCGCCTGCCCGGTCGGCCGCCCGACCTTCGACAAGGTCCCGGCGCTGTCGGCGCTGTACGCGATGTTCCTGCACGGGAGCTGGCTGCACCTGCTTGGCAACATGCTGTTCCTGTGGGTGTTTGGAAACAACGTCGAGGACCGGCTCGGGCGCGTGCGGTACCTGCTCTTCTATCTGTTGTGCGGGTACGCGGCCACCTACGGCTTCGCGTTCGCGGACCCCAACAGCACCACCACGTTGGTCGGGGCGTCGGGGGCGATCGCCGGCGTGCTCGGCGCCTACCTGGTGCTGTTCCCGCGCGCCCGGGTGACCAGCCTGGTGCCGTTCCTGTTGTTCCTGCCGGCGCGGCTGCCGGCCTGGGTCGTGCTGGGGTCGTGGTTCGTGCTCCAGTGGTTCTATGCGCAGGGCACCTCGATCGGTGCCGGGGCGGGCGTCGCCTACCTGGCGCACGTCGTCGGTTTCATCGCCGGAATCATTCTCATCATCCTGTTGGGAGGGTTCCGCCGCCCGGGCGGTCCGCCGCCGCCGCGGTCGTGGGAGCAGTGGCAGACCCCATACAGGTAACCCCCATCGAGTAGGATTCGCGGAGCGCTTTCACTAATTGTCGCAATCGCGAAGGGAGCCTCATGACCGACATGGACACCCCCCTCTCCGCCGACCCGATCCCCACCTCGCCCCCGCTCACCGAGCTGCGGATGGCGGCGCTCAGTCTCTGGAAGTACCAGCGCCAGGACCTGGAGCGCGAGGCCGCCCGTCAGGCCTCCGAGCGGGCGCTCGACGTCTTCGGCGACCAGGCCGGACCGCTCTCCGACCCCGACGCCTGGAAGGGCACCGCCGACGGCGACGCGACCGCGGTCGCGACCCTGGACCCCGACGGCAACTACGGGCTCGAGTACGACCACACCTTCGACGAGCAGCTCTGGCTGCGCAGCGGCTGCCCGGGCTGCGGCGGCAGCGCCTGCCGGATCACCCCGGTCTCCTCGGTGCTGGATCTCGGCCAGGCGCTCGACGGCCTCCAGGAGGGTTACGAGAAGCTGGGGCGCGACGGCGAGATCGACACCGACAACCTGCCCGGCGCCTGCGACGACTGCGACGGTCCCAACTCGCCGTCGGAGCGGCTCTACCAGGCCGTGGCCGACGTCGTCGAAGAGGTGAACGAGGACGAGGAGGAGGGAGACGAGGACCTCGAGGAGTAGCCCGCGGCCGGTCAGCGGCGCAGCTGCGGCATCGCCTTCAGGTCGCGCCGGAGCCGGTCGCCCTCCCGGCTGAAGCCGAGCCGCTCCAGGAACCCGTCGGCCCTCCCTGCCTCGGCCCGGGCCGCCTCGGCCTCGATCCGCCGGACCCCACGCTCGCGCAGCCGCACGCAGGCGGCCTGGAGCAGCAGCGAGCCGATCAGGCGACCGCGCAACGCGGGGTCGACGCTGAGCCGCTCCAGGTCGGCCACGCCGTCGTTCCAGCCGCAGACCACCTCGCCGACCGTGCTGTCGCCGCTCTCCGCGACCAGGCGGAGGTCCCCGGACCCGTGAGTGCCGGGGCCGCTCTGGGTGCCAGGGGTGCGGCCGGGCGGCTGGGTCCGCGGGTCGGGGCCGGCCGTGGCCCCCGGTCCGAAAGGCACCTCGACCGTGCCCTGGGCGGGGCTCGACCCGGGAGCCTCCCGGATCACCGGGGTGGGTGGACCGGCCAGGCCGTTGACGTCGTGGAGCAGGTGGTCCGGGACCACCTCGACGTCCAGCAGATTGCCGAGGTTGGCGACCCCGGTCAGCACCAGCGCGGTCGCCCAGCCGAGCGGGCTCGCGCCGGCCAGGTCCGTGTCGGGGCGGTCGCCGACCATCAGCCGCGGGCCCTCACCGACCGCGGCCGCGACCGCCTCGAACAGGGCACGCTCCGGCTTGCCGGCGATCTCCGGCTGCGTGCCGGTCGCGGTCGACAACAGCGCCAGCACCGACCCGGCCCCCGGCCAGGGGCCCTCCGGCGTCGGCAGGTTCGCGTCTGCGTTGCTGCCGACGAAGCGGGCGCCGGCCGCGATCGCCAGCGTGGCCGCGCGCACCTTCTCGTAGGTGAGCTTGGGGTCCAGGCCGCCGACCACCACCTCGGCCGACCGCCAGGTGTCCGGCTCCAGCAGCTTCGCGCCGGCCTGCTCCAGCGCCTGCTGGAGCCCACGGCCGCCCACCACCAGGACGCCCCTGCCGCGCAGCGCCTCCTCGCCGCCGAGCAGCCGCACCACCGCGTGCGCCGAGGTCAGGACCTCGTTCGGCGCCGCCTTCACGCCCAGGCGTGAGAGCTTCTCGGCGACCGCCTCGGGCGGTCGCACCGCGTTGTTGGTCAGGAAGCAGACCTTGATCCCGAGCCCGCGGACGGCGTCCACCGTGTCCGGCGCGCCCGGGATCACCTGGTCTCCGAGATAGACCGTCCCGTCGAGGTCGAACGCGATCGACCGGTAGGCCGCCGCGAGCGGAGCCGCCTCAGCCACGGTCGGTCGGCCGCATCCGCTCGGCCCGCTCCAGCGCCCGCTGGTAGTCGTCCACCTCCGGCCGCATCGCCAGCGCCAGCCGCAGGTGGCCGATCGCGAGGTCGACCTCGCCGGTGCGCAACTGGCAGAGCGCGATGCAGAAATGCGCGTAGTCGTTTGCCGGGTCCAACTCCAGTGCCTTCGCGAACTGCTCTTGGGCCGCCTCAGGGCGGCCCGAATCGTAATACGCGCGTCCTAGCGCCTCGCATACCGAACCACGCTCGGGCTCGAGCGTCCGCACCCGCTCCAGCACCGTGGCGGCCTGGTGCGCGTGATGGTCGGCGAGCAGCGCGGTGCCGCGGCGAAACAGCTCATAGGCCTCGGCCTCGATCGCGATCCCCTCCCTCAGTCACCAGACCGGACGGCTGGAGCCCAGGTGGCACGGTGGCGACGATCCGTGCCGGGCTGCTACAACACCAGGGTCATGACGATCAACTTATTGGCGGCTCCTCCATGGTAGCTGCCGACCCCTTCCGGGGGCTTCGCTTCGATCCCGCGGTGGTCGGCGACCTGGGAAGGGTGATCGCCCCGCCGTATGACGTCATCTCGCCCCAGGCCCGCGACGACTACGAGGCGATGAGCCCCTACAACGTGGTCCGGCTGATCCTCGCCCGCGAGCGCCGCGACGATTGCAGCCGCTACGAGCAGGCCGCCAAGCTGCTCACCTCGTGGCGCGACGAGGGCGCGCTCGTGCTGGAGAGCGCGCCCAGCCTGTACCTGTACGAGGAGACCTACACCGTCAAGGGTGAGCGGCGGGTCCAGCGCGGGGTCCTGGCCAGCGTGACGCTGGACGACACGGGCGAGGTCATCCTGCCCCACGAAGGGACGATGCTGGCACCGGTCGAGGACCGGCTCCACCTGCTGGAAGCGACCCGCGCGAACCTCTCGCCGATCTTCGCCGTGTACGCCGGAGCGGGTCGGGCGGTCGGCGCCATGGACGCCATCGCCGCGACCGAGCCGACCATCGACGCCACCGACGACACCGGCCTCGGCCACCGCCTCTGGACCGTCAGCGACCCGGCCTCGGTCGAGCGCTGGCAGGCCCTGATCGCCGACCAGCCCGTCCTCATCGCCGACGGTCACCACCGCTACCGCACCGCCCTCGCCTACCGCGACGCCATGCGCGGCGCGGGCGGGGGTCAGGGTGACGGTGGTGCGCGGGGGAGGGATGCCACTGGCCCTCCCGCTTCGGCCGGCGGTACAGGGAGCGGCCCATCCCACTCCGCCGCCTCCCGCCCGGCCGCGGGCACCGGGGGCGAGGTGGCGCCGTGGGAGCAGACGTTGATGTTCCTGGTGGACATCGACCTTGGGGGGCCGAGCGTGCTCCCGGTGCACCGGGTGGTCGGCGGGGTGGACGTCGCGACCGTGCTGCCACGGCTCGAAGGCGACTTCCGCGCCATCCCCGCGGGGACGCCGGAGGAACTGGAGTCGCGGCTGGAACGCGAGCCCGGCTCCACGCTCGCCTTCGGCCTCTACGGCGGCGGCCGCGCGTGGTTGCTGATCGCACGGGACGAGGCCGCGCTCCGCGCGCGCACCGGGCTGGACGACCCACTCGACGTCGACGTGCTGCACGAGGTCGTGCTGACCGCACTCCTTGGCGTCCGCGACCCCGAGCGCCAGGTGCGCTACTCCGGCGACTTCGTGGAGTCATGCCGACAAGTCGATAAGGGCACCTTCTCGAGCGTGTTCGCGCTCCGCGCCGCGCCGTTCGACGACGTCGTCCGCGTCGCCCGCCAGGGCCGCATCCTCCCGCCGAAGACGACCTTCTTCTATCCCAAGCCGCGCGACGGTCTGGTGCTCCGTCCACTGGACCCGATGACCTTCGCGGCGCCGTCCACGCGCTAAAGGAGATCCGCCGTGAGCGTGCTCGACACGCTGCCCGACCGAGTCATCGGCATCGACACCCACATGGGTGGCGTGCCCGAGATCACCGCCGGCTATCTGCTGATGGGCGAGCGGCCGGCTCTGGTCGAGACCGGACCGGCGCTGGTCGCCGACGTGGTCGCCGAGGGCATCGCCAACGCCGGCGTCGCTCCCGAGGACCTCGGCTGGATCGTGCTCAGTCACATCCATCTCGACCACGGCGGCGGAGTGGGCGACCTGGTGCGGAGCTTCCCCAACGCCACCGTCGTCGTGCACCCGTTCGGCGCCAGGCATCTGGTCGACCCCGACCGCCTGCTCGCCAGCTCCGCGCGCGTATACGGGGACCTGATGGAGACCGTGTACGGCGGGCTCACCCCCGTCGAGGCGGCCCGGATCAAGGCGGTCGAAGACGGCGAGATCATCGACCTCGGCGGCCGCAGGGTCGAGCTGCTCCACTCGCCCGGGCACGCCAGGCACCACATCGGGACCTTCGACCTCGAGACCGGCGCTCTGTTCGCCGGCGACGCGGTCGGCGTCCTGCTGCCGAGCACCAGCGTGCTGCGACCGGCGACGCCGCCACCCGACTTCGACAGGGACCTCGCGGTCCAGAGCCTCCGCAAGTTCGCCGAGCGCAAGCCGACCCACCTGGTGCTCACCCACTTCGGTCCCATCACGCCGCCGCTCGAGCGCCTCGCCGAGGCCGAGGAGCGCATGCTCCGCTGGTGCGAAACCGCCGAGGCCGCGGCCGCCGAGCACGGTCCCGAGGTCGACCACATCGAGGCCGCCCTGAGAGAGCGGTTCGAGCGCGATGAGGGCCACCAGGCCCGCGACCCCGACACCTTCAGGCTCCTCAACACCTACGAGTCCAATGCCGCAGGTCTCGCCCGCTGGCTCAAGCAACGCCAAGCGGCCGAGCAGACGTAGGTCGGCCGCGCGCCGGGGGCTCGAGCGCGCCCGCGCCGAGGGTCGCCGCTCGCGGGTCGCGGGTCGGGACCCACGGAAGCAGCACGCCGACCTCGAGCTCGAGACCCGATCGAAGGAACAGCCGGCGCTCCGTCAGCGGGCCCCACGCTTGCATGCGGACGATCTCCACATCTTCATCGCTCATCGTGCTCTCGGGTCGAGCGACGGGGTGGCTCAGGGGAACTTCCAGGTCGCGCTCGCGGTTCTCCGGCGGAGCAACTCGAGGACCAGGTAGGCCCTCCGGGCCGATGCTTCCTCCTGATCTACCAACGACGTACTCGGGTGACATTCCCCGGCCCGCCGCGGTTGTAGGGCGCTCAGTCGCGCTTACCGTCGAGGCGCTCGAGGCGCTCGCCGGCGTCGAAGAAGTCGGGGTCGGTGCGGGTCACGCGGGTGAAGGCCTCTCTCGCCGCCTCGCGATCCCCTGCCTGCTCGGCGAGCGTGCCCTCGGCGTAAGCGAGCCGCAGGTGGTGGTCGGCGAGCTGCGACGGCCAGCGCGCGTGCCGGCGGATCAATGCGACGCCGGCGGCCGGTTGCTTCATGTCGCCATACGCGGACGCAGCGACCAGCAGGAGCTCCGCGGCCGTGTCCGCGCTCATCCGCGTGCGGTCCGTGGTGCGGAACAGCTCGATCGCCTGCTCCGGGCGGCCGGTGGCCCGCTCCACGTCCGCGAGCATCGCCGTGAGGTCCGTCTGGCCTGAGATTCGCTGCGCTGCCGCCAGCTCCGTCCTCGCCGGCTTGTAGTCGCCAGCCTGATAGAGCGCGATGCCGAGCGTCTCCCGCACCGCCGCCGAGCGCGGCGCCGCCTGCTTCGCCGAGCGCGCCGCCGCCACAGCCCGCTCCGGATCGTCGTCAGAGAGCGCCACCACCGCGTCCGCCAGCGCGCGCGCCGCGTTCCCGAACGAATGCGGTCGCGCCGTCTCACGCAGGTCGTCGAGCACGTCCTCTGTCAGCACCTCACCGACGCCTGGGGCGTCCTCGAGCGGCTCGTACCCGCCGGTCCGGCGCTCGGCCGCCTCCCGCGTGGTCCGCCCATCCCGCGCAGAGCTCCGGTCGAGGTCGCGCGGTCGGTATGCGGAACCGCGGTCGCGAGGTCCACCCGCGGCGCAACCGCGGTCGCGAGGTCCATCCACGGCGCGACCGCGGTCGCGAGGTCCACCCGCGGCGGAACCGCGGTCGCGAGGTCCTCCCGCGGCGCGACCGCGGTCGCCGGCTCGACCCTGGCCGGCTCCAGTGCCGCGGCCTGTCCGTGCCCGGTCTGTCGCACCCGTCGTGCGATCCCGCCCAGCGGTCCGCCGATCGCCGGTGGCGCCTCGAGCTCGACCGGTGGTCGACG
>JBEDUQ010000314.1:0-5036 GCA_040414855.1 Actinomycetota bacterium
AACGCGTCGTCGCCGCCGCCCGCGAACGCGGCCTGCTGGTGTACTCGTCGACCGGGTGCGCCGCCGGCGGCGACGGCGACCTGATCGTCCTCGGCCCGCCGCTGGTGATCACCGACCTGGAGGTCGACGAGACGATCGACCTCCTCGCCGCCGCCATCGATTCGGTCCTCCCGCCGGGCTGAGGTCGGGGGAGGCCAGGTGGGAGCCGCCGGGGCCGCCCTCGGCGCCCGCGCTCACTGGCCGTGGGCCGGGAGCCGCCCTCGCCGCCCGCGCTCACCGGCCGTGAGCGGGGCCGCCCTGGTCGCCCGCCCAACTTGCCGTTGGCCGTTGGGGGCCTGGGGGGCTGTGGACAGCGCCTGTCGGCGTGACCGGCTCGTGCGTTACGCTCTGGAGCACGCAAGCAGGGAGCGTCGACATGGTGGGAAAGCAGGCGCCTGGCGCGCCTCGACGCGGCCCGGCTCGGCGGCCGCCGGCCGGCCGCCGGCTCTGGCCGCTGCTCGCTGCGACCGCCCTGCTGGCACTGGTGGCGGTCGGCAGCCTGCGGCGCCCGCCCGGGTCCGCCGCCGGCACGCCGCACTTCCCGACCGCGCTGCTCCAGACGCTCGGGCTGCTGGCGGCGGTCGCGGTGATCGCCGGCCTGGCGGTCGCCGGCTGGGCGCTGCTTCCGGCCAAGGGACGCGAGCTCCCGCGGCGCCCGCGCAACCCGTTCTTCTGGCCGCTGATGCTGGTCGGGTTCGTGCTGCTCCTGGCCCTGATGCGCCGCCTCGGCCTGCTGGAGCGGCTGGGCTTCCCCAGTCTGCGGCCCCAGCCGGCCCAGGGCCTCCAGGGCGTGCCGACACCGTCGTCCCAGGCGCCGCTCGCCGGCGGCGAGCCCGGCTGGGTCTCGCTGGTGATCGTCGCGGTCCTGCTCGCGGGCGTGCTCGCGGCGATGATCGTGCGAAGGGAGCGTGCGCGACGCAGGCGGCTCGCGCTCTCCGGCACCGGCCAGCTCGCCGAGCTGCTCGACGACACCCTGGCCGGCCTCGAGGACGAGACCGACCCCAGGCGCGCGGTGATCGCCGCCTGGGTCCGTATGGAGGGCGGCCTCGGCGCCGCCGGGCTGCCCCGACGCCCGGCCGAGGCGCCGCTCGAGTACGTGGCGCGCGTGCTGGAATCGGCAAACGTCCGCCCGGATTCGGTGCGCCGGCTGGCCGACCTGTTCGAGCGGGCCAAGTTCAGCCAGCACGCGATCGACGAGCGCATGCGGGCGGAGGCGATCGAGGCGGTCACGATCATCCGGGAGGAGCTGGAAGCCCTGCTGGACGCGGAGCGGAGAGCTCAGGAGGACGGCGCCGCCGAGCCGCCGGACGATGCCGAGAAGACACCGGTGGCGGGATCGCCGTGACCATCTCGGTGATCCGCGGCGCCGTGGTCGTGGTGCTGGCGACCATCGCGCTGATCGCGCTGCTGGAGCTGTCGCCAGGGCGGCGGCCGCTGCTGCTGTCGATCTACCTGCTGGTGCTCGGGGCCGTGGCCCTGCGTCTGCTGGTCAGGCTGGTCGCGCTCGCCCATCCGCCCGGACCGCCGTCGGAGCTCGACGCGGCGCTGCGCCGGCGCCCCGACCACCTGGCGCTGCCGGCGGAGCTCGAGTCGATCGCCCGTATGCTCACGCTCTCCAGCGCCAGCGGCGTCTACGTCACCAACCGGCTGCGGCCCGAGGTCCGCGCCATCGCCAGGGAGGTGCTCATCTCCAGGCAGGGGATCGACCTCGACGCCGAGCCGGTGGCCGCCCGCGGCGTGCTCGGCCCGACCGTGTGGGAGCTGCTGCGGCCCGACCGCCCCGCGCCGGACGACTACAAGTCGCCTGGCCTGGCACCGCCGGTGCTGGCGGCGATCGTCGCGGAGCTCGAGGAGGTGCCGGAGCGGTGACCGGACAGGTCAATGGAGAGCGCGGGGAGCCGGATGGGCTGCCGCCGCTCGGGATCGACGACGTCTGCTCGCTGGCGCGCGACCTGCTCGACCAGGTCGAGCGCGCGGTCGTCGGCAAGCGCGACGCGCTGGAGCTGGTGCTGCTCGGCCTGCTCGCCGACGGGCACGTGCTGCTCGACGACTACCCGGGGCTCGCCAAGACCCTGATCGCCCGGTCGTTCGCCCAGGTGACCAGCCTCGCGTTCGCGCGCGTCCAGTTCACGCCCGACCTCATGCCCTCGGACGTGACCGGCTCGTCGATCTACAACCAGCGCCTGGCCGACTTCGAGTTCCGGCCCGGCCCGGTGTTCACCAACCTGCTGCTCGGCGACGAGATCAACCGGTCGCCACCCAAGACGCAAGCCGCCCTGCTGGAGGCGATGCAGGAGCGACAGGTGACCATCGACGGCGTGACTCACAGGCTGGAGCGGCCCTTCCTGGTCATCGCCACCCAGAACCCGATCGAGTACGAGGGCACCTATCCGCTGCCCGAGGCGCAGCTCGACCGGTTCCTGCTGCGCCTGGAGGTCGGCTATCCGTCGCCGGACGCCGAGTGGGAGATGGTGTCCAGGCGGGTCCAGCGGCGCGCCGACGAGATCCGGCTGGAGCCGATCGCCAACGCGGCGCGGGTGATCGCGGCGCAGCGCGCGATCGAGCTGGTCCACGTCGCCGAGAGCCTCGGCCGCTACATGGTCGAGCTGACGGCGGCGACCCGGTCGAGCCCGAGGGTCCAGGTCGGCGCGAGTCCGCGTGGGACCCTGGCGCTGCTCAAGCTGTCCAGGGCCAAGGCCGCGGTGGCCGGGCGCGACTTCGTCACCCCGGAGGATGTCAAGGCGGTGGCGGTCCCCGCGCTCGCGCACCGGCTGATCCTGCGGCCAGAGCTGTGGGTCCGGCGGGTCCGCACCCAGGAGGTCGTCCGTGAGCTGCTCGACCAGGTGCCCACCCCGCCGGCCGAAGAGCCCGCCGCGAGACACCGGTGAGTTCGGCCACGGAGCCGCCGGAGCCACCGGAGCGGCCGACGCCGGTCCGGAGGCCGTCGGGCAAGCTGACCGTCTACACGGCGCTGGCGGCGACCTCGCTGCTGGCGGGGCTCGCGCTGGGCCGCCCGGAGCTGGTGGCGATCGGCGCGCCGATGGCGCTGCTGGTGATCGGCGGCCTGGCCATGGCGCGCGAGCCTTCCGTCGACGTCGAGGTCGCGCTCGACCGGGACCGCGCGATCGAGGGTGACGAGGCTGTGCTGACGTTCACGGTCGTCTCCGCCACCGCGGTTCCTCGACTGGAGCTGGTGCCGGTGATCCCCGACCGGCTCAGCCTGCGCGGCCAGCCGCGTGCCCGCTCGATCCGGCTCGCCGCGGGCGTGCCGGCCATCGTCGAGCTGCGGCTGTGCTGCGACCGCTGGGGCGCCCAGGCGCTCGGCACCATCCACCTGCGCGCGCACGACCATCTGCGCATGTTCTCGTGGGAATGGCGCGTCGCCGGTCACCGGACGCTGATCGTCTATCCGGAGCCGTCCCGGCTGCGCGTGCTGGTCCGGCCGTACGAGACCCAGGTGTTCAGCGGCAACCAGGTCTCCAGGCAGCGCGGCGACGGGATCGAGTTCGCCGACGTGCGGCCGTTCATGCCGGGGGACCGGGCCAGGTCGATCAACTGGCGCGCGACCGCGCGACGCGGCGTGCCGTGGGTCAACGAGCGCCATCCCGAGCGCAACACCGACGTGGTGCTGTTCCTGGACAGCTTCGCCGACCTGCGCGCCGGTGGCTCGAGCACGCTCGACCGCGAGGTGTCGGCGGCCGCGTCCCTGGCCAGCGCGTACCTCGGCATGCGCGACCGGGTCGGGCTGGTGAGCTTCGGCGGGGTGGTGCGCTGGCTCCAGCCGGGCATGGGCCAGGCGATGCTGTACCGGCTGCTCGACACACTGATGGAGACGCAGATCTTCGCGACCGTCGGGTGGCGGGGGATCCGTCATCTGCCGCTGCGGACGCTCCCGCCCAAGGCGTTGATCGTGGCGCTCACCCCGCTGGTCGACGAGCGCGCCGTGACCGCCCTGTTCGACCTGCTCGCGCGCGGCTACGACCTCGCCATCGTCGACGTCTCACCGCTGTCGGAGGAGGGGGTGGGATCGGCGGCGGACAGGGCCCGGCCGGCGGCAGAGGCGGTGGGGTTGGCGGCGGACAGGGCCCGCCCGGGCGCCGTGGCTCGATCGGTGGCGCGGGAGTGGCGGGGGAGGGGCCGGTCGCGGCGGGCGGCCCAGGCGGCGGCGCTGGCGGAGCGGCTCTGGGCGCTCAAGCGGGAGGCGCTCCGGCACCGCTACCAGGAGCTGGGCGCCGCGGTGGTGGAATGGCGGCCGCCGAAGGAGCTGGAGCAGGTGCTCTACGAGGTGGAGGCGTGCAGGCGACGGATCGCGCCCATACCCGGCTGAGCGTCGGCATCGCCACGGTGGCGCTCGCCACCGTGCTGGCGCTCGCGCCGCTGCTCTCGACCCAGGTCCCGCGCAGCCCGCTCGGCTGGCTCGGGGCGGTCGGCGTGCTGCTGGCCGGCGGGGCGGCGTGGCGGCTGCCGTCGCTGGTCGGTGGCGCGGTCGCGGCGCTGGCGAGCGAGTACGGGCTCTCCCTCTACCGCCAGGCCGACCTGGTCGACGCGCGGGCTCCGCTGTTCGCCGCCGGGCTGCTGCTGCTCGCCGAGCTGGCGTTCTGGACGGCCGAGTCGCACGGCGTTCTCCGCGATGAGCGCCAGGTTGTGGCCCACCGGCTCGCGGTCCTGGCTGTGCTGGCGCTGGGCGCGGTCGCGCTCGCCGCGCTGGTCCTGATCGCCGCCGAGCTGCCCCTCGAGGGCCCGGTCGCCCGCCTCGCCCTCGGAGTCGTCGCGGCCAGCATGGTCATCGCCCTCATCGCCGCCCTCAGCCGAGGTCGCCCCCAGCGCCGATGACCGCCGGCCGCATCGGGGCCGGCGAACCCGGCGCGCGGCACGTCGGGCGCGAAACGCGTGCGGCACGTCGGGCGACACGCGCGGCACGTCGGGCGACACGCGCGTGCCCCGATGCCCCCGATGCCCCTCGCCGTGCCCGCCCCGCCCGACCCTCCGGTTACCAG
>JBEDUQ010000315.1:0-12186 GCA_040414855.1 Actinomycetota bacterium
GGACGTCGGCCTGCGGTCGGCCACCGACGGCGAGTTCCGCCGGACCACCTGGCACATGGACTTCATCTACCAGCTCGGCGGCATCGGCAGCGCCAAGGACGAGAACCTCAAGGTCCAGTTCTACAACAACGACGGCACCCTCGAGTTCACCTCCGCGGCCCTCAAGGTCAACCAGAAGGTCAGGCTCGAGCGGACCATCTTCGGTGACGATTTCCAGACCCTCAAGGGGTTCACCGACCGGACCGGCGCGACCGCGAAGCAGACCATCCCGTCGCCGAGCATGGTCCACTACCGCGGCGGTCCCGCCTCGATCGACCCCAGCGTCTACCCCGACGTCGACCAGTTCTGGAACGACCTGAGCGCCGCCTACGCCGAGCAGGTCCGCCGCCTCCACGAGCTGGGTTGCACCTACCTCCAGTTCGACGACACCAGCCTCGCCTACCTGAACGACCCGAGGCAGCGGCAGCTCATGACCGATCGCGGCGACGACGCCGACCACCTGCACCTGCGCTACATCCGCCAGATCAACGCGGCGCTCGCCGCCAAGCCCGAGGGCATGACGGTCACGACCCACATGTGCCGCGGCAATTTCCGGTCGTCCTGGGCCGCCGAGGGCGGCTACGACTTCGTGGCGGAGGCGCTGTTCAACCAGCTCGCGGTCGATGGCTTCTTCCTCGAGTACGACGACGCCCGCTCGGGCGGGTTCGAGCCGCTGCGCTTCGTCCCGAAGGGCAAGATGGTCGTCCTCGGGCTGGTCACCACCAAGCGCGGCGACCTTGAGTCCAAGGACGACCTCAAGCGCCGCATCGACCAGGCGAGCAAGTTCGTGCCGCTGGAGCAGCTCTGCCTGTCACCGCAGTGCGGCTTCTCGTCGACGGTCGAGGGCAACCTGCTCAGCTACGACCAGGAGGTCGCCAAGCTGCGCCTGATCGTGGAGACCGCCGAGGAGGTCTGGGGCCTCTAGCTCCGAAGGAAGGCGAGCAGGTCGGCGTTGACTTGATCCTGAAGCGTCGCCGTCAGGCCGTGTGGTGCGCCCGGATAGTAGATTTCCTGGGCGCCCTTGATGAGCCTGGCCGATTTCCTCGCCGAGTCATGGACGGGAACGATCTGGTCGTCCTCGCCGTGCATGACCAGGGTGGGGACGTCGAACTTGTTGAGGTCTTCGGTGAAGTCGGTCTCGGAGAAGGCCTTGATGCTTTCGTAGGCGTTCTTGAGGCCGGCCTGCATGCTCCACAGCCAGAACTGGTCCAGCACGCCCTGGGAGACCTTGGCGCCCGGCCGGTTGGCGCCGTAGAACTGTAGCGCCAGGTCCTTGTAGAA
This sequence comes from Actinomycetota bacterium, assembly GCA_040414855.1. Classification (GTDB taxonomy): domain Bacteria; phylum Actinomycetota; class CALGFH01; order CALGFH01; family CALGFH01; genus DASVXQ01. The sequence continues at coordinate 1,321 of JBEDUQ010000315.1, forward strand.
CTGCGAGCGGTCGTTGTACAGGCCCGAACGGAGCCCGTCGAATACCTCGATCGGCAGGCCTTCCGGATTGGCGGCGGTCTGCAGCATGATCGGCGGCACGGCCGAGATCAGGACGGCCTTCGCGACCCGTATCGTCCCGTGGCGTCCGATGTAGCGGGCGACCTCGCCGCCGCCGGTGGAGTGGCCCACCAGCGTTGCGTCCCTGAGGGCCAGCTCCTCCATCACGGCGGCAAGGTCGTCGGCATAGCCGTTCATGTCGTTGCCGGAGGAGGCCTGGCTCGACCGGCCATGGCCGCGCCGATCGTGCGCCACCACGCGGAAGCCGTTCTGCGCGAGGAACAGCATCTGCCCGTCCCAGGCGTCGGCGCTCAGCGGCCAGCCGTGCGAGAACGTGACGACCGGGCCCTGGCCCCAGTCTTTGTAATAGATCTCGGTGCCGTCCCTGGTGGTGATCGTGCTCATCGGGTGGACTCCTTTGCTTGAGTAAGCGCAGCGAGGTGGTGAGCACCCGCCGGCTCGAGCTGCTGAGCGCGCGCGCAGCGGTTGACCCGGCGATCGTTCCCGCTGGGTTGCCGGAAACCAGGACTTGAAACGGCCGATGCCGCGTCTGCCTGGGTCGTCCGGTCAGCCTGTCGCTGTCGAGCTCACAGCCCTGCCACCCGTCCTGATCGGCGAGCACCCCGCGCTGGGCGGCCCCGGGCGGCCGGGCACCCCGAGGACAGTCCCGCCGTCCGCGACCCGGCCGGCGTCAGTGGTGGTGCTCGTAGACGCCGAAGACGTTGCCGGCGGGGTCGCGGAGCGCGCCCGTCTTCATGTGGTCGTCGACCTCCATCGGTCCGTAGACGCGGGTGCCGCCGAGCTTCTCGGCCTCTGCCAGGGTCGCGTCGACGTCGGGGACCCTGGCGTACAGGGTCGCCCAGACGTGCTCGCCGCCGGCGCCGAGGCCGCCGCCGACCCGGCCGGGTCCCGACTCGGAGTCGACGATGCCGTAGGCCGGAGCCCCGGAGTCGTTCAGCTTCCAGCCGAACAGCTCGGAGTAGAACCGCTGGGTCCGCGCGGCGTCGGCGCCGAGCACCTCGAACCAGTCGACGGCGATGCCCTCGCCCGGTGTCGAGCCGCCGGGCTCGTACGGGGCGGCGGCGTCCGGGTCCGACCGCATGATGCCGACAAGGTTGCCGTCGGGGTCCTTGAACATCGCGAAGGCGCCGAAACCCTCGATCTCGGTGACCGGCACCACGGTGCCGGTGCCGCCGGCCGCCTGGGCCCGCGCGAGCAGGCCCTCGGGGTCGGGGTCGCCGACGTAGAACGACACCCAGGGCGTGCCGTCGCTCGACCGTCCGATGCCGCCGTTGATGCCCTCGCCGGCCTGGGTGTCCACCATCGTGTAGCCGTCGCCGACCTCGTCCATCCGCCAGCCGAACAGGTCACGGTAGAAGCCGACGAGCTGCGGCTTGTCGGCGCCGCCGATCTCAAAATGGGTGATCCGGTTTCCCATCACGAACGCCTCTCTGTGTGTGAATCCCGCCGCCCGATCACCCGGAAGACGATAGCCCAGCATCGCGACATCGACCCGGCCGCGCGACCCTGGACCGGCTCGGCGGCCGCGTGCTTACCTACCGGTAACCATGAGCGTGCTGACCAGCCGCATCGACACCACCGCCGACGCCTACCGCGAGAACCGGAGCGCGAACCTGCGGCTGCTCGCCGAGCTCGACGAGCAGTTGGCGCTCGCCAGGGCCGGCGGCGGGCAGCGGTACGTCGCCAGGCACCGCGCGCGGGGCAAGCTGCTCGCCCGCGAGCGGATCGAGCTGCTGCTCGACCGCGACGCGCCGTTCCTCGAGCTGTCGCCGCTGGCCGCATGGGGCAGCGACTTCCACGTCGGCGCCGGGGTGGTCACGGGTGTCGGCACGGTCGAGCGCGTCGAGTGCGTCGTGCTGGCCAACGACCCGACCGTCCGCGGCGGCGCCACCAACCCCTTCGGCCTGCGCAAGACGCTGCGGGCGATGGAGATCGCCGAGCGCAACCGGCTCCCGCTGGTCCAGCTGATCGAGTCGGGCGGCGCCGACCTGCCCACCCAGTCGCAGATCTTCGTCCCAGGCGGGGCCGTCTTCCGGAACCTGACGCGCCTGTCGCGGGCCGGGGTGCCGACGCTGGCGCTGGTGTTCGGCAGCTCGACCGCCGGAGGCGCCTACGTTCCCGGCATGTCGGACCACACGATCATGGTCGCCGGCCAGGCGAAGGTGTTCCTCGGCGGGCCGCCGCTGGTGAAGATGGCCACCGGCGAGGAGGCCGACGACGAGGAGCTGGGCGGCGCGGCCATGCACGCCGGCACCTCCGGGCTCGCCGACCTGCTCGCCACCGACGAGCGCGACTGCCTCCGGCTCGGTAGGCGGGTCATCGCCAGCCTCCGCTGGCGCAAGCTCGGCCCAGGGCCGACGGCGGCGGCGGACGGGCCGCTGCACGACCCCGAGGAGCTGCTCGGCCTCGCCCCGGTCGACCTGCGCGCGCCGGCCGACGTGCGCGAGATCCTCGCCCGGATCCTCGACGGCTCGCGCTTCGACGAGGTCAAGCCCCGCTACGGCGCCAACCTGGTGACCGGCTGGGGCTCGGTCCACGGCTTCCCGGTCGGCGTGCTCGCCAACGCCAGCGGAGTGCTGTTCAGCGAGGAGTCCAACAAGGCGGCGCAGTTCATCCAGCTCGCCAACAAGGCGGACCTGCCGCTGGTCTTCCTCCAGAACACCACCGGTTACATGGTCGGCAAGCGCTACGAGCAGCGGGGGATCATCAAGGACGGCGCCAAGATGATCAACGCGGTCTCGAACTCGACCGTGCCGCACCTGACCGTGATCTTCGGGGCTTCCTACGGCGCCGGCGGCTACGGCATGGCCGGGCGCGCCTACGACCCGCGCTTCGAGTTCACCTGGCCGGCGAGCCGCACCGCGGTGATGGGCCCGGAGCAGCTCGCCGGGGTGATGTCGATCCTCTCGCGCGCCTCGGCGGCGGCCGGCGGGCGGCCCTTCGACGAGGAGGCCGACCAGGCGATGCGCCGCGCCGTTCACGACCAGATCGACGCCGAGTCCAAGCCGCTGTTCAACACCGGGCTGCTCTACGACGACGGCGTCATCGACCCGCGCGACACCCGCACGGTGCTCGGCATCGCGCTGTCGGCCTGCCACAGTGGGGAGGTGAAGGGCACGGACAGCTACGGCGTCTTCCGGATGTGAGCGCTGGCCAGATCACCAAGCTGCTGGTCGCCAACCGCGGCGAGATCGCGCGGCGCGTGCTGCGGACCTGCCGCGAGCTCGGGATCGCCACCGTGGCGGTGTTCTCGGACGCCGACGCCGGCGCGCCGTTCGTGGCCGAGGCCGACGAGGCGGTGCCGATCGGCGGCACCACCCCGGCCGAGTCGTACCTGCGCGCCGACGCGATCGTGGCGGCGGCCGAGCGGACCGGCGCCGGCGCAATCCACCCCGGCTACGGCTTCCTGGCAGAGAGCGCCGACTTCGCGGAGCGCTGCCGCAAGCGCGACCTGGTCTTCATCGGCCCCACGCCGGAGGCGCTGGCGTCAATGGGCAACAAGCTGGAGGCCAAGCGGCTGGTCGCGGCGGCGGGCGTCCCGGTGCTCCCGGGCGCCGAGGCCGGCTTCCCGGTGATGGTCAAGGCGGTCTTCGGCGGCGGCGGGGTCGGCATGCGGATGGTCGCCGGGCCCGGCGAGCTGGACGAGGCGCTGGAGGCCGGTCGCCGCGCGGCCGCGGCGGCGTTCGGGGACGGCGAGGTGTTCGTGGAGCGTTACCTCGAGGGCGCCCGCCACGTCGAGGTGCAGATCGCCGGCGACGCGGCCGGCCGGGTGGTGCACCTGTTCGAGCGGGAGTGCTCGATCCAGCGCCGCCACCAGAAGGTCGTCGAGGAGGCGCCGTCGCCGGCGGTGGACGCGGCGCTCCGCGAGCGGCTCGGCGAGCTGGCGGTCGCGGCTGGGCGCGCGGTCGGCTGCACCGGGCTGGCCACCGTCGAGTTCCTGCTGTCAGGCGACCAGCCGAGCTTTCTGGAGATGAACCCGAGGCTCCAGGTGGAGCACCCGGTCACCGAGTGCGTCACCGGGCTCGACCTGGTCCGCCTCCAGATCCGCCTGGCCGAGGGCGAGCCGCTGCCGGCGGCCGCGCCCGCTCTGGACGGGCACGCGATCGAGGCGCGGCTCTACGCCGAGGACCCGAGCCGCGGCTTGGTTCCCGCGGTCGGCAGGCTGCACCGGTTCCGGGTCGGCGGGCCAGGGGTCCGGGTCGACGCGGGCGTCGCCGACGGCTCCGTGGTCGGGCCGCACTACGACCCGCTGCTCGCCAAGGTGATCGCGCACGCGCCGACCCGGGCCGAGGCGGCCAGGCTGCTCGCCGACGCGCTGGAGCGCGCCAGGATCCACGGGCCCGCGACCAACCGCGGGCTGCTGGTGCGGGTGCTGCGGCACCCGGCGTTCCTCGCCGGCGAGGTCGACACCGGCTTCCTGGAGCGGCACCTGGACGGCGACCTCGCGGAGCCGCCCCCGGACCCGCGGACCCGGTGGCTCAACGCGGTCGCGGCGGCGCTGGCCGGCCAGGCGGCGCGCCGCGCTGGCCAGACCCTGCCGTCCGGCTGGCGCAACAACCCGTCGCGGCTCCAGGTGGTCGACTTCGAGGGCATCTCGGTCGGCTACCGGCTCGGCCGCGACGGCCTGGAGGTCGAGGCGGGCGGCGAGCGCCGCGACGTCCGGCTGCGCTCGTGCGCGCCCGACCTGGTCGAGCTGGAGGCCGACGGGGTGCTGCGCCGCTTCGAGGTCCACGTGGTCGGCGACCTGCACCACGTCGACGGCCCGCTCGGCCCGAGCGTGCTCCGCGAGCTGCCCCGGCTCCCCGAGCCGAGCGCCGCCGAGCCGGCCGCCGGGTCGCTGGAGGCGCCGCTGCCTGGCGTGGTCCGGCGGGTCGCCGCCGCCCTTGGCGAGCGGGTCGAGGCCGGCGCGCTGCTGGTGGTGATGGAGGCGATGAAGATGGAGCATCGGGTGACCGCCCCGCAGGCCGGGGTGGTCGCCGAGGTGCTGGTCGCCGAGGGCGACGAGGTCGACGGCGGCACCGTGCTCGCGGTGCTCCACCCCGAGGCGGCCGATGGCTGAGGACGCGCCCGTCCGCTACAGCGTCGAGGACGGCGTCGCCTGGCTGGTCATCGACCGGCCCGAGGCCCGCAACGCCATCGACCGCGCGGTGGGTCGCGGCCTCTGGGACGGCTTCCGGCGCTTCGACGCCGACGAGACCGCCAAGGTCCTGGTGCTGACCGGCGCCGGCGACGCCGCCTTCTGCGCCGGCGCCGACCTCAAGGAGATGGCCGCCGACGGCCTGACGGTGCCGCCGAGGGACATGGCGCCGCAGCTCGGGCTCAACCTCGAGATCGCCAAGCCGGTGATCGCGGCGGTCAACGGCGCCGCCTACGCCGGCGGCTTCCTGCTGGCGCAGATGTGCGACCTCTGCATCGCCGCCGAGCACGCTACCTTCGCGATCGCCGAGGCGCGCTGGGGCCGTGGCGCGCCCTGGGCGGCGCCGCTGCCGTGGCTGATCCCGCCCAGGGTGGCGATGGAGCTGCTGCTCACCGCCCGACCGATCGGCGCCGCCAGGGCACTCGAGGTCGGGCTGGTCAACGCGGTCGTGCCGGGGGCGTCGCTGCATGAGGAGGCGGCCAGGATGGCGGCGACCATCGCCGCCAACGCGCCGCTGTCGGTGCGGGCCGCCAAGGCGATGGTCTACCGCTCGGCCGGGCTCGGCCCGCGGGAAGCCCTCGAGGGCGGCTGGCGACTGTTCGAGCCGGTCTACGCCAGCGAGGACGCCCAGGAGGGCCCGCGCGCCTTCGTCGAGAAGCGCCAGCCCCGCTGGAAGGGACGCTGACCGTGGCCCTGCGCGTGGCCAACTGCTCCGGGTTCTACGGCGACCGGCTGAGCGCGCCGCGCGAGCTGCTCGAGGGCGGGGAGATCGACGTGCTCACCGGCGACTACCTCGCCGAGCTGACCATGCTGCTGTTGTGGCGGGCGCGCTCGAAGGATCCCGACGCCGGCTACGCCACCACCTTCCTGCGACAGATGGAGGACGTGCTCGGGCTCGCGCTCGACCGCGGCGTCAAGGTGGTCGCCAACGCCGGCGGGCTGAACCCGGCCGGGCTCGCCGCCGCACTGCGGTCGCTCGCCGGGAGGCTCGGCCTGGGGCCGCGGATCGCCCACGTCGAGGGCGACGACCTGCTGCCTCGGCTGGCCGAGCTGAAGGAGCTGCTGCCGGACGGGGTCGAGCCGGTCACCGCCAACGCCTACCTCGGCGGCTCGGGGATCGCCGCCGCGCTGGGCGCCGGCGCCGACGTGGTGGTGTGCGGGCGGGTCGCCGACGCCTCGCTGGTGAGCGGCGCGGCCGCGTGGCGCTTCGGCTGGTCGCCCGGCGACTGGGACCGGCTGGCCGGCGCCGTGGTCGCCGGGCACGTGCTGGAGTGCGGCACCCAGGCGACCGGCGGCAACTACGCGTTCTTCCGCGAGCTGCCGGACCCTTCGGCGCCGCCCGGCTTCCCGATCGCCGAGATCGACCAGGACGGCAGCGCGGTGATCACCAAGCACCCGGGGACCGGCGGGCTGGTCTCGGTCGGCACCGTGACCGCGCAGCTGCTCTACGAGATCGGCGATCCCGCCTACGCCAACCCCGACGTGGTCGCCCGCTTCGACACCGTGACGGTCGAGCCGGCCGGGCCGGACCGCGTGCGGCTGTCCGGGACCCGTGGCGAGCCGGCGCCGGAGCTGGCCAAGGTCGCGGTCAACTGGCTCGGCGGCTTCCGCAACACCATGACCCTGGTGCTGACCGGGCTCGACGTCGAGGCCAAGGCGGCCGCCGCCGAGGCCGCGCTGCTGCGGAGGCTCGGCGGCCGCGACCGCTTCGCCGAGGTCGACGTGCGCCTGGTCGGCCGGCCGCTGCTGGACGCCGACCGCCAGGACCAGTCCGTCGCCGAGCTGCGGGTGACCGTCAAGGACCCCGACCCGGCCAAGGTCGGGCGGGCGTTCTCGAACGCGGTGGTCGAGCTGGCGCTGTCGAGCTACCCCGGCTGCTACCCGACCACCCCGCCGGGCGAGGCGTCGCCCTACGGCGTCTACTCGGCGGTGTTCGTGCCGGCGGAATCGGTCGAGCAGGTGGTGGTCACCCCCGAAGGCGAGCGCGTGGCGGTCCCGGCGGTCATTGGGGGAGCCGGGGACCAGGCTCAGCGGCCGGAGCCGCTCGGGGGAGCCGGGGACCCGGATCAGCGGCCGGAGCCGCGGCCGGACCCGCCTTTGCGCGCGACCCCGCCGCCGCCCGCCGGACCGACCCGGCGCGTGCCGCTGGGGGTCGCGTTCGGGGCACGGTCGGGGGACAAGGGCGGCGACGCCAACGTGGGCGTCTGGGCGCGGAGCCCGGAGGGGTACGCCTGGCTCGCCGCCAACCTCGACCTGGAGCGGTTCAGGCGGCTGCTGCCGGAGGCGGCGGCGCTCCAGGTCCGGCGCTACGAGCTGCCGAACCTGCTGTCGCTCAACTTCGTGGTCGAAGGGCTGCTCGGCGAGGGCGTCTCCTCGTCGGTCCGCTTCGACCCGCAGGCAAAGGGGCTGGGGGAGTACCTGCGCTCGAGGACCGTCGAGCTTCCCGTCGAGCTGATCGACCGCGACCCGGAGAGGGGCTGAGATGGACTTCGGAGAGACCAGCGAGCAGGCCATGCTGCGCGAGGCGGTCGGCAGGATCGCGTCCAAGTACGGCCACGACTACTTCAGCGCCAAGGTCAAGAGCGGCGGGCACAGCGACGAGCTGTGGCGGGACGTGGCCGCGGCCGGCTTCATCGGGGTGAGCCTCCCGGAGCGCTACGGCGGCGGGGGCATGGGCATCGCCGAGCTGGCGGTGGTCGCCGAGGAGCTGGCCACGCACGGCTGCCCGCTGATGCTGCTGATGGTCTCGCCCGCGATCTGCGGCACGATCATCGCCCGGTTCGGCACGCCGGAGCAGCGCGACCGATGGCTGCCCGGGCTCGCCAGCGGCGAGCGCAAGATGGTGTTCGCGATCACCGAGCCCGAGGCCGGCTCCAACAGCCACCGGCTCTCCACCACCGCCACCCGCGAGGGCGACGGCTGGACCATCCGTGGCACCAAGCACTTCATCTCCGGCGTCGACGAGGCCGACAGCATCCTGGTGGTCACCCGCACCGGCACCGACCCGGCCAGCGGCCGCGGGCGTCTGTCGCTGTTCATCGTGGACACCGATGCCCCCGGCCTGACCCGCAGCGTGATCCCGCTGGAGGTGGCCGCTCCCGAGAAGCAGTTCCTGCTGTTCTTCGACGGCGTCGCGGTCGGGCAGGACCGCCTGCTCGGCACCGAGGGCGACGGGCTGCGGCAGGTCTTCAACGGGCTCAACCCGGAGCGGATCATCGGCGCGGCCGGCTCCAACGGCATCGGACGGTACGCGCTCGCCAAGGCCGCCGCCTATGCCGGCCAGCGCAAGGTCTGGGACGCCCCGATCGGCGCCCACCAGGGGATCTCGCACCCGCTGGCGGCCGCCAAGATCGAGCTCGAGCTGGCGCGGCTGGCGACCCAGAAGGCGGCGTGGGCGCACGACCAGGCGCGGCCCGAGGCCGGCGAGGTCGCCAACATGGCCAAGTACGCGGCGGCCGAGGCGTCCCTGCACGCGCTGGACGCGGCCATACAGGCCCACGGCGGCAACGGCTTCGCGACCGAGTACGGGCTGGCGGACTTCTGGGGCATGGCCAGGGTCCTGCGGACCGCGCCGGTGAGCCGTGAGATGATCCTGAACTTCGTGGCGGAGCGGAGCCTCGGGCTGCCACGCTCCTACTGATCGATTTTGATTGACGTGATTGACGACGTGCGGGCGTGACCGTCCGGCACCATCGAGATGGCGAGGTCGGCCAGGGATGAACGCGGAGCGGGATGCTGGCGCACCGGGAGCTGAGGACGCCCGGTTCGTGCCGATGGCGACGTCGATCCTCGACCAGCTGCTCGCGATGCATCCCGAGGCGGCCACCGAGCTCGGCGACCACCGCCTCGACGACCGGCTGCCCGACGCCCGCCCCGAGGCGCTGGAGAGCGAGCGCCGCACGCTCGAGGCGGGCATTGTCGAGCTGGACGCGCTCGACCTCGACGCCCTGCTGCCCGACAACCGGGTGGACGCGGAGATCCTCCGCGCGGCGCTCGCCCGAGGGCTCTACGAGCTGGACGTGCTCCGCGAGCACGAGTGGAACCCACTGGTCGCCAACCCCGCCGGCGCGCTGTACACGCTGCTGGCGCGCGACTTCGCGCCGCTGGGCGAGCGGCTGCGGTCGCTGGCCGGCCGGCTCGCCGAGGTGCCGGCCTCGCTCGAGGTCGCCAGGCGGACGCTCCGCGCCATGCCGCGGGTGTACCTCGAGACCGCGATCGGCCAGTTCGGGGGCACCGCGGCGCTGATCACCCAGGAGGTCGACCGCGCGCTGGAGCGGGAGCCGGCCATGCGCGTCGAGGTCGACGCGGTGCGGGCGGCGGCGCTGGCGGCCGTCGAGGAGCACGGCCGCTGGCTCGCCGACCGGCTCGCGGGCCTGGAGGGGCCCGGCCCGGACCCCCGCATCGGGCCGGAGAAGTTCGCGCGCAAGCTGGCCTCGACCCTGGACGCGGCGGCCAGCTCCGACGAGATCCTGGCGCGCGCCGAGGCCGAGCTGGCCAGGGTCGAGGAGGACATCGAGGCGACCGCGGCGCGCCTGGACGGCGGCCGCGTCGGGCGCGAGAACGTGCGCCGCGTGCTCGACCGCCTCGCCGAGGACCGGCCCGACGACGCCACCATCCTCGACCTGTGCCGCCGCTCGCTGGAGGGAGCGACCGGGTTCGTGCGCGAGCACGACCTGGTCACCCTGTACGACGACCCCATCGAGATCATCGAGATGCCGGAGTTCAACCGTGGGGTCGCGTCGGCGTACTGCGACCCGCCGGGGCCGCTGGAGCTGGCGCCGCTGCCGACCTTCTTCGCGGTCTCTCCGACGCCGGCCGACTGGCCGCCCGAGCGGGTCGAGTCGTTCTACCGCGAGTACAACGCCCACATGATCCACAACCTGACCATCCACGAGGCCATGCCGGGCCACGCCCTCCAGCTCGCCCACGCCCGGCGCTTCAGCGCCCCGACCAAGGTGCGGGCCGCCCTGCTCAGCGGGCCGATGGTCGAGGGCTGGGCGGTCTACGCCGAGCGGGTCGCCGCCGACCAGGGCTACCGCGGCGACGTGCTGCGCATGCAGCAGCTCAAGATGCAGCTGCGGATGACCATCAACGCGATCCTCGACGCCCGCGTGCACGCCCACGGCATGACCGAGGACGAGGCGATGCGGCTGATGCTGGAGCGCGGCCACCAGGAGGAGGGCGAGGCCGCCGGCAAGTGGCGCCGGGCCCTGCTCAGCTCCACCCAGCTGTCGACCTACTTCGTCGGTTACATCGAGATGAGCGACATCGCCGCCGACCTGGCCGCCGCCTCGCCGGGCATCCGCCCGCGTGCGCTGCACGACCAGATGCTCGCGCATGGCTCGCCGCCGCCGCGTCACCTGCGGCCGCTGGTCGGGCTCTAACTCGGGCGGCGCGCGGGCCGGGGACGCCCGGCGCCGGAACCCGCAAGCGCGGGGCTCAGCGGGCAGTTAGGCCCCGGCTCCCGGGATCGGGAACAGCAGCTTGCCGGTGGCGCGCTCGGCCGGCCATACCACCCTGGTCCCGCCGCCCTGCCACTGGAGCTCGGCGATCGGCAGCTTCGCGGTGTGCTGGGCGTCGAACTTGACCGGCCCGACCACGTAGGTCTTGTCGGTGCGGCCGATCGCCTGGTTGACCTTGCTCGCGTCGGT
>JBEDUQ010000316.1:0-14161 GCA_040414855.1 Actinomycetota bacterium
ACCTGGACGTCAACCTGGCGCGCGCCGAGAAGCTGGCCAAGCGCAAGGCTGACGTCGTGCTGCTTTTCGCGAAGCTGAACGACCCGATCCGCGGGAAGCTCCGCCGGATGATGGAGGCGGGCTACGAAGTCGTCCTCACGCTTGAATGGTGGGACGGTCATCAGCCACACGACCCGGCCTTCAGTCTGCGCAATATCGCCATGGGCCGTCACGACGCGGCCTTCGACAATTGGTTGCACGCGTTCAGCGAGCTCCCACGCCCGCTCCATCTGCGTCCCCTGCACGAGTTCAACGGCGACTGGTATCCCTGGGGCACCTATTCGCCGGGCAATCTGGTGGCTGATTTCATCCCGGCGTGGCGTCACGTCGCCGAGCGTGCTCGGGCGGTGGCGGGCGATCGGGTGGTGATGCAGCTCTGCTACAACCGAGTCCACGCGCAAGGGAGCCGGGAGCCCCTGGCCAGCTTCTATCCTGGCGACGACTATGTCGATGAATTGGTCGTCAACGGGTACATGCGCCCGGGTAAGCGCCGTTGGAGACAGTTCGCCGAGCTGATCGGGCCGTTCTATGCGCAGTTGCGCGCGATGAATCCAAGGAAGCCATTGTGGATCGGCGAGACAGCCTGCACCGAGCACGGCGGTGACAAGGCGACCTGGATCACCAACATGTTCGAGGCGGTGCTCTCCACCCACCCGGTCACCTGTCTGACCTGGTTCGATGAATTCGTCAAGGCGCAGGGCGAGCCGGACCGGGACTGGCCTTTCGACACGAGCCGAGCATCGCTGCGCGCGTTCCAGAAGGGTGTGGTGCGAACGCGGTCGACCTGACCCGAGATCCTCCGGCCTCGCTGTTACACCAGTCGGACGAGCTTGGTCCGGGCGATGCCATTGCGAAACGCGCGGAGTGTCAGAGGATCCGCGGTGAACCGCCAATCGGTGCGCCCGCCGGTGGACTTGTCACGCTCGAACCAGATGAACCCGATCACTTCGTGGTGAAGGTTGAGCCAACGGAAGAAGTCACTCGTCCACACTGCCTTGGTGGCACCGGGCTGCGCCCCCGTCTCGGTGATCAGCACCGGCCGGTGGGTGATTTGGCGCAGGACCGCAAGCGTCGGGTCGAAGGTTGTCGCCGCGGTGGATTCTCGGACCCCGTATCCGACGACTCCTACCCAGTCCACGTACCGGTCGCCAGGGTAGAGCGCTTGGAGGCTCACGCCCGGGACCGCCCTGATGATGTTCGGGCTCCACACCCAGATGACGTTGGTGGCGCCGACCCGGTCGAAGAGCGCATGCACGTGGCGCCAGGCGCGTACGTAGTCGCCAGGCCTGTTCCCGGCGCGTTGCTCCGACCATGGGTACCAGTTGCCATTCATCTCGTGGGCGAACCGCAGCACGACCGGCCAGCGCTGATTCCGAATCCCTTTGGCGAACTGTGCGATGTAGTTGTCGTACTTGCCCGCGGCGATTCCGGCCAGCGCATACGCGGGCTGGTCGAGCCCGTGCTCCGGCCCGGCCCACGGTTCCCAGGACAGCACCGGTAGCGCGTTCTGGTTGTAGCAGAGCGAGACCGCCTCAGGGCGAAACGGCTCGGTCCACTTGACGAAGTACTCGATCATCGTCGGGTGCGCGCCGGAGCTCTTGGCAACCTGGTCGACCTCCGCCAAGGACCAGGGTGCCTTGTAGGTGCTCACTCCGAATTGCTTGCCAACGAGGTGGAGGATCTGGCCCTTGCTCGGCACGGTGGGAGGGGCTGGCGTGAACGAAATCCGCTGAATGGGCTTGGTGCGCAGGCTGCTGACGATCCGTGGCGCGGGCAGCCCAGGGGTCACCACCGCCACGACGCTGTAGACCAGGCTGCCGAGCAGCACCGCGTGGATCAGCATCCAGAGACGTAGCCGCGCGCGGGGGCGCCTGCCACTGCTCGGCCCCATGTTGAGGAGCAACCAGGTCCGCTGGCGCCTGCGCGCGGCGAAGTCGTCGTAGTCAGACACTGAGCATCACCGAGGAGAGGAGCATCATGCAGCCAAGCAAGTAGGGAATCACGATCAGTGGACTGCTCCTTGCGTCACCCCGGAAGCCGTGCGACCGGGTGCCCCAGCTGGCGTTGTGGGCCATACGAAAGAACCCAGCTATCCGGATCGGCATGAGGAGCGTGGTATTGATCAGCATAAATACCGGGAGATAGACCAGGTCCTGCGGCCGATACGCGAAATGGCGTCCAAACCGGATGGCCATAGAGAACAGCGTCATCACCAGAGCGAGACCCAAGGTGATCACCAGCGCCTGCCAAGGAACCTGTGGGAGCGGAAAGTCCGCATACAAGTCCCACTTCTGCTGTGTGGCGAGCGCCGCGGCCCACGCTGCGAAGGCGCCAAGCAGAACGAACGGAACCACGATGTCCGAGATGTAAAGGATGGCGAGGATTGGCGCGTGCAGGAGCATCCACGGCAGCATGCGCAGGGTGTTGTACTGGGAACCCCGCGCCCACCGGTACTGCTGCTTGACCAGCTTCCACAGCTCGGTGGGCGCGTCGGTGTAGACCAGTGAGGTGGACTGGTACACCGTCCTGTAGCCCGCCTTGAGCGTGTAGTTGGTCAGCGCCCGGTCGTCACTCACCTCCAGGAACACGCCGAGGAACCGCTCCCTCAAGAACTTCTCCATACACTCCAGCAGGATCTTGCGGCGGAACGCGATCGTCCTCCCAGGCAGGCAGCCGACCGTCCCAAGGGCGCTCATCGCCGGCATCGAGTACTCGCTTCGGACGCTCTCCAGCCAATCCGCCCACCGGGTGAGCACGGAGCGGCTCGGGTCGAGGATCCGCTGGCGTGTGGTCACCCCACCGACCCTCGGGTCCCGGAATGGCTTGGTCAGCTCGGACAGCGTGTCCGCGGTCCAGATCGTGTCGGAGTCGACCAGCACCACGATCTCGCCGCTGGCGGCCTCGACACCGATCCGAACCGCGTTGCGCTTGCCAGGCGTGCGGGTCCAGAACCACCACACTCCGAGCCGACGGCACACCTGCTCGAGCGCGGGGTTGCGTGGACCGTTGATGACCACGATCACCTCGGTCGGCCGCTGCATGACGATGCGTCCAAGCACGAAGCTGAAAAGCTCCACGGCCTCGTCGACGACGGGGATCACCACCGAGGTCGTGGGCTCCCAACGACGTGTCGCGGGCCGATAGAAGCGTCCGAGGGTGACTCGAAGCAACCACAGGGACCAGACGAGCGTCATGAAGACCGCGAATGGGTACACCCGACCCGTCTGAAGCCACGCTCGGATCTCCAGGAGATAGGTCAGCACGGTGCCGTGCGGGCGCCGAGTCGGTCGGAGCACACGGCTGGACCTGTCTCTGGGGTAGGTGGGGCGAGCATGCGTGGCTCCTTGGCTGGACAGACGATATTGGCGGAACTAAACCAAGCGGGGGAATACGCATTTTCGACTGAAGTACGCTGAGCGCAACGGTAACTCGTTACAGGCTGCGTCCACCATGTTTCGGCTCTAGGGGTACGGCGCCCTTTGTACCATACGAAAATTTCATGAGCGAAATCGCCGGAGTTTTAGGTAGGTTTTGCGCGGCAGACCGAGTTGGCGCGGCTCACCTATTCGCCAGTTCGGGCGCGCCTGCGCCGCTCAAGCGAGGGCAAATTTCCCTCGTCCTCGTCACTTCGGGGAGCGATACTTTCTGGACGGCACGACCCGATGCCTCGGCCTGAGAGGCCAGGAGGGGCCAGATGCGAAGAACCGGCTTCACCTGACGTTGACGCGCTCGATCTCCTCCCGCCGTCCGGCGGTGCCTTGCGACCCCGTGGCGACATCGAGGAGATCATCGTGTTCAGCATCAACCAGCAGCAGTTCGCCCATTTCGAGGCGTTCGGCTTCGTCGTCCTGCGTCGTCTGCTGGACGACCGCGAAGTGTCCGCGCTCACCGGCGAGGTGACCCGGGCGCTCGGCGAGGCCTTCGGCGGGATCGGGACCGACACCGATCCTGAAGGCACCGGCGGGATCCGGGGCGATTTCCTACCGCTGTCGCTCGACCGGACGCCGTTGAGCCAGGCGCTGATAGCTGACGACCCGAGACTGTTCCAGGGTTCGGCCGCGCTGCTCGGCGTGCCAACCGTGCCGACGGCGCCGATCGCGACCTGCTTCACCAGCAACGCGGGATGGCATACCGATCAGGGCCCGGATGTCGGCGGCGTGAAGTTCCTGGTCCATCTCCAGCCGCGCAGCGCCGCCGACGGGGCGCTGCGGGTCGTCCCTGGCTCCCACGCCCCGGGCTTCGGCCGTCGAATGCGCGCCTACTGGTCACGGGACCCAGGGGTGCAAGGGTTCGAGGAGTGGCCAGTCCCCGCTATTGTGCTGGAGACCTCGCCGGGTGACGTGATTGCCTTCCACCTGCACCTGTTCCACTCCTCGGCCGGTCGTGACAAGCGGCTGGCGTGGACGATCGAGTACCTGCCATGGCCCGGGCTCGGCGACCCGGATCGGCTCCGCGCGGTTCGCGACCTGGTGGTCGACGCGGTTGAGTTCGACCACGAAGGCTTCGACAAGAAACGGTGGCCGGCCTGGCGGGAGTGGGCCGCCGGCGCCAGAGGGATTGCGTCGCGGCAGGTCGCGGTCGAGCGGCTCAGGCTTCTCGGGGTCCTCGGGGCGGGGGAGCGACGGTGAGCGCGGTCCCGCCGCGTGGCTCCGGCTTGGGAGACCGGCGGTCCCCGGTCCCGGCCGCGGGCTCGCCTACTCCACTACTACCTTCTCCGGTCCCCGGCCCGGTCGTCGCGTACGGGTTCGACGACGACGAGGAGACCCGGCGGCTGTTGCGATCGCGGCCGCCACGGGCGGCGCTGGCCTGGGCGGCACGGGAGCTGGGCGGGACCGTCACCTCGGCGCGAGCGCTGCGGGGCGGCGGCGCGACCGCGGTGCATCTGCTCTCGCTGACGGGCGCCAGCGGTGCGGTCGAGCGGGTCGTGCTGCGTCGTTACGTCCGGCCCGAGGACGTCATCGAGGAGCCGGACCTCGCCGAGCGAGAGGCGCGGGCGCTCGAGCTCGTGGCCGGTCTCGATCTCGGCGGCGCCGTGGCGACCCCGCGACTGCTGGCCGTGGACCCGACCGGCGCGAACGCCGGCGTGCCGGCGCTGCTGATGTCGCGGATCGCCGGCCGACCGGAGTGGTTCCCGCGGGATGTCGACCGCTGGCTGGAGCGCCTGACCGGGCCGCTGCCCGGGATCCACTCGGCACCGCTGCCGCCGCCCGGGGTGATCCGCCCGTTCGCCCCCTACCGGCAGGACCGGTATGAACCGCCGGCGTGGGCACGCTGGCCGCGAGTCTGGAGCCGGGCGGTCGAGCTGTTCCACGGGCCCACGCCGAACGACGCCGGCCCGGCCGTGTTCACCCACCGGGACTACCACCCCGGCAACGTCCTCTGGCGACGGGGCAGCGTGACCGGCGTGGTGGACTGGGCCTCGGCCAGCATCGGGCCGGCCTGTGTCGACGTCGGCCACTGCCGCGGCAACCTGTTCCAGTACGGTCTCGAGGTGGCCGAGCGCTTCACCGCCATCTGGGAGGACGTGACCGGCTCGCACTATCACCCGTGGGCCGACGTGGTCACGATCATCGGCTCGCTGGACGGCCTGCGCGACGATCCGGGGCCCGACCGGTTCCTGGTCGAAGACGCCCTCGCCCGCGCCGTCGCTCGACTGGGCCAGAGCCCCTGAGCGCCAAGGACGCGACGAAGTCGGGTCGACCGGGGTCGGCATTTACGGCAGATGCAGCATGCTCGGCCTACAGGGAGGATGGTATGAACGTAGCGTGTCTGACGTGTCGAGTACGGCGCGCAACCGCCGCTATCGAATCCTCCTGGTGACTTCGAGCGGCGGGGTGCTGCTCGACCTGCTCGGCCTTCGGGCTTGGTGGTCGAGCCACGACGCGGTCTGGGCGGCCGTCGCCGCCGCCGACACCGAAGCGCTCCTTGCCGGGCAGCGGGTCCACTGGCTCCCCGAGCGAGTTGCCGCGCGGCCGCTGGGTCTGGTCGGCGCAACTATCACGGCCTGGCGGATCCTCGGGCGGGACCGTCCGGACCTGCTTGTGTCCGCCGGGACCGGCGTGGCCATCGGGTTCTTTCTCGCCGCCAAGATGCGGCGCGTGCCCGCGCTATGGCTGGAGACGCTCAACCTGGTAACGCAGCCAGGGTTGGCCAGCCGGGTGTGCTCGCGGCTGGCCGCCCGCGTACTGGTGCAGCGACCGGAGCAGCTCCGCCTCCGCCCCGACGCGATAGTCCTCGGAGACCTCTACTGACATGGCCAACGTCCTGGTCACAGTCGGGATGGGCCGCTGGCCGTTCGACCGGCTCGTGGCGGCGGTCGACCAGCTCTGCCCCGAGCACGACGTCTTCGCGCAGATCGGGACCGCCACCGTACGGCCATCGTGCCCGCACGCAACTTTCGTGCCGTATCCCGAGCTGCTCGCCCGGGTTGCGGCCGCCGACGTGGTGGTCACCCACGCCGGCAACACCGTCCGGCTCGTGCAGCGAGTCGGCAAGGTACCGATCGCCGCAGCCAGGGAGGCGCGCCGAGGTGAGATGGGCAACGACCACCAGGTCGCGTTCCTCGAGGAGGAGTCGGCCTCCGCACGGGTCGTGGCGGCGTGGGACGTCGCGGGGCTCGGCTCGATGGTCCGCGAGCACGCCGCCGTCGAGGCGCGGCTGATCGCCGACCGCTCGCTGCGCCCCGTGGTCGACCCCGGCCGGCTGGTCGCGACCCTGGATGCCATCTGTGCGGAGCTGGTCCCGTGACTGGGCAGCCCACCGCGAACCCACGGCGGGAGCGGCCATGACGCCCGGCGAGGCGATCCGCTTGGGGAGGTTCTTCGGGGCGCTCGCCGTCAAGGAGCGGCTCCTCCCGCGGCTGCACGTCCGACCGCTCGTGGCGGAGCTATTTCTGACCGAGAACTGCAACCTTCGCTGCATCAGCTGCAACTGCTGGCGTGAAAACACCAAGGGCGAGCTGTCCACTGACGAGTGGCAGGACGTGATTGCGCAGCTCGTCGCGCTGCGCATCCACAAGCTGAACTTCACCGGCGGAGAGCCGCTCATCCGCCCGGACGCCGTCGCGCTGATGCGCTTCGCCCACGACCAAGGCGTGCGGCACCTGCATCTGAATACGAACGGAATCCGGCTCACCGCGCCGATGCGGGCCTCGCTCCTGGAGGCAGGCGTTCGCAGCTTCAACATCTCCGTCGACGGGCCGAACGCGCTCGTCCACGACCGCATCCGGGGACGCCTCGGGGCCTTCCACACCACCGTCGGCCATCTGCGTGAGCTGCTCGCCGAGCGCGAGCGCCTCGGCCTCAAGGTGCGGATGAATTTCACGGTCATGCGGGACAACCTGAGCCACCTGCCCGAGATCGCGTCGCTGGCTCAGGGGCTCCGCGTAAGGCTGTACCTGAACCTCGCCACCGACCGCACCTTCCTGTTCCGAGCGCCGGGCGTCGCAGACCAGGCGGCCGTTGACCAGACCGAGTTGGACGAGGTCATGGCTCGCCTGGAGGCGATCGCCCGTTCGGACCGCCGCTGGCTGCCGCGCTACTCCGACCTCGCGTACGTCCGCCGGCACTTCACCGAGCTGGTCCAACGCGACCTGCCGTGCGCGGAGTCGCAGCTGAAGCTGATGATCCACTCGCGTGGCGAGATCGGCGGCTGCTGGGGCCACGATCCCACCTTCAACGTGCGCACACGGCGGATCGCCGAGGTGATCGGGTCCTCGCACTACCGCGACGAGCACGCCAGGCTATTCCGCAAGGACTGCGTCGGCTGTGGCAGCAACTACAGCCTCAACCTGCGGTGGCGGCCGTCGAGCTACCTGGCGGACGCGCTCTGGCGCACCCATGCCCGCCACCTGGGAACGCGCTGATGCGCTCCAGTGTGCCGCTGTTCGACTCGCTCGCCGCCGATTACGAGGACCACTTCCAGGCAAGCCACCGGCGCGCGTACGACGACCTCGCCTGGGAACGAGTCACCGGGCTGTTGCCGCCGCCACCCGACCTGGTGATCGACGCCGGTTGCGGCGTTGGCCGCTGGGCCCGTCGTCTGGTCGGACTGGGCTACGAGGTCATGGGCCTCGAGCAGGCGCCGGCGATGGTCATGGAGCTTCGAAGGCGCCCGGTTGGCGATCGCTTCATGCTGGTGGAAGGTCCAATGGAGGATGCCGCACTTCCCCACGGCCAGGCGTGCATGGCGATTGCCATGGGTTCGCTCCAGTACACCGCCGACCCCGCCGCGATGCTCGCCCGCATGGCGGCGTGGGTCTGCCCCGGCGGGATCGTCTGCGTGCTGGTCGACTCGCTGGTCGCGCTGGTCCTCGAGCTCATCCGCGCGGGTCGGGTGGTAGAGGCGTTGGAGCGGCTGCGGAGCCGGCGGGGTCTCTGGGCGATGGGCGGCTACGCCGCCGAACTGCACCTGTTCGACCGGGACGGGCTCGAGCGCATGATGGCCGCCGCCGGACTGGAATCCGTCCAGGTCGCCGGCCTACTGGTCTCGGCCAGCGCGGTCGGTCGTGACGCGCTCGCCGCGCGTCTGGCAGAGGACCCCAATGGCCAGCTCGCCGTGGAGCGGGCCCTGGCGGTCGAACCCGCGATGGCCGACGCCGGCAAGCAGCTGTTTGCGAGCGGGCGTCGCCAGTCTGCCGGGACCTAGGTCAGCCGAGGGACCGCTGTAGGGCCAGGGCGACCCGCTCGGCGTCCGCCGGGGTCAGTTCGGAGGACATGGGCAGCGCAAGCGCCTGTGCGTCGAGCCTGTCGGTGACCGGCAGGTGCGTCGCTCCAGGGTAGGACGGGCCGCGGTGGAGGGCGCGGAAATACGGCTTGGTCCCGACCCCGAGCCGCGCGAGCCGCGCGGCCAGCGTGTCTCGGTCGGGGACCCGTACCACGAAGTGGGTCCAGTTGTGCAGGTCGCCACCCCGGACCCGCTGCACGTCGATGCCGAGGTCGCTCGCCGCGTGGCGGTACACCGCGCCGACCTGCTCGCGCCGACGGAGCAGGTCGTCCAGGACGGCGAGCTGGTCGACGGCGGCGATGGCGTGCAGCTCGTTCATCGGATCGAAGGCACCGGGCACCGAGGACAGCGGCGTGCGGGCCGGCAGCACCACGGCGCCTCCTGCCCCGCCAGCGGAGAGCACCTTGGCGAAGCTCATCGAGTACGCGTGGGCCGCGGCGTGGCCAGCCACTGGTTGTCCCTGACAGAGGCTGCCGACGGCGGCGGCCGAGTCGGCGACCAGCGGTACCCCGGCGGCGTCGCAGACCGCGAGCAACCGCTCGTAGTCGCACGGGTTGCCGAAGGTGTCCACGCATACGACCAACGCGATCCGCTCAGCGGCGAGCGCGGCGGCGGTTGTCGCCGGATCTAGGGTCCAGGTCGCCTCATCGACGTCGACGAACCGCAGCTCGTAGCCGAGCTGCACGAGGACGTCAGCGGTGGCCGGGAACGTGAACGACGGCAGCGCGGCGACCTGCCCGGGGCTTGCGGGGCCGGCGGCCGCGGCGACGGCGAGTCGCAGCGCGGCCGTCCCCGAGCTGGTCAGATGCAGCTCGTAGCGTTCGTCCAGCTCGAGCCTCTTGGCGAGCTGCTGCGCGAGCTCGGTAGACCACCGGTTGCCATGCTTGAGGGACCCGCTCCACAGGGACGCCTGCTGGCGGTCGCAGAGCTCGTCCGGCCGGGCGGGTCGCGGGGGAAGGACCACGGGGAGCGGCGGATGGAACAGCGGTTCCTGGTCGGCGGCCAACTCTGCCGCGAACCGCGTGAGGTCCGGACCTGGCTCGGCGATCCGGACGCCCGCCGCCGCGAGCCGGCGCACGTCCACGATCCCGCAGCTATCCGGACCCGAGGCGGGCACCAGCTCGACCGGAGCGGTGGACCCGCAGGCGGCCAGCACTCGCCTGGCGAGCTCCTCCAGGCGCAGTGACCGAGAGCCGATGTTGAAGACTCCCGGTCCGATCCCCGCGAGCAGGATCTGGCCCACCTCTGCGACCGGCAGGAAGCTCCGCTCGACCCCGGCGGTCACCCTGAGCGGCCGGCCGGCGAGAGCTGCACGCACGAGGTTGGCGACCACCCGCTCCTGACCGAGGCCGTATGTGTTCGCGACGCGGAGCACGGTGAGCCGGCCAGCGCCGGCACGCTCGACGATCCGTTCTTGGGCAAGCTTGGCCATCGCGTACACCCAGCGACCGGCCGGGTCGCCGTCGCTCAGCCGCCGGCACAGCGCGGCAGCCCGCCAGGGCGGACATGACTCGTGGGCGAGCCGCTCGGCCTCATCGCACCAGGCGGCGATGTCCTCGCGAGTCCACGGCAGCACCGGCTCGGTGTCTTCGGCTAGCGGCGGCGGTGCGGCGCCATAGACTTCGACAGACGAGAGCAACGTGACATCCCGACCGGCCAGGGCCGGCCCCAGTCGCGCCGCCGCGAGCGGTCCGTCGAGCGCGAGCGTCCATGGCCAGCGTGGCCGCGGGTCACCCGATCCGAGCATCAGCATCACACGACCGTGGGGCAGGTCCGGATCGTCGGTCAGCAGGTCCCGTTGGACCCAAGTGACGTCGCCTGCCCGCTTCCGCGGCGGCTGTCGGTCCACGACGACGACCTCCGCGCCGTGGGATCGGAGCATCCGACTTACCGCGGTGCCGATGAAGCCAGATCCGCCAACGAGCACGAACCGTGGCGGACGGGCTCCGCGTTGAGGGCGGGGTCGCCTCATCAGGACCTCACGGAATTCTCATGCGTCTGTCGATTCAGTGTGGATATGAGGGATTCTGCTGGGAACGCCCGGTCAGCGTAGCTCCGATGCGGCGTATGGATGTTTCTGCTACGTATGCGCCGCAATAGAGTGGACCCATGAAGTCCGCCACCTCGCCCAGCCAACTGCCGCGCGTGAGCGTCGTCATCCCCACCCGAGATCGACCAGACCTGCTGCGGCGAGCGATCCGGAGCGTGGTCGGCCAGCCCTACGCTGGCGAGATCGAGTGCATCGCCGTCTTCGATCAGAGCTCGCCGCACGAGGTCGAGTTCCAGCTGCCGGCGCGCCGGGCGCTCCGGATCGTCGAGAACGACCGGTCGCCAGGGCTCGCGGGCGCGCGCAACACCGGCGTCCTGACTGCACGGGGCGAGCTGGTCGCCTTCTGCGATGATGACGACGAGTGGCTGCCCGGCAAGCTGGCGGAGCAGGTCGAGGTCCTCCGGGCCAACCCTCGCGCAATCACGGTGGCGTGCGGCATCCTCGTCCGCTACCTCGATCGGGAGGTGCGGCGCCTGCCGCCCGCCGGGCCTGTGGGCCTGGAGCACCTGCTGCGCGACCGCCTCATGGAGATCAACCCGTGCACGGTGCTGGTACGGCGCGAGGCGATGCTGGGTTCCATCGGCCTGGTGGACGAGGACATCCCCGGCGGCTATAGCGAAGACTACGAGTGGCTGCTCCGAGCGGCCGCGGTGGCGCCGGTCATGATCGTCCGCAAGCCCCTGGTGCGGATCAACTGGCACACGTCGTCGTTCTTCGCCGCGCGCTGGCGGACGATCATACAGGCGCTCGTCTACCTGCTGGACAAGCATCCCGAGCTCGCCGCGAACCGGCTCGGGAAGGCCCGCATCCAGGGCCAGATCGCGTTCGCCCACGCCGCACTGGGCGAGCGCGGCGCCGCCCTCCGGTGGGCCGCTCGAGGGCTCAGGCGCAACTGGCGGGACCCCCGCTGCTACGCGGCGCTCGCGGTGAGCACCAGGGTCATCAGCGCGGAGCGCGTGGTCCACCTGGCCCATTCGCTCGGGAGGGGCGTCTGACAGACTCCCTGTCTGCCGGCATGGGAGTGGCCGCTAGTGCAGTGTCAGCTCAGCTCTATGCTTCAAGTAGCTGCGCGATCGAACTGATGCGAGAGCCGACCAAGAGCGCCCCGAGCGCGGTGACGACGCTCAATGCGTAGCCAATGCCCAGCAGCATGCTCTTCTCCCGGTCCAGGGTGCTCATGGCTTCGACGGCCGCGCGTTGCATCCCTGGCTCGGGATCCTGCATGGCCATGGCGACGCTCCCGCTCGTTGAGGGCACTGCTGCACGGGATGGTGGTGTCGCGGGCCGGTGGAGTCAAAGGCGCAGCCGTAGCTCTACATTAAGTTCGTCACTTCTTCAGGTCCTTGCCGCGCTTGGCAGCTTGGAGACTGGAGGCGGCGATGACATCTGCGCGAGCGCCTGCCGGAGACCCAGGTTCACCTGGGCGCGTCGGCGCGGCTGGGCAACTCGAGCGGCCACCGCGACGGCGGGCGCTGGCTGAGCCCGACCGTGGCCGGGCGGTGCTGTCCCTTGGCATCCTGGCGCTCCGCTGGGTCACGCTCGCGTTGATGACGCTGATCGCGGTGATCTCCGGCGATCTCCAGCGGCCGATCCTGGCAGGCGTCGCCATCGCGGTCACCACCGCCTGGACCGTCTGGCTGACGGTTGCCCGACCTCGGGGGACGCCGCCGGTCCTGGCCACCGACCTGATCCTGGCGGTCGGGCTCAACCTGGTCTCTGGAGTGGTGGTGGCGCACGGGCAGCTGGGCGGCTCGCACCCCTTCTTCGCGAGCGCGTACCCGGTCGCCGCCGCCGTGTTCTGGGGCGCGACCGCGGGCTTCCGGGCCGGGCTCGCGGCGGGTGTGACGCTTGGCGTCTCGCTGGTGGCCAGCCACTTCGTCAACGGCATCGATGTGCTCGACGAGACCACGCCGGCGCTTCTGAGCCTGGCCAGCGGGGCGCTGAACTTCGTTCTGGCCGGTGGCGCGGTCGGCCTGGTCGCGCAACTGCTCGACCGCTCGGCGGCCGAACTGCGCCGGGCGGCCGACGAGACGATGCGAGCCCGGGAGCGGGCGGCGAGGCTCTCGGAACGTGAGTCGCTCGCCCGCCAGATCCATGATTCGGTGCTCCAGTCGCTCGCAATGGTGCACAAGCGTGGTCGTGAGCTGGCCGGCGCGGGCGCGGTCCCCGCCGAGGAGGTCGCCAAGCTGGCCGAGATGGCCGCCAGCCAGGAGCGTGCCCTGCGGGCGCTGATCCTTCGGGGCCCCGGGGAGGCGCCGAGCGGGACCGCGTCGCTGCGGGCCGCCTTCGAGACGTTGGCCCAGGTGGGGCTGCCCATCCAGCTGACGGTCAGCGCGACGGGTCCGATCTGGCTCCCGGTCCACCATGTCGAGGAGCTGACCGCGGCGGTCAAGCAGGCGCTCGACAACGTGGTGGAGCACGCCGGCGCGTCGCGGGTCGTGCTGTTCGCCGACGAGGACGATGACGCGGTGGTGGTCGCGGTTCGCGACGACGGGGCCGGCTTCTCCTATGACGAGGCGAAGCTGGCGGCGGACGGCAAGATGGGCATCGTGAAGAGCATCAAAGGCCGCGTCGAGCAGCTCGGCGGCAGCATGCGAGTGGAGAGTGCACCGGGTGCTGGTACCGAGATCGAGTTGCGACTGCCGGCGAGGCTGGAGGACCGATGAGCCGATGAGCCGATGAGCCGATGAGCGAGCGTGGTCCGGAGGTCAAGCCAGGTCTCGGCGACGACCGGATTCGGGTGCTGGTGGTCGACGACCACCCCGTATGGCGCGACGGCGTGCGTGGGGACCTCGACTCGTCCGGGCGGGCGGTCGTCGTGGCCGAGGCGCCCGACGGCGGCGAGGCGATCCTGCGGGCGCGTGAGACGATGCCGGACGTCGTATTGATGGACCTGAACCTGCCGACGGTTCGCGGCGTCGACGCGATCCGCCGGATCGTCGAGGAGTCGCCGCACATCAAGGTGCTGGTCCTCTCCGCCACCGGCGAGGAGGCCGACGTCCTCGAGGCGGTCAAGGTCGGAGCCAGCGGCTACCTGCTCAAGAGTGCCACCGCCGGCGAGATCGTCGATGCCGTGGCCCGGGTCCGCGCGGGCGAGCCGGTGTTCTCCGCCAACCTGGCCGGGCTGGTGCTGGGCGAGTTCCGCAGGATGAGCGGCGCGGTGGCGGGCTCCTCCGAGCCCGGCCTCACCCGGCGGGAGACCGAGGTGCTCAAGCTGGTGGCCAAGGGCTACACCTACCGCGAGATCGCGGACAAGCTCTTCATCAGCGTGAAGACGGTCCAGAACCACGTCCAGAACATCCTCACCAAGCTCCAGCTCTCCAAGCGCTACGAGCTGATGCGCTACGC